>JAPVWO010000060.1 GCA_027493375.1 Candidatus Multivorans thiocomprendens | reverse complement strand
TCGGCGCGCAGGCGCACCATGTGGTCGTGGTTCTCCGGCTCGTAGTTCACGTTGCCGGTGACGTCCTCCTTCTCGAGCCCGCCGATCCGATGTTCGAGACCGGGCGTGCCGGGAATGGCCCACGGCCGGGCGAGGGTGCGCTCGTCGCGCATGTAGGGCATGAAGCCCTCGGCGTTCTGGTGGAAGTCGACCCGGAGATCGGGAAGCTCCTCGACCTCGGGGATGCGCCACGGCTCCGCGCCGTTCGCGATGTAGCCGTCGGAGAGCAGGATGACGGGCGTCATGTAGGCCGTCGCCATGCGGACCGCCTCGAGCGCGGTGTCGAAGCAGTTGGCGGGCGAGGACGCGGCGATCACCGGCACCGGCGACTCGTTGTTCCGGCCGAACATGACCTGCAGCAGGTCCGCCTGTTCGGTCTTCGTGGGCAGGCCGGTGGAGGGCCCGCCGCGCTGGATGTCGCAGATCACGAGTGGCAGCTCGACCATGACCGCCAGGTTGATCCCCTCCGCCTTGAGCGCGATCCCGGGACCGCTCGAGCAACTGACGCCGAGGTTGCCGCCGAAGGAGGCGCCGATGGCGGCGCAGACGGCGGCAATCTCGTCCTCCGCCTGGTAGGTGGTGACGCCGAAGTGCTTGTAGGTCGCCAGTTCGTGGAGCACGTCGCTGGCCGGAGTGATCGGATAGGCGCCGAGGAACAGGGGCAGGCCGCTGCGGCGGCTGGCGGCGACCAGCCCGATGGCGAGCGCCGAGTTGCCGTGGATGCTGCGGTAGGTGCCGGGCTCCAGCTTGGCCGGCTCCACGTCGTACCGCACCTGGAAGGCGTCGGTGATGTCGCAGAAGTTCCAGCCCGCCTTCATCACCTTGACGTTGGCCTCGGCGATCTCGGGCCGGCGCCGGAACTTGACGCGCAGCCAGTCGATCGTCGGTTCAAGGGGCCGGCTGAACAGCCAGTAGATCATCCCCAGGGCGAGGAAGTTCTTGCAGCGGTCCTTGGAGCGGACGTCGAGCTCGCTCTCCTCCAGTGCCCGCCGGGTCATCGTCGTCAGGGCGACCTGGTACAGCCGGAAGGCGTTCAGGCTGTCGTCCTCGAGCGGGTTCGACTCGTAGCCGGCGCGCTTCAGATTCCGCGGCGTGAACTCGTCCGTGTTGACGATGATCACGCCGTTGTCGCGCAGGTCGCGCAGGTTCGCCTTGAGCGCCGCCGGGTTCATCGCGACGAGCACGTCCGGCGCGTCGCCGGGGGTGTGGATGTCGTGGTCGGCGATCCGGACCTGGAAGGCGGAAACGCCCGGCAGCGTCCCCGCCGGCGCCCGGATCTCGGCCGGGAAGTCGGGCAGGGTCGAGAGGTCGTTGCCGATCAGCGCCGATGTGTTCGTGAACTGGGTGCCGGTGAGCTGCATGCCGTCGCCGGAGTCGCCGGCGAAACGGATGACGACGTCGGAGACGGTGGCTTCAGCGGCTTTGCCGGCATCCGTCTGCCCTGCGATCGGGAGGGTCATGGTGGTTCCTGGGATGTGGCAGCCGGACGCTATCGGGGGCGAAACTCTGCCCGCCGCCGCGCCAGCGGGCTCCGTCCGCGGAACAGTCTGGTAGCAGATAGTACCATGACGCTGCCCCGCGCATCGGCGAGAACCTCAGGTGCCCAGTCGCGAGAAAGAAGCGAGCCGAAGCAGGCCATGGCGGCGAGTCGTCTGGCTGTCGGTGGTCGTCTTCGCGCTGGCGCTCTCGATCGTCACGGTGTCGCTGGATGCGCCCCTGGCGCTCGACTTGCTTGCGTGGACCCTGATCACCGTCGTTGGCGGTGCGGTGGGCTGGATCCTCCTGGTCTGGCTGCAGCGCCGGCTGCTGTGGCGGGTGGGCCGGCGACTTGCCTTCAGCTACATGCTGCTGGGTCTGCTGCCGTTCCTGCTCAGCCTGGTGCTGGTCGTCGTCGCCGCCTATCTGCTGTCGGGCTTCTTCCTCGGCCATCTCTACCGCGACGCGGCGATCGGTCTTCACGAGGAACTCGAGGCGGTGTCCGGGTTCCTTCTCCAGCCCCTGGAGATGGGGCTTCTGGACCCCTCTTCTCTGCCTGCCGCGCAAGGTGGCGCCGCGCTGGCGTACTACCAGGGCGGCGCCCTCGCGGGCGGGGATCCGAGGGCGCCGGCGTCCTTTCCCGCGTGGCTGGAGACGGACGGGGCTACGGACGGGCAGCGGCGTCGGAACAGAGTTCCGCCGCTGGTCGTCCTGCCCGACGGTTCGGCGACGCTTGCAGCGGTCTTTCGCCGGGGGACCTCGGCGGTCATTGCGTTCTACGACCCGGCGACCGGCGGGCCGCTGGAACGGGAGCTCAGCGGGCGAAGCGATGTCTGGACGCAGCTCCGCGGCCCGGGCGAGACGGACGGCGCGGGTTGGACGGTCCAGATCTTCGGCGGTCCGCAGTTCGTCCTGCAGCCTCGGTGTCGTTGGCGGCGACCCAGCGGATCGTCTTCCGCCATCTCTTCTCGCCCTCGAGCCAGGTGGACACCTTCGGCTGGATCGCATTCATCATCCCGACCTTCCTGCTCTTCGACGTCTTCATCGCGGCGACGATCATGGCGACGTTCATGATCCTCGGGCTGAGCCGGGCCGTGAACCGGCTGAGCACGGCCACCGGGGCGGTGCAGGCAGGAGACTTCTCGGCCCGCATTCCGGTGCGGCGCAAGGATCAGCTCGGCGCTCTTCAGCGATCGTTCAACGAGATGGCGGCAGGCCTCGAACGCCTGATCGCCGAGCGAACGGCCCGGCGGGCCCTGGAGCGGGAACTCGAGTTCGCCCGCGAGGTTCAGAAGAACCTGATTCCGGGCCAGGGACTCCAGGTCGAGGGAGTCGAGTTCGCCACCTTCTTCGAGCCGTCGGCGGCGATCGGCGGCGACTACTTCGACATCCTCGAGCTTCCCGGTGAGTGGGAAGGCGACAGGGGCCGGCTTGGCGTCGTCATCGCGGACGTGGCCGGGCACGGCCTCTCGGCCGGCCTTCGCATGGCGATGCTCAAGGCCGGCCTGTTGACCCTGGTGGGGGAGGGCAAGCCGGCGCGGCAACTGCTTCCCGCTCTGGACGGGCTGGTGCGCAAGGCGAGCAGCCGCAGCAAGGAACGTGCTTCCGCGGCGCCCGGTGACCGCGACCGTGTGTTCGTCACGGCGAGTCTCTCCCTGATCGACGTCTCGACCGGCGTGGTCGAACTGACGAACGCTGGCCATCCTCCCGCCTACCTGCTGCGGAACGGCGAGATCGAGGAGATTCTGCTCGCCGGGTCTCCGCTCGGCGCGCTCGGTGCGGACTACGGCTTCCGGCGGTTCGAACTCGAGCCTGGCGACGTCATGGTCTGGCTCTCGGACGGCTTCATCGAGGCCGCGGACAAAGGCGGCGAGGTCTTTGGCTACGAGCGCACGATCGACTCCCTCAAGGGCTCTGCCGACAGCGCCATGGAAGTGCGGGACCGCATTCTCGGGGACATCCGAAGCCACACCGAAGGCGTGGGCGCCGAGGACGATCTCACCCTGGTCGTGATGCGTTTCCAGCCGGAGGCGGCGACTTCCGGGACGCCGGTCGACCAGGAGCTGCTGCGGGCGGCCGGCGGCTGAGAAGAAAGCGGTGCGGATGGTCCTGCGGGTCGCCCTGGCGGCCACGGTCCTGCTGGCCGGCGCGGCCCCGGCCGCGGGCGAGCTCGCGATTCTGACGAACGGCCACCGCTACAAGGTGACCGAGTGGGAACTTCAGCATCGTGACAACGCCCTGGGCGCCGAACGCATCCGCCTGATCCTGGAGGGCGGCGGGACGGTGACCCTGCCGCTGATGCAGGTCGAGCGCATCGTCGATGACGAGATCGTCGATGAGCCGCCGCCGGAGCCCGCGGCTGAGCCCGGCTTCACGTTCGACTATCGGCCCGGACAGACGGCGCCAGCGACGCCCTACGGGGAACTCTTCCTCCGGGTCGGCCGCGAGCACGAACTGAATCCCGATCTGCTGGCGGCCCTGGCGAGGGCCGAGTCGAACTACGACGCGGGCGCCGTGTCCAACAAGGGCGCCCGGGGCCTGCTCCAGTTGATGCCGGCCACCGCCGAACGGTTCGGCGTGTCGCCGCGTGAACTCCACGACCCGGCCCGGAACGTCCTCGCGGCGGCCCGCTACCTGACCTGGCTTCGCCGCCGCTTCGAGGACGATCTGCCGCGCGTGCTCGCCGGCTACAACGCCGGTGAAGGCGCCGTCGACGCCCATGACGGCGTTCCGCCCTACCGCGAAACCGTGACCTTCATCGGCCGCGTCTACGGCTTCCTCGGCCTGTAGCCAGCGTCACCGCGCCCGCGGGTGGTACTGGTCGTACAGCGTCCGCAGGCGGTGCTCGTGGATGTGTGTGTAGATCTGCGTCGTCGTGATGTTCGCGTGTCCGAGCATGACCTGGACGGCCCTCAGGTCGGCGCCGTGCTCCAGCAGGTGTGTGGCGAAGCTGTGGCGCAGCACGTGGGGCGACAGGTCGGGGATGCCCGCGCCCCGCCCGTAGTTCCTGAGCAGCTTCCAGAAGCCCTGCCGGGTCAGTCCGCTGCCGCGATAGCTGACGAAGACGACATCGTGGCGGCCCTTCGCCATCGCCGGCCGCACCTCCTTCAGGTAGCGCTGGAGCCAGGTTTCGGCCGACTCGCCCACCGGCACCACCCGTTCCTTGGCCCCCTTGCCGAACGCGATCAGGAAGCCGGCCTCGAGTTGGAGCTGGCTTCGTTCGAGGCCGACCATCTCGCTGACGCGGAGCCCCGTGGCGTAGAGCAGCTCGATCATCGCCCGGTCCCTTACGCCCGGAGCCCGGCTCGTGTCCGGGGCGCGGAGCAGTGCCTCGACCTGCTCCTCCCGCAGCACCTTGGGCAGGCGTCGCGGCAGGCGTGGCGGGTACAGGTTGACCGCCGGGTTGTCGTCGCGGTCGCCCTCGTTGACCAGGAAGGCGTAGAAGCGGCGCATCGAGACGAGAGCGCGGCTGATCGAACGCGGCGACAGACCTTCCCGGCGCAGTCGCCGCAGGTGCTGGCCGAGCTGGTCCACGGTGGCGACCAGCAGGTCTCCGCCACCGTCCTCCAGGTTGCCCGCCAGCCGGACGAGGTCGCGCCGGTAGGCGTCGACCGTGTGCCGGGACAGGCCCCGCTCGACCAGCAGGCCGTCCAGATAGCGGTCCAGCGTCCGCTCGCTCTCGGACACCGCCGCCGGCCGGCTCAAGGTCTTCGTCGCTGGCATCTCGTATAGCCAACAATCTATCAGTCGGTCCACACTGGGTGCGCCGGCGCCCTCGCCGGCATCTCGCGCGATGCCGCGGAGCGGCGAGCCCGAGTCATGCCGCGCTACGATTCCCCGATGACCAAACGAGCTCCCGCACTCGCGTTTCCTCTTCTCGTTCTTTGCCTCGCCGCCTGCGGACAGCCCGCTCCCGATACCGCTACCCAGCTCGCCACCTGGATCGCCGACCTCTCCGACGACGCGATGGAGGGCCGCGGCCCGGGTACCGCCGGCGACGTCATGGCGCGGCAGTACATCGCCGACGTGATGGCCGACATGGGTCTCGAACCCGCCGCTGCGGATGGAAGCTGGGAACAGCCGTTCGACATCGTCGGCGTCGACGCTGCCGTGCCGGAAATCTGGACCTTCGAGTCGGGCACCGGCGACAGCGTCGACTTTGCCTTCTGGGACGAGTTCATCGCGCACAGCGGCGTGCAGTCGGAGCAGGCCGCGGTCGCGGACGCCGAGGTCGTGTTCGTCGGCTACGGCATCCAGGCGCCCGAGTACGACTGGGACGACTATGGCGACGCCGACCTCGCCGGCAAGGTGCTGGTCATGCTGAACAACGACCCGGACTGGGATCCGGACCTCTTCGAGGGCAACCGGCGTCTTTACTACGGCCGCTGGACCTACAAGTACGAGAGCGCCGCGGCCCAGGGCGCGGCCGGCGCGATCATCATCCACACGGCGCCGTCGGCGGGGTATGGATTCAACGTGGTCCAGACGTCCTGGACCGGGCCCCAGTTCGAGCTGCCCGACGAGGGTGAACCGCGGACGCAGATCAACGCCTGGCTGACGGAAGAGGCGTCCCGGCGCCTGTTCGAGTTCGCCGGCGTCGACTACGACGAGACCCTGCAGTCGGCCCGCAGCGCCGACTTCACGCCGGTGCCCCTCGGTCTGTCCACCAGCCTGTCGCTCACGAACACCGTGACGAGCGAGCAGACGGCCAACGTGCTCGGCGCCCTGCCGGGCAGCGACCCGGATTTCGCCGACGAGTGGATCGTGTTCACGGCCCACCACGACCACATCGGCATCTCGCCGGACGAGAGCCTGGAAGACCGCATCTACAACGGCGCCCTCGACAACGCGGCCGGCGTCGCCCAGGTGCTCGCGATCGCCGGTGAGCTGGCCGCGCAGAGCCCCGGGCCGAGCCGCTCCATGCTGTTCCTGCTGGTCGGGGCGGAGGAGCAGGGCCTGCTCGGATCCGAGTACTACGCCGCCCACCCGACGGTTCCGCCGGGGAAGATGGTCGCGAACATCAACTACGACGGCGGCAACCAGTGGGGCCGCACCCGCGACGTGACCTACATCGGCTACGGCAAGTCGAGCCTGGACGGAGTCGTCGAGGTCGCGGCAGCCGAGCAGGGCCGCACCGTGCTGCCCGACCAGTTTCCGGACCGGGGCTTCTTCTACCGCTCCGACCAGTTGAGCTTCGCCCGCATCGGCGTGCCGGCGATCTACCTGGACAACGGCACCGACTTCATCGGCCGGCCGGCGGGCTGGGGCGCGGAGCAACTGGAAGCCTGGACCGAGAACATCTACCACCAGGTGTCCGACGAGTACAGCGAGGACTGGAACTTCGACGGCATGGTCGACGACGTCGAACTTGGTTTGGCCTGCGCTCGCGCGATCTCCGAGAACCCCGAGTTTCCGACCTGGAACCCCGGCGACGAGTTCGAGGCCGCGCGGCTCGCCGCGCTTGCCGCCGTGCCGGGTGAGTAGGGGCGCGTCGCTTGCAACCGCCCACGGAGGGACTCAGGGGGAGGCGGCCCGGACGGCCGCTCGCGCTTTCTCGGATGATTGGGGGGTGGCGCTCGCTTCGCTTCACTCGCTCCGGTTCGGCGTTGCTTCCTTTCCACCCGCTGCCGCCGAAGGCGGCCAGGAGATTGGGCCGCGAGGCGGCCACGACTCCCCGCCTGCGCGTAGGTTGTCGACTACGGCTCTGGCGTAGCGAACAGCACCGGATCCACCGGGCCGTTGAGTTTGACGTGCCCTACCTCCAGGGTCACGATGTCGCCCGTCGCTACAGCGCGCGTCGAGACCCGGGTCGGAAACCTAAAACAGTCCCGGACAACGAAGTTCCCGTATTCGGCAACCACGTCCGAGCGCTCCGTTCGTACAACGTCTCCCGTCCCCTTGTCGATCCAGAGGATTGTGCCGGACTGAGCGATCAGCAGGTGATCTCCGCTCGCCGACGCAGCGGATTCGTCTTCGACGAGGTTCGCCGGTTCCGGCGTGAGCGAAGGCAGCAAGCTCCAGAAAGCCCGCTCGATCATCCCGTTCGCCTCGCTCTTCGCGGTCGGTGTCGGATTCCCGTCCGGATCGATCGTGTAGCGGTGAAGGACGCCGTCCTTCTCCATTTCGACCAGAACGGCGCCTCCGAGATGAAGCCGATGGAGGTAGTTCGCGCCGTCGAAGTACAGCTCGATGCGGCCGTCGGCCTTCGTCCCATCAAGATCGACATTGCCGAAGTGGAGTTCCAGATGGGCAGTCCGGATAGCCACGTTCCGGTCTTCCAACCGCGACCGGGTGGAGCGGACCTCGTCAGGCTCCTGGACGAGAGCCGGCGTGTGGACCGGCAGTGCCGCTGTCGGAACCGCCAGCGCGAGCATGGCGAGTCGGTTGGCTGGCGCTAGCTGGGCCACGCGTTGAGCTCGAGGAGCAGGCCGCCCATGCGGGCGAGTGGTGCTTCTCCGTGCCATTCGGCGCGGTGTCGCTCCCGGCAGAGTTGATTCCTGCGGGAAGGCTCAGAGATCGGCCAGACAGTCACGTCCATTTGGTGTCAAGTGTACGCGCCCTCCTGCGTGCGCCTGTTAGCCTTGTCGGACCGGTCGGCCAGCCTGTAGAGGTTGACGACCAGGGAGAAGCGACGATGACCGAAGCCCGAATCGCCGCCCGCGAACCCGCCAAGATCGAACTGGAGGCCGGCACTTACTGGTGGTGCCGTTGCGGCCGGTCGGAGAACCAGCCCTTCTGTGACGGTTCGCATCGGGGCACCGAGTTCGAGCCGATGCGCCTAACGCTGGACGCGGACCGTCGGGTCGCGCTCTGCCAGTGCAAGCGCAGCGGCAAGATGCCGCACTGCGACGGCAGCCACCGGTTCCTGGACTGACGCCCAGCGCGCGGCGTCGCCTCGCCGACGATCGCATAGGGGATCTCCGCGGCCGAGGTGCGCGGTGCCGATGGGTCAGAAGAAGACCGTCCGGAGTATGGCGTCCAGCAGCGTCAGGGCTACGTAGGCGAGGCCTGTGATCACGACGACCTTGACCCAGAACCCCAGCCTCTCCATCACTCCGCCGATGCGCTCCAGCGCCGCGCCGATGCGTTCAAGCTCACGGTCTTCCTTGCTCGACTCTCCCGCGGTTGGAGTTCGTTGCTGGTTGCGGTGTTCCGGGCTCTGCATCCAACGGGCTACGTCTTCAGGACCTCTTTCAGCATCCAGCCCGGAAGCTCCTCGATCTTCTTCATCGTCGCCGGCTTCCTGGTCAGCTTGAAGGTGACACTCTGGCCCTCCGCCATGCGGACGAGTGTCCCGGCGGAGCCTTCGGACACCGCTCCCTTGCGCCAGGCATCGAAGAGGATGGAATCTGGCCGAATTCCGAGGCAGAAGAGATAGTCGTAGGTCCGGTCGAGCCGCACATGGTTGAACTGAAAGGCGCCTCCCTTGTCTTCTGAGGCTGTCTTGACCTCGAAGAGCTTCCCGCCGATCTCCAGGTCCGCTGCCGAGATTCGGGAACCGACGCGGTTCGCGACGATTCCGTGGCGGTGCAGGTAGCGCTGGACGAAGTTTTCGCCGATGTCGCCCCGGTTGGTGTTGGCTACGCGGCGGAACGGTTCAAGCGGGGCGTCGGTCCAGATCGATTCGGGTGTGTGCTCCCGGATGACGAGGAGCATCAACTCGACCGGATTCACTCGGGCGCCGTCCACAAGGCGCCGGTCCGGTCGCGCTTCCAGAACACGAGGAAGTAGGAGTGGTTCTTCCGGGCGTGAACCTGCTTGACCGCGCGGCTGACGCCGGGACGGTTGTTTCTCACCACGACGAAAAGGTCCTCCGCGACGAAGTCGTGCGGTTGCCCGTGTCGTTGTTCTTGTAGTAACGCTCGAAGGGCTGGTGGGTCGTATGCGCCGTCCCGCCCGGCGTGTGCATGTAGGGAGGATCGAACACGACGCAGTCGATCTCGCCGTCCTCGTACGGCAGCTCTCGGCAGTCGACGCCCGTCTGCACGTCCGTGGCCAGCAGGTTGTAGAGAGCCTCGGGGACGTTCCGCCAGAACACACCCTTGCCGTAGGTTACGTCGGCGATCGTGCTGCCGGGCGCGACGTAGAGATCGAGGATCTCCGGAAGCACTGTCTCGTTGCCGCCGACGGTTGCGCTCAGCACCAGGTTGTTCGTCGCGATGCCGTTTCGTACGACGCGCTTCTGCCCGCTTTCTGACGTCCTCGCGCCGGTGAGCGCAGACGAACTAGGAGACGACCGCTTGGATGGCGAATCCAGGACCAACTGTCGCCGTCCGCGTTCAGCGGAGCGTGCTGGATTCCGGGACATGAGTCGATGCTATCCCGACACCACCTTCGCATCATGTCCGCACCACACGAGGCCTGACACGAGCTTCGGCAGAAACCGGGTCGACTTGGGCGGCAGCAGGTCGCCGTCTTCGGTGGCCAGCGAGAACTGCTTCGGGGTCATCGGGGGCAGGAAGACGCCGGCGGTGATTTCGGCGCGCTCGAGCAGCGCGACGATGTCGTCGGGGTTCGCCTCGTAGGCGATGCTGCCGTCGGTGGCGGCCTCGATCGGTACGCCGGTGGTCTTCAGCAGGTGATGGTGGAGCAGGACGGCGGGCAGGTTCGCCCTGCGGCCGGGAGTGTCGGCGGGGGCGGCGTTCGGGTCGAGGGTCCAAAGCTCGGGGGCTTCGTCGCCCTGGAACCAGACGGGTCTGCGCCACCTGGGTGCGGTGGTGGCCGTCCGCGATCGCGGCGCGAGCGTTCGCGAGAGCGGCGGCGTAGGCGGCGATCCGCTCGGGGCCGGTGATTCGGTGGAGCGTGTGGACATCGCCCGTCAACGGATCCGTGTGGCTGACCAGGGCATCTCCCGCGGCGCCGTTGCAGTCTTCGGCGAGCAGACGTTCCAGCGTGCCGTCGTCTTCGGCGAGGTAGAAGACGGGCTCGATGTCGATCCGGCTGAGCCGCAGCAGGTCCAGGCGCTCGGCGATCGACTTCGCGACCGTCTGCTCGTGCGGCCAGAGGTCTCCTTCACGCCCCGGCTCGACGCCGACCAGGGCGCACAGGCCCAGCCGGATCGAGCCGTCCGGCTGGGTGATCGCGTAGGGGTAGATCGACGGTGTTTCGTCCCGCACCACGACTCCGGTTCCGATCCATTCGCGGTGGAGCGCCACGGAGTGTTCGTGCGGCGTCAGATCGCCGTGTCCGACCGGTTTCGTGACGCGCGCGAACTGGTGCGGCGACCGCGCGTGCAGGCGGTCTCGCAGGGACTCGTCGATCTGGTCGAACGGCGGCGCCGCCTGCTGCGCGGCGTCGACCCTGGTGGAGTTGTAACGGTAGCCCTGGAAGGCGTAGAGCTTC
>JAPVWO010000006.1 GCA_027493375.1 Candidatus Multivorans thiocomprendens | reverse complement strand
AAGGCTGGGTGGTGGCCCTCGACGCCGCCGGCGATGTCGCCGCCCGGCTCCGCCAGGGCGAGCCGCCGGTCGTCGGCTACCAGCGCGAGGGCCGCCTGTTCCTCGACCTGCGGACCGTGGACCCGCGGAACGACGAAGCGCTGGCGAGCGCGGTGGAACGAGCGTTGGGCTAGCGACCATCTTCAGCCCCCGAACCAGTCCACCTCCACATGGCACACTGGCAGCACCGCCAGCCGCAGCGGCGCGCCGCTCAGGCCCTCGGCCTCCAGCCGCACGCGGCTGCCGCCGAACCGGCATCGCCGCGGCATCGCCGCGCGGAGAGCCTCGACCTCGCGCTCCTCGCCGGGAGACAGCGGCACGCCGTAGCGCCCCGGATGGTCGACGTCGATCCGGGTCGGCGATCCGAAGTCCGTCGCCGGCCGTGGCGCGCCGGCATCGACGACGAATGCCCGCGATCCGCCGCCGACGGCCTCGCCCGAACGAAGCCGGAGGGAGTACCGGCGCAGTTCGCCGACATCGGGACCGCTCGGTCTGAAGGTGAGGAACGTCAGCAGTCCGGCCACCGCGAGCGGCGGCGAGGCGAGTTCCTCCGCCCGGTCCAGGGCGAGCGACCAGGCCGCCTCCGCCGGCGCCGGTCCCTTGTCGGCGATGACGAAGAACCTGCCGGCGGCCGGTTCCTCCGGCGGCGACCCGCCGAGCGGCGCGCCCGTGCCGAACGCCAGCAACAGCGCGCCGGTCTCCGGCGCCGGCACCACCGCCGGCGGATGGCGGATCGGCAGGCCGCCGGTCTCGAACACCCGCCGCGGCGCCCAGGCGCTCGCCGCGACGCGGCCGCCCGCGAGTGGCGCGCCCGCCGAGACGTCGACGCGGTACAGGCTGCCGGCGAGCGTGCCGGCGTAGAGCCGGTCGGCCGTTCCGTCTCCGTCCAGGTCGGCAGCGGCCGGCGTCGCGGTGGCCGGCGCGTCGAGCCTCCGCTTGTAGAGCAGCGCGCCGGATTCGACTCCGACGATGTACAGCCAGTTGCCGACCTCGGCCGGCCGAGTCCGGTCGTACCCACCGCCGAACACCGCCGCCAGGCGGTCGCCCTCGCCCATGTTCAGCCTGACGATTGCCGGCGGCGACAGCGGCTCTCCCAGATCGGGGGCGCCGTTGCCGTCGTCGTCGCTCGGGTCGACGAAGGACGAGAGCGGGTCCGGCCGCGGCGGCGCCGTCGCGGCCAGGTCCCATCGGTCCCGGCTGCCCGCCGGCCAGGGCGTCAGGTCCACCACCGCGGACACCGAGCGCCGGGGAGGCGGCAGGCCATCCGAACGGCTCGGAGCGCTGGCGGTGGCGGATACGACGTGACTGACGCGCCTCAACCCGCCCATCGATCCCAGCGTTCCTTCCAGGTTCGTCATGCACAGGCGGCAGGGAGCGCTCGCCGCCGGAACGAAGCCGGATACCTCGACGACGACTTCCGCTCCGGGCGCACCACCGCCGAGCGTCCGGGCGGTAGGATCGACCGCGCCTGCCATCCCGCGCGCGACGCCGAGTTCCACGCCTCCGTCGGCAGCCGCCAGCAGCCGCACCTGCACCTTCTGCTGGGCCGCGACCAGCATCCCGGTCTGCGTCGCCATCAGCAGCGCCAGACAGGATCCACTCAACAGGAGCAGGATCAGCGTCACCAGCAGGGTCGAGCTGCCCTGAGGGGACGTCGACCTCTTCAAGGGAGGTTCCTCAGCCGGACGAAGGACGACGTCGTCCGCTCGACCCGCAACGCGACGGCGGCGGGTTCGCCGGCCCGGGCCGTGGTCGCCACGCTGGCGACGAAGGCCCCTCCGTCCACGGTCTGTTCTACCGTCACCTCCAGGTCGATCAGGTCGTCGGCGATCGGCTGCAGCAGGTTGGAGTTCCGCCGGCGCCAGGCGACTTCGGTCCCCGGGTACAGGCGGGCCATCGCAAGCTGCGGCCCCTGCCTCGACCGCGGGTCGGGCGGCCGGATGTAGAAACGCCATTCCTCCAGCACGCCCACCCTCTCCACCACGCGCATGAGGTCCCCCGGCCAGGCGCCGCCACTCGACAGGCCGAGGTAGGCGGCGGCGACCGGCCCGCGCCAGGCATCCGCATGGAAGTGGACTCTCAGTCGGCGCCCCCGTCCGCGGCCGCTGGCCGCGACCTCCGTGATCGGCACGACCGCGTGGACCGGAGCGACGCCGGAGATCAGGAGCAACGCGTCGTCGCCGGCTTCGCCCGCGTCCTGCAGCATCGAGAGCGGCTGGAAAACGCCGCCGGTCGTCTCGGCCGGCACCTCCACCCAGCCGCGCGCGGCGGCCGGGTCGACCTCCATGTCCTCGACCCAGTAGAGAGGGCCGTTGATCACGCCCCGGACGACCAGCACGTCGGTGCCCTCGGCCGCAGTCAGGCCGCCGACCGGATGGCCGGGCGCCACGTCCTTCTCGACGAAGGCGGCGAGCTCCGGACGCGCCTCCCGGCCGGGCGACTGCCGCGCGATCCCGCCGCGCCCGGCCGCGCGCAGCCCGTGCCGCAACTCCCGGTGTGCCGCCTGCTGTGCCCGCTGCAGCGCCGAGTCGTCGAGTTGAGCGCGCGCCAGGTGCTGGTGGAGGCCGAACAGCGAGAGCGCGAACGCCGAAACGGCGACCGTGAGACCGAACGCGACCAGGGTCTCGATCAGGCTGGCGCCGGCGTCGGCCCTCTTCATGGCAGGCGCAGGGTGACGAGGCGCATCGTCCGTTCCCCGGCGGCCCGTCCCGCCCGCAGCGCGGTCACCTCGACCGTCACCTCGAGGATCTCGACCGACTCGCCCGGCAGGCCCGGCTCGAGCACGGGAACCGATCGGACGACGCGGCGGAACTGCGGCGCCTCAGCGCCGCAGTCTTCCTGCCAGGCCGCGACGGAGGGACACCAGACCTGTTCCTGGTCTCCCGCGCCGTCGATGCCCTCGATGGACGACCGGACCATCTCGACGAGCCTCTCGGCGCGGCGCGCCTCCAGGTTGTTCAGGCCGGATCGAACGAGAAGCGAGAGCACGGTCGTCGCGGTGAGGCCGAGCAGTGCGAAGGAGACGAGCGTCTCGACCAGGCTGAAGCCGGCTGTCCGCGGCGGAACGAAGCTGGCGCGGTGGATCCTGTTCATACTGAACAGGACGGAAACGGACGCGTCGTCTTACAGCAGGGACGCGTAGGCGGCGATCAACCGCGGTCCGAAGAACAGCGACACGACGGCGCCCATCGCGAGAAAGACGCCGAAGGGGAGCCTGGAACTCCAGCCCAGCCGGCCGCGGACCATGAGCAGGAGGCCGGCGAGCGCGCCAATCAGTGACGCGAGGAAAAGCGTCAGCAGCGTCCCGCCGACGCCCAGAAACGCGCCGACCGCGGCGAGCATCTTCACGTCCCCGAGCCCCATGCCCCGTACCCGGCGAAGGAGGTACCAGAGTCCGATGAGCAGCAGCAGCCCTCCGGCCCCGACCGCGGCGCCGAACAGCGCGTCCCGCGGTGTCGTCCAGGACACCGCGAAGGATCCGGCCAGACCGACCCCGATTCCGCCCCAGGTCAGCGGGTCGGGGAGCAGGAGGTGGCTCGCGTCGATGATCGCCAGCACCAGCATGAGGCTGCAGAAGACGGCGGCCAGAAGACCGTCGAACGTCGGCCCGAACACGAGCCAGGAGGCGAGCCAGAGGACACCGCTGCCCGCCTCGACCGCGGGGTAGCGCCACGCGATCGACTCGCCGCAGGTCCTGCAACGGCCGCGGAGAATCACGAAACTCAACAACGGCACGTTGTCGCGCGCGGCGATGCTGGCGCTGCAGTGGGGACAGCGCGACCGCGGCCGAACGATCGACTCGCCTCTCGGCAGCCGCCAGGCGACGACGTTGAGGAAGCTGCCGACGCACAGCCCGACCACCGTGGCGTACACCGCCCCGAAAACGATGGTCGCCGGCGCCGCTCCGGTCATGGTTGCACGCCGCTGCCCCGAACCAGCCCGGCGACGACCCGTTTCATCATCTCGCAGCCGCGAAGGAAAGCGTCGACAGGTATCCGCTCGTCGAGCCCGTGGATCCCCCCGGCGTCCCCGCTGGCGACGACGAAGGGGGAGAAGCCGTAGGCGTCCACTCCGCGCCGCCGGAAGAAGCGCGAGTCCGTCGCACCGGCGATCATGGCCGGAGCCACCGGCGCGCGGACGCCGAGGAAACGCTCCAGCGTCCGGTAGACGTCGCTTTCCGTGCTCGACGCCGGGCTGGCGCCCGAGCGCAGAAGTTCCTCGACGTGGATGCCGGTACCCAGGACCGTATCGACCCGGCGGCGGAAGGCCTCGGCATCCGTGTCCGGCAGCAAGCGGGCGTCGATGAGCGCCTCAGCCTCGCCCGGCGCCACGTTGACCGGTCCCGCGCCATTGTCGATCCGGGTGATCTGCACCGTGTCGCGGAAGCTCGCCGACATGCCGGGCAGCAGTACGCGGTCCAGACCGCCGACCCGCAGCCGCCGGTCGAGTTCCGCCTGCACCGCCTCGATCGGCTGATCGAAGACTTCGGCCAACTCTCCCGAGTGGAACGCAGCGAGGCCCCGGTAGGCCTCGTGCGCCGCAGCAGTGACCCGCCACGGGTGCTCCAGTTCGAGCACCCGGTTCAACGCACGCAACAGCCGGTGCGTGGGGCTCGCGGGGTTGAATCCCGAAGCGTGCCCTCCGCGTCCGGTGGCCGTGACGCGGAGCCAGAGCACCTGCTTCTGCGCCGTCTCGATGCCCCACCACAGCAAGCGGTCCCCGGCCGCCCGGTTGACGCCCGCTTCGTTCAACACTGCCACGGCATCATCGAACAACTCCCAGCGCTCCTCCAGCAACCAGCCGACACCTTCGGCGCCGCCCGCCTCCTCGTCGGCGCTGGCTACGAAGACCAGGTCGCGGCGCCGCGGCTGACCGCTCTCCAGCACGTGGAGCATCGCGCCCAGATGGGCGATGCCGAGACTCTTCGCGTCGAGTGCGCCGCGGCCCCAGATCTTCCCGTCGTGCATCGTTCCGCCGAACGGGGGCCGGCTCCAGCCCTCTCCCGCCGGGACCACGTCGACGTGATGCACCAGCACCAGGGCTCCGCCTCCGGCATCGGGGACGTTCGCCGGCAACCGCGCGTAGAGGTTGGCCCGGCCGCCTGGGCTGGTCAGCACCTGAACGTCGAGCTCGCCCTCCGGATCGTGGCGCTCGATCAGCGAAGCCAGGTACTCGACGGCGGGCCGCTCGTCGCCCGGAGGATTGCTGGTGTCGAACGACAGGTAGGTCTGTAGCCAGGCGACCGGTCCCGCGCCGCTGAACGCCGGTCCCGCAGCCAGCAGGACCGCGGCTGACAAGAGCAGCCTGACACTGACCCGCCGAGCGCCGGGCGCTTCGGCCGGCGCGTTCTCCTGGCCGCCTGCGGCGGCAGCCGGCGGGGACGCCGGCGCACCCAGTGTGCGGCGCCGTCTTGACTGGGCACTTGTACGCGATTTCACCGGGCCGCCTCCGGCACTCCGCCTGAGGAGACGGTGGTCCGTCCGGTCCCGGCAATGGGCGGCAGGTCGAGAAGGTCCAGGACGACCTGCCGGTACAGATCGACACCGTCGATGAAGGCGGGCAGGGCGATCTTCTCGTTCGGGCCCGCCACGGTCATCGAGTCGACGGCCAGGAAGCGGAAGGGCGTGAATCCGTAGGCGGCGATGCCGTGGAGCCGGAAGAAACGGGCGTCGTTCGCGTAGCGCGCCAGCAGGTAGGGACCGATCCGGTCCGGCTCGACGCCGGTGCGCCGGCGCAGCGAGTCGGTCAACCGCAGGTACGCCGGATGATCGAGGGAGCTGCCGAGCGCCGCTCCCCGCCGCTCGTGAATCCGAATCTCCACCCCGTCCAGCAGCCGGGCGGGCAGGAGCTCGGCCGCGGCCGCGTCGGCGTCCATCCCGGGCAGCACGTGAAGGACGATGCGCAACCGGTAGCCGCCAGCGGGCGCGGCTTCGACGAAGAAGGGATGCGCCTCGTTGCGGAACAACGCCTTGAGCAGGTCCGGCAGACCGTCGAAGAGCTCCGGCTCCTCGAGCAGACGCTGCGGCTCGGCCAGCGCCGCCCGGTAGTCGGGGTGCTGGCGCGACGGCCCGTAGGCCGCCGCGAACGCCGCCACCTCCGGCACCACCGCCGCGGGTTTCGCGGTGCCGAGCGCCGCAAGCAGATCGACGCGCAGCCGCTCCAGCCGTTCCGCCGCCGGCGCCGTGGCCGTCACCTCCAGGAACTGCTTCTGGGCGAACGACGTGCCCCAGTACTTCACCTCGTTCGTCCAGGTCGCCTCCAGCACGCCGCCCTCGCCCAGCACCGCCCAGAAGCGCTCCGTGAGTTCCGGGCGGTGGGCGAGGATGTGGCGCGTCCCGAGGTCGCTGCCGGTCTCCTCGCTGCTCGTCGCGAGGAAGATCAGCGACCGGCTCGGCCGGCGGCCGGCCGCCGCCGTCCGCTCCGCGGCCGCCAGCATCGCGGCGAGCTGGGCCACCGTCACGCTCTTCATGTCGAACACGCCGCGGCCGATGATCCATGGCGGCTCGATCCGCCCCTCGAAGGGCGACACGATCCACTCCTCCGGTCGCCGCACCGGGTCGACGTCCAGGTGGTTGTGGAGCACCAGCGCTTCGCGGCTCTCGCCTTCGAGGATCGCCCAGAGGTTCGCCCGGGCGCCCTCGTGCGCCTCGATCTCCACGGCAATGCCCGCCTCTTCGAGGATGCCGGCGAGGTAACGCGCGGCGTCGATCTCGCGGCCCGTCTCCGGCGTCGTGTCGATGCGCACCAGGTCCTGAAGGCGCCGGACGTTCTCGTCCGCCTCGTAGTCGACGTCCTGCCAGTTCGTGTCGAAGGTCGGCGCCGGCGTACGCGGCCGGAAGACCACGGCGGCCACGACCAGGACGAGCAGCGTGCCGTACAGCGCGACACGGGCCGCCACGGGGCGCCGCGCGTGCAGTTTCGCGCTGTTCGACATCAACCGGATCAGCTTAGCGCCTCCCACCTGAGCTGTACGCCACACCACATCCTTACGATTCTGAAGCTGCTACCGTCCATGCTGCCACCAGTGCAGCTCTCCAACCACCAGCCGTTCCGCGGCATCGGAAGGGGCCTGCTGATCCTGCTCCTGCTGGGCACGGTCACCTTCGCCGCGCTCGGCTTCGTCGGCGACTTCGAGCAGATCCGCGATCTGATCCGGGACTTCAGTCTCACGACGCTGCTCGTCGTGCTGCTGCTGTCCGCCGTGAACTACTGGCTGCGCTTCGTTCGCTGGCAGATGTACCTGCGGCAACTCGACGTCCGCTTGCGCTGGAGTCGCAGCCTCGCCATCTTCCTGACGGGCTTCCTGCTCGCGGTGACTCCGGGCAAGGCCGGCGAGCTCGCCAAGGCCTGGCTGGCGCGCGAGTTCGGCGGCGGGCGGGCCCGTCCGGTCATCGCCGTCGTCGTCACGGAACGGCTGCTCGACGTGCTGGCGGTCCTGCTGCTGCTCCTGTCGTCGGTCTTCGTCTTCACCGGCCAGCGCTCGTTCGTCGCGCCCATCATCCTCGTCGCGGCCGGCGCGGTGGTCGCCGTGGCCTACGGCCCCGTCACGAGACGACTGCTGCCCGTGCTCGCGAAGAGCCGACTCGCGAGAGGGCGCGCCGCCGTGCTGATCGACATCCATCAGGCCTTCACGAAACTCGTGGAGCCCAGGATGCTGCTCCCCGGCCTCGCCCTGTCCACCGCGGCCTGGGCGGCCGAGGGGATCGGCTGTGCCCTCGTCGTCCGCCACTACGCGCCCTCGGTGCCCGTCCTGGCCTCGGTGTTCGACTACGCGGCCTCCAGCGTCGCGGGCGCCGCCTCGATGATCCCCGGCGGCCTGCTCGCCGCGGAGGGGTCGCTCGTCCTGCTGCTGGAGCGCCAGGGTGTGGCTCTCGACGCCGCGTTGGCCTCGACCGTCATCGTCCGCGCCGCCACCTTCTGGTTCGCGGTCGCGGTGGGCGTGCTGGCCATGCCCTGGGTGCTGTCGCTACTGCGGCGGCGCTGACCGGTTTCTACTGCGCCGGCCCCGGAAGGTAGACGATCGCGAAGACGGCCAGGGCGTAGAGCCCCACGTTCACCAGGAAGGGAACGTCGTACAGGAGTAGTTCCGTCGGATTCCGCTGCTTCGGATTCTCGGCCTGGTGGATCAGGTACAGGTAGCGGAAGATGCCGAACAGCACGAACGGAACCGTCCACACCAGGCCGTAGTCGCCGAAGCGCATGACGGTCTCGTCCGCGGTCGTGTAGAGGGCATAGGACAGCAGGGTCGACGCCGTCACGACGTTCATCATCTGGTCCAGGAACGCCGGGCTGTAGTGATCGAGAACCGCCCGCTGCTCGCCCGCGTCGTCCGGGAGCAGCACGAGTTCGTGGCGGCGCTTGGAGAAGCCCAGAAACAGCGACAGGAAGACCGTGCACAGCAGCAGCCAGGCGGAAACCGTGACGCCGACGGCGGTCGCTCCGACGACCACCCGGATGACGTAGCCGCTCGCAAGGACCATCACGTCGACGATCACGATCTCCTTCAACCACAGGCTGTAGAGCAGGTTCGCCAGCAGGTAGAGGCCGACCAGAAGCGCCGTCTCCCGGTTGAGCGTCCAGGCCGCGGTCAGCGCGGCGGCGGCAAGCGCCGCGCCCGTCGCGGTGGCCGGCGCCGTGCCCAGGTCGCCGGACGCCACCGGCCGCAGCCGTTTCCGGGGGTGGCGGCGGTCCTGCTCGCGGTCGCGCAGGTCGTTGAACAGGTAGACGGCGCTGGCGGCGGCGCAGAACGCGGCGAAGGCAATCGCCGAAGCCTCCAGCGTGCCGCGATCCAGAAGGCTGCCGGCGAACGTCGCCGGCGCCAGGACGAAGACGTTCTTGCTCCACTGCGCCGGACGCAGCGACCTGAAGAGCGGCACGAAGTTGTCAGCCGCGGCCGGAAACGGGGATGCCGAACTCGCGGAGGGTTCCCTCGAGCGTCGGCCGTCCCAGGCGCATCCGGTCGTCTGTCAGCAGGTAGGAGAAGAGGAAACCGCCGCCAAGCATGAGGATCCCGACCAGGAAGCAGTACATGACCGCACGGTCGGGGTAGCCGTCCTTGAGGTAGCCCAGGTAGACCGGACCGACGATTCCGGCGGCCGCCCACGCCGTGAGCACGGCGCCGTAGATCGAGGACATCTTGCGCGAACCGAACACGTCCAGGACGAAGGGCGGCATGGTGGCGAACCCGCCGCCGAAGCAGAGCAGCACGTAGCAGACGAGTATCGAGAAGATCCACGGATTCGTCTCGGTCATCAGCACGCCGAACACGACCATCTGGCTCGCGAGGAGAATCCGGAACACCTTCACCCGGCCGATGCGGTCCGACAGCAGGCCCCAGAACAGTCTCCCCACGCCGTTGCACAGCGAACTGATCGCGATCAGCGTGGCTCCGTACTCCGCCAGGGTCGCCGGCTCGAGCGAGGGGTCGGAAAGACCCCAGACCTCCTGGAGCAGCTCCGACTGGAAGCTGATCACCGTGATGCCGGCCGCGATGTTGAAGAAGAAGACGATCCACATGAACACGAACTGCTGGGAACCGAGGTAGGTCCTGACGGCCGTGTCGTCCTCCGCGGGCGCCGTCTCCGCGGCGGGCCCGGCGACGGACTTCACCAGATCCGAGGGAACGGGCGGATCGCTCAGCAGCAGGCTGCAGGGGATCAGGAGGCAGGCGAACGTGATGCCGAGCCAGAGGAACACCTCGGACAGGTCCTCGCCCGTGCGCAGCACCAGCAAGGGCGCCAGTCCCTTGCTGAGCAGGAAGGCGCCCACGCCGAAGCCCATGACGACGATCCCGGTGACCAGTCCCTTGTGGTCCGGGAACCACTTGGCCACCGTCGCGACCGGCGTCACGTAGCCCAGTCCGATGCCGGCGCCGCCGATCACGCCATAGCCGATGTAGAACAGCGGCAGCATGTCCAGCCGGAGGGCGGCTGCCGCGACCAGGTAGCCGGCCGAGAACAGGATGCTGCCGATCACGGCGAGTTTCCTGGGTCCCAGCCGCGGCAGCACCTGCCCGGCCCAGGCCGCCGACACGCCCAGGGTGAAGATCGTGATGCTGAACGCCCAGGCCGTCTGCGAGAAGGTCCAGCCCGCCTGCCGGACCAGCATCGTCTGGAAGAAGCTCCAGGCGTACACCGTGCCGAAGCACAACTGGAGCGTCGTGCAGAGCAGCGCGATGACGACTCTCGGTACCCGCACCCAGCGCTACTCCGTGGTGCCGGACGTGCCCGCCGGCAGACCCCGGCCGCCGCCCTGCCGCGACACGTGAAGGAACAGGCGCGCCAGGTGGCCCACCTCGTCGTCGCGCGCCAGGAGGTCGCGCTCGCCGAGCTCGTCGTTCTCCCCGTCCCTGGCCAGTTCCACCGCGTAGGCGAGGAGTTCGCCCAGCGGCTTCGCGGCCAGGTTGACGAACCAGATCGACGCCAGCACCCCGAGGACGAGCATGACGCTGATCAGGTAGACCTGCTGGCCGATCGCCCGCTGGATCTTGAGAGCGACGACGTCGAGATCCATGCCGACGTGCACGGTCCCGGCGACTCCGGCCAGGATCGGGCTGCCGACCTCGATGAAGTCGCCCATCCCTGGCAGGCTCCGTTCAACCGGCGCCGTGTTGCTGTGTTCGCTCTCCAGGATCTCCTCGGGGATGCCGGGCACGAAGGTATGCGCCAGGAACTCGCCCGTCTCGCTGGTGATGTAGATGTAGCGGATGCCCTGAACCTCGAGAAACTGGTCGACCAGCGACTGCAGCGTCGCGAGATTCTGGTTCAGGAGAATGCCGGCGCTCGAGTCGGCGATGGTCTTGGCGATGTTCTGGGTGTTGACCTCGTACTCCGCCGACAACTCGGTGTCGACGGTGTAGATGCAGAGAATGGAGGTCGCCAGGACGATCAGGCCGAAGACGGCGAAGATGCCGAACCTCGTCCACTTGAACAGCCTGCGGATTCTCATCTCAGCCGAACCTGGCGCCCCAGTCGTCGAGCGGAACGAACCGGCCGTCCTCGACGACGGTGTGGTAGACGCTCTGGAGTCCCTGACGCCGGTCGGGGCCGAACGACACGCGCTCGCTGATTCCGAGGTCGAAGTCCTCGATCGAAAAGACCGCCTCCTCCAGTCCCGCGCGGTCCGGGTTCGGCCCGAGGCGCCGGAGAATCTCTCCCATCAGCTTGGCGTTCAGGAACCCCTCGAGACTGCCGAAGCTGTGCGGGAACGGCGCGTACTCCTCCTGAACCAGGTCGGCCGGGACCTGGGGGTCGTGGCGCGCCATCAGTTCCCGGTACTCCTGGACCGCCGGGATCGACGTGTCCTCGTAACTGGGGACGACCTGGGAGTTGATCAACTGCCGGGTGTACCTCTCGGCGTCGTCCTGCCCCTCGGTCAGGAGCTTCAGGAGGTTCTCGCTGCCGACGAAGGAGAGGTTGGCGATCGGCACGTCGAGTCCGAGATCGACGGCGTCGCGGGCGAACGCGGCGCAGGCGGCGTAGGCGCCGATGCAGATGACCGCGTCCGGCGAAACGCCCTGCAGGATCTCGACCTGCTTCCTCATGCTGCCGGTGAACTTCTCGCCGCGGCTGTAGGTCGCCTCGCCCGCGAGCCGCTCGCCGTGCTTGTCCAGAGCCGCCCGGACGCCGGCCCAGCCGCTCCGGCCGTAGGCGTCGATCTGGTAGAAGACGGCGATTCGCCGCCTGCCGATCCGCACCAAGTTGTCCACCAACCCCGCCGTCTCCTGGTTGTAGGAGGCACGGAGGTTGAAGGCGAACTCGCCGTAGGGCGGCTCCCGTTGCGGCTGGGCGCCGGTGAACGGGAAGAACAGGAAGATACTCTCGTCCTGGAACTTCTTCAGGATCGGAAGGACCCGGGTCACGGTCGGCGTCCCGACGTAGCCGAACAGGAGGAACACCTCGTCCTCCAGCATCAGCCTCATGGTGTTCTGGACGCACGGATCGGGTTGATAGCCGTCGTCGTACAACCTCAGGCTGACCTTCCGGCCTTCGATACCGCCGTTCTCGTTCACATGGTTGAAGTACGCCATGGCGCCGCGGTAGAGCTCCGCGCCGAGCCCCCTGGACGGACCCGAGAAGGCGGCGGACACACCGAGAACGATCTCGTCGTCCGTGGCGCCCCGGCCTTCCGCCCGGGCCGACGACTCGGCCTCCGAGCCTCCGGATTCCTGGCCGCGCCCCGCAACCAGCGACGACGCCGTGAAGGGAGCGACGAGCAGCGCGGCCAAACCGGACCGCATCACGGACTTCCTGGTGACCAGAGGGCCCCAGTTGCCGTTGGGCGAAGCTCCCGGTCCGAGACTGCATTGCATGATAAGTCCTCCTGTTCCGTTGGCCTGGTCAGACACTATCGCCATTCGCCGCACCACCGGATCGTCGGACCGCTAGTATGCGCCTTCCGGCATGAAGAACGGCCTGAAGAAGGTACTCGTCGCGAACCGCGGCGAGATCGCGGTGCGGGTGATCCGGGCGCTCCGCGAACGCGGCATCGTCTCGGTCGCCGTCTACTCGGAGGCGGACCGCGACGGTCTGGCCGTGCAGATGGCGGACGAGGCCCACTGCATCGGCCCCGCGCCCTCGATCGAGAGCTACCTTCAGGCCGGGAGAATCGTCGACCTCGCCGCGGCCGTCGGCGCCGACGCGATCCACCCGGGCTACGGCTTCCTGTCCGAGAACGCCGGGTTCGCGCGCCTCTGCGAGGAACGCGGCATCGCCTTCATCGGACCGCCCTCCGCGGCGATCGCCGCGATGGGCTCGAAGATCGAGAGCCGGCGCCTGATGACCGCGGCCGGCGTACCCATCGTGCCGGGCGGCACCGATCCTCTGGCCTCCGCGGAAGCGGCCCGCGAAGCGGCAGCCGAGATCGGCTATCCGGTGATGCTCAAGGCCTCCGCCGGCGGCGGCGGCAAGGGCATGCGGCTGGTGCGCGAGGAAAGCGAACTCGAAGCGGCCTTCCGGGGCGCGACCTCGGAGGCCGGCGCCAGCTTCGACGACGCCTCGGTCTACATCGAGCGCTTCGTCGAGCGGCCCCGCCACGTCGAGATCCAGATCCTCGGCGACCGCCACGGACGGATCGTCTCCCTGGGCGAACGGGAGTGCTCCCTGCAGCGGCGGCATCAGAAGGTGGTCGAGGAGGCGCCGTCGCCCGTCGTCGACGCGGACCTCCGCCGCCGCATGGGCGAAGCGGCGATCCGCGCCGCGGCCGCCGTGAACTACGTCGGCGCGGGCACGGTGGAGTTCCTGCTCGATCCCGGGGGAGACTTCTACTTCCTGGAGATGAACACGAGGATCCAGGTCGAGCATCCCGTGACCGAGCTGGTCACCGGCATCGACATCGTCGCCGCCCAGCTCGACATCGCGGCCGGCGAACCGTTGCCGGAGGCGCTGGCGAACGGCCTGGAGCCTCGCGGACACGCGGTCGAGGTCCGGCTCTACGCGGAGGATCCGTTCCGCAACTTCGCTCCTTCGCCCGGCCGGATCGAACTGCTCCAACTGCCGGAGGGCCCGGGCGTCCGCAACGACTGCGGCGTGTACGAGGGCTCGGAGGTGACGATCCACTACGACCCGATGCTGGCCAAGCTGATCGTCTGGGGGCGTGACCGGCGCGACGCTCTGGCCCGGCTCAGGCGGGCCCTCGCCGAGACCCGGGTGGAGGGCATCCGCACCAACCTGCCCCTCTTCGAGCAACTGCTCGAGGACGAGGACTTCACGACAGGCAACATGGACATCTCGATGCTGGATCGCAAGCTCGAGAACGGCGAGTTGAGGCCGGCAGGGCCGGAGGGCGACGCCCTGGAGGCCGACCTTCCCGTACTCGCCGCCGTCCTCGCCCATCTGGAACGAGCGGGGGCGAACGGAACCGCGGCCGCGGCCGGCGGCGGCGCTCCGCGGTCGAACTGGCTGCTCGCGGCGCGCCGCGACGCCCGAAGGACCACGACGTGGAACTGATCGTCGCCCGGTCGGACGACGAGGTCCGCGTCGAGGTCCGCGTCGAGGTCCGCGCCGAGGCGAACGGCCACTGGACCCTCACGGTCGACGACCGCGAGTACCGGGTGGACGCCGCGACCCTTGGACGGCCGGACGTCCTGAGCGTGATCGTCAACGGGCGCCAGGCGACGCAGAGCGTCCGCTCGCTCGGCAACGGCCTCTACGACGTCGACGGCGTCGAACTGAAGGTGATCGACCCCCGCTCCCGGACCCTCGGAGAAGCGACGCAGCAGGGAGCCGCCAACACGTTCGAGGCAACGGCCTACATGCCCGGCCGTGTCGTGGCCGTGCTCGCGGCCGAGGGCGACGAGGTGACCTCGGGACAGGGCGTCGTCGTGCTCGAAGCGATGAAGATGGAGAACGAGATCCAGTCGGAGATCGACGGGCAACTCGAGCGACTCCTCGTCGAGGTCGGCCAGACCGTCGACGGCGGCCAACCCCTCTTCACCGTCGCCGCCAGTGCGGCTTCCGCACGAGCACCTTCGACGCGGCCGGGAAGCCCAGGCTGAACTCGCGCGCGCCGGAAACCACCGCAACGCTGCCGGCAGTCTCGTCCCTCGCCGCCACCTCGACCTGGCTGCCCGGCGCCAGCCCTTCGCGCTCCGCGAAGCGCAGGAACTCGGCGTTCTGGTCCGTCACGCGGACCACCTCGACGACCTGGTTCAGGGCGCACTTCAGGAGGCTCGGATGATCCACGAGTTCGATGTGACCGTCGGCGCTCGGAATCGGATCGCCGTGGGGATCCACGGAGGGATGGCCGAGCATCTCGTCCATCCGCTCGATCATCCGCCCGGAAACGGAGTGTTCGAGCAGTTCGGCCTCCGAGTGGACCTCACTCCAGTCGAAGCCCATCACATTGACCAGGAAGAGCTCGATCAGGCGATGCCGCCTGAGCACGTGAGTCGCCAGCTTGCGGCCCGCCGGCAGGAGCCGGACGCCGCTGTACGGTTCGTAGGCGATCAGCCCGGACTCGGCCAGGGTCTTCATCATCGCCGTGACCGAGGCGGGCGCCACCTTGAGGCGCGCCGCGATCCGCCCCATCGGTACGAGTTCCGCACCCTCCAACCGGGCTTCGTTCTCCGCCAGGAAGATGCACTTCAGGTAGTCCTCGACGGTGCTACTGGCGCGCATCTTCCTCCTCGGCCGGGCTCACGAGTGTACCGGCGGCCTCCGCCTCGCCGCCCGGGTGGCGGAGCACCGACTCGAGGAGGCCGGGCCGGCGCCCGTCGATGATGAGCGATTCGACGCCGCGCTGAGCCAGCCTCCAGGCGGTCGTCAGGCGGTGCTCCATGCCGCCGGTGACATCGACCGCCGGTGAACTTCCGGCGGCCTCGGACGCTGTCCCGATGTTCGCCGCGTCGATGCGGGGAACGAGCCGCCCGGCGTCGTCCAGGACGCCGGCCGTGGCGCCGAGCCACACCGCCCGCCGCACGTCGATGCCGAGCGGAGCGAGGGCGCCGGCAAGGAACTCGAACACCGTCTCCGTCGACGCGATCGAGGCCCCGCGCGTCCGGTCGACGACTACGTCGCCCATCGTGACCGGGACCAGGCCGAGTCGTAGCGCTGCAGCCAGCGGTTCGGGCGGCGGGCCGCCGGGCTCTCCGTCGGTCGCCACCAGGAACGCGGACGGCAGTTGCGAGTACGCCGGCACGCCGGCCGCTATCAGGCGGGAAACGACCTGGCGGTGAAGTTCCTGGGCCGCGGCCTGCGTGCGCGCGATGCCCATCCGGTCCGTCGCTGAGCCGAGCCGCCGGCCGCCGGCGCCTCCCGCCAGACCGGCGGCGCGGGCCTCCGGGTGTCCGAAGGAACCGCTGCCGTGACCGATGACGAGGCCATCCCCCGACCACCCGGCCGCGATCTCGGCCGCCAGCCGCCGCAGGTGTTCCTTCGCGACCGTGCGCGGTTTCGTCTTGTCCGTGATCAGGCTGCCGCCGAGCTTGACCAGGGTGACATCCAGCCGTCCGTCCGAGGCGTTCGCGGCGGCAGCCGCACTCAAAGCTCGGCTCCGCCGCGCCAGGCCGGCGGGCCGCCGGTGCGGTCGCGCAGCACCCGTTCGACGCTGCCGAGGGTCTCGAGCCGTTCCGCCACCCGCGATTCGTCCGCCGGCTGGCAGATCACGTGAACGTTCGCGCCGGCATCCATCGTGGCGTAGGCGGCGATGCCGTCCGCGCGCAGGTCGCGGACCGCGGCCAGCACCTCGATCGTGCCCGGCGACCAGTAGTAGACCGGCGGCCGCGAGGACATCGCGATGAGGTGCAGGTCGATCCCCTCCTCCTCGACCGCGGAGCCCAGCGCCTCGAAGTCTCGCTGCCGCAGCGCGTTCCGCACCCGCTCCAGTCTGCCCCCGAGCCCGGCCAGGCGTGGCGCGAAGTAGGGACTGGTCACGGCGAGACGATGCCCGTCCCGCGACGACACCTTCTTGGCCGCGGTCTCGACCACCGCGACCACGTCGCAGAGCGGCCAGGTGTCCTCGTCCAGGACCTGGACCGCGGCGTTGCTCTCCCCGTCCGGCCACTCAACGTACCCGCCGTAGGCCGAGCGCGCGGCCGAGCCGGAACCGCTGCTCCGCGACAGGGCGGACAGCATCCGCGGCGGCAGGTCGAAGCCCATGGCGGCCGCGACAGCCAGCGTCAAGGCGGTAAACCCGGAAGCCGACGAGGCGATGCCCGCCGCGCTCGGAAAGGTGTTGCCCGTCGCGATCCGGAAACCGCCGGAGTACGACGCGGCGGTTCCCTGCGACCACTCGCGCAGCCGGTCCAGGTGCCGCCGCGTGCGCTCGACGAAGGACGGCGGCGCTTCCGCGGAAGCCGCGGAACGGCCGGCGGCCGGGTCCTCCACCCAGACGATCTCGTCTTCCTTGCCGTCGCCCAGCGGCGACGCGGAGCAGATCGACCGGCAGGCGTCCAGCGTCATCGACAGCGAGCGGTTGAACGGCACCGGCGTCTCGAGATCGCGGGCGCCCCAGTACTTGATGAAAGCGATGTTCGAGGGCGCCTCGGCGGTCACGGGGGCAGGCTCATGAGCCGGTTCCAGCGCGGTGTTCATCGGCCCGGAGCCTACAGTCGATCGGGCCCCCGACCATCGAACCTCAGGCCGCCGGCGCCGATCGCCACGTCCACGGGCTCGAGGTCCGAGAGTCCATCGACGGTCCCGGCCGGCCGGCCGGCGAGCATGCAGATCAGGGCGCCCGCCGACTCGCCGGCAAGGGCGCCGGCTCCGGAGATCTTCGCCGCCCCCCCGGCAACTTCCACCGACGCGATCCGGCGCGCGACCGCCGGCGGCACCACGCCGAGTTCGACCAGGGCGCGATGACCGTCGGCGATGGCCGCCGCCGCATCCCGCGGCCCGCCATCCTGGAGCGCCGCGCGGAAGGACTCCACCGCCGCCTCGATGCGGTCGAACACGGCGGCTGTCCGCTCAGGTTCCTCGTCGTAGCGCCGGCGCACCGCCGTGACCACCGCGCCCGTGGTCTGGCCGGGCGTCCCGCTGTCGAGGATCTCGACCGCACCGGAAAGCCACTCCGGCCGCGGCAGGTCGTCGAATCGCAACTCGTCGCCCACTCGGCGAACCAGCAGAACGCCACCGCGGAGCACCGTGCCGCTGTCGATCCCCGACGGGAAACCGTGCTGCCGCCGCTCGACCTCGAGCGCCGCCGCCTCGATTGCAGCCAGTTCATCTTCGGTCAGGCCGCCTTCATGACCCGGAACCGACCGCGTCCCGCCGGCTAGAAACCGCACCGCCGCCACGACCCCGATCGCCGCCGCCGCTGAACTTCCCAGACCGGCCCCGACGGGAAGCTGAGACCGCAACCGCAGTTCCAGTGTCCGCTCGCGCAGCCTGCTCGCGGCCGCCGCAGGCAGCGAAGCCACGGCTTCCCCGACCGCAATCCGGACAAGAGCGCTCAGTTCGTCCGCCGGCCGAAAGGACGCCTCGCCCCGACGGAAGGCGAGCCACCGCCGGCGGGCCCGCCCGGTGAACTCGTCGATAGCCCCCCATGAGTGCTCCTCGTCCAGACCGAGGTCGGGCAAGTCAAGCAGGACTCGGCCACTCTCCGACTTTCCAGCCGGCAGCTCCAGATTCCCTTCGATAGCCAGCCGACGCCCCACCGCCGCCACCACAGCGGGCCGGCCATACACCGCCGCATGCTCCCCCATCAGGATCACCTTGCCCGGCACGCTCAGCCGCACCGCGGACACCACTTCCGCCATCACGGAGCGACCCGAGAGCCCGATGTCGTCCAGCCTGTCCACGGGCCGTTGGGGAGGCTCCTCAGCGGACTCGGAGCGAGCGACTTCCACGAACGCCCCCGAAACCGAGCCCTACCGAAGCGAGCGGAGCGGAGCGAGCGCCAACCTCTCATCCAATCAGAGAGCGGGAGCGGCCGCTGGGAAGCCTCCCCAACGGGCCGTGGACAGGCGGCAGCCACGCCAGCCCTGCCGGTTCAACCCGCGCGCGCGGCGCTGGAGCGGCCCAGCCGCTCGTGGGCCCGCGCCAGGTCGCGTGACGTGAACGCGGCGGTCAGCGAGAGTTCACCGGCGAGAACGACGGCGCCGACGATCTCGGCCAGCCGGCGCACCGCCGCGCCCGGCCGCTCCGCGTCGGGCCGGACGCCCATCACGTCGAGCGCCTCGCGCTGCGTGTCGAGGCCGGTGCCCCCTCCGATCGCCGCCAACGGAACGTCCGGCATGTAGACGGACGCGTAGACCGAGCCGTCCTCCCGGGCCTCGAACGAGGCGACACCCATGGCGCCTTCCACGACGTGGGCGAGATCCTGGCCGCAGGCGACGAAGACCGCCGCCAGCACGTTCGCGAACTGCGCGTTGAAGGCGAGCGCGCCGGCCGCCACGGAACCGAGCAGGTTCTTGCGGTAGGCCACGTCCTGGAGCGCATTCGCCTCCGACTTGAGGACCTTGCGCACGGTCGTCTCGTCCAGCACGACCTCGGCGTGAATCCGCTTGCCGCGACCGAGCTGGTAGTTGACCGCGGAGGGTTTCTTGTCGACGCAGTAGTTGCCGGACAGCGCGACGCACTGGACGCCGGTCTCCGGCTCGATCAGTTCGGACACGAGGCGGTCGCAGGCGATCGTCACCATGTTCATGCCCATCGCGTCACCGGTCCCGAAGCGGAACCGAAGGAACACGGTGCTGCCGACCACCGACGGTCTAATGTCGCGAAGTTCCAGGAAGCGGCTTGTCTCCTGCGCCTTGGCGCGAATCCTCTCCTCGTTGGCTTCCAGCCACTCGAGCAGCCGCCGGGTGTCCTCGATCCCCGTCGTGCGGAAGACCGGCGCCCGGGTCATGCCCACGTCCTCGACGAAGACGGTGGCGCCGCCCGCCGCCGTGATCGCGCGACAGCCGCGGTTCACGCTGGCAAGCAGCGCCCCCTCGGTGGTCGCCATCGGCACGCAGACCGTGCCGTCGGTCTCGCTCCCCCGTACGTGAACCGGCCCGGCGACGCCCATCGGCACCTGCGCGGCGCCAATGAAGTTCTCGCAGTTCTGGGTGGACGCCCGTTCGCCGTCCAGGGCGTAGCTGCCGATCGCCGTGAGCGGACCGCTGCCCGTCGCCAGGTCCAGAGCACGGCGACGCACCGCGGCCTGCCCCGCCGCGTCGAGGCCCGGTGGCGGCCTGTGGAAGCCGCGCTCCGAGCCGGCAATCTCGGCCGCCGCGGCCTCGAGTTCGGGAGTCAGCTCCGAGCCGGCAACCAGCCGATCAGCCATCGCCCGTCTCCTTCAGGAGTGGCACGCGGCGCAACGCCGCGAGGTCGGCGGCGCCGGTGCAGAACATGCACGTACGCAGCTCGAAGGCGGTCCGTGAGATCCGGTCGACGACCGCCCGGGTCGATCTGTTGGCCGCTTCGAGGAAGGGGAACGCCATACCGGCGATGTGGGCGCCGAGGGCCAGCGCCTTCGCCGCGTCGACGCCGGAGCGGATGCCGCCGCTGCCGATGACCTGGACGCCGGGCACGGCCGCCAACTGGCGGATCGACTCCGGCGTCGGCAGCCCCCAGTCCGCGAAGCGTTCGCCGAGCGCCACTTCGTCGGCCCGGGCCGCCTCGATGCGCGCCCAGCTCGTGCCGCCGACACCCGCCGTATCCAGGAACCGGACACCGACGTTGGCAAGCTCGCGGCCGACCGCGGCCGAGATGCCGCAGCCGATCTCCTTGACCACCACCGGCACGTCCAGCGCCTCGACGACGCGCGCGATCTTCGGCAACAGTCCCCGGAAGTTCAGTTGGCCTTCGGGTTGCAGCGCCTCCTGCAGGGCGTTGAGGTGCAGCACCAGGGCGTCGGCCTCGACCATGTCGACCGCCACCCGGCACTCGTCGATGCCGTAGCCGTAGTTCAGTTGCACCGCGCCCAGATTGGCCAGGATCGGAACGTTCGGAGCGAACTCCCGTACCCGGAACGTCGCCGCGGTCTCCGGATCGTCGATCGCCTTGCGCTGCGAACCGACACCGAGAGCGACCCGCCTCGCCTCCGCCGCCTCGGCCAGACGGCGATTGATCTCCTCCGCGGCGCCGGTGCCGCCGGTCATGCACGAGATGAGCAGCGGCGCCTCAAGCTCCCGTCCCAGGAAGCCGCCGCCGATCCGCACGTCCTCGAAATCGATCTCCGGCAGCGCCCGATGCTCGAACCGGTAGTCGTCGAAGTAGCTGCGCTCGACCTGCATCCGCCGATCCAGCGCCAGCCGGATGTGCTCAGCCTTGCGATCCCGCTCGCCCTCCGCCGCCGCC
>JAPVWO010000059.1 GCA_027493375.1 Candidatus Multivorans thiocomprendens | reverse complement strand
ACGGCTGGTCCCGATGAGCAGCTATGAACTTCGTCATCGATCTCCCTCCACTGACAACGAAACACTAACCCGCCAAGTCCGACAGACTGCTAGCCCAGCTCCGGCAGCAACTGGAGCACCTGGCCGCCGGCGAAGGCGGCGACACGCCCCGGGGAGCCCAGAAGGTGGCCTTCGTCTTCACCGGCCAGGCCAGTCAATGGCCCGGAATGGGCAGGGCCCTGTACGAACGAGAGCCCGTGTTCCGCTCGGTGCTCGACCGCTGTGACCGGCTGCTCTCCGAGGATCGCGAGGTCTCGCTGCTGGACGTCATGTTCGGAGAGAACGGGACCGACGGCCTGCTCGACGAACCGACCTGGACCCAGCCCGCCATCTACTCCCTGGAGTGCGCGCTGGTCGCACTCTGGGACAGCCTGGGCGTCCGGCCGAGCGTCGTCGTCGGCCACAGCCTGGGCGAGATCGCGGCGGCGCAAGCGGCGGGCGGCTTCACCCTCGAGCAGGGTCTTCAATACGCCTCAGCCCGCGGCACTCTGATGGGCGCCACGCGGGCCGACGGCGCGATGGCCGCCGTCTTCGCCCCCGCCTCCCGCGTCGCCGAAGCGGTGGCCGAGCACAACGCCGGCTCGGACGACGCGGACCTCTCGGTCGCCGTCGACAACGGAGCGCAGCAGGTCGTGAGCGGGCCGGCCGCCGAACTCGACGCGGTGCTCGCCCGCTTAGAAGCTGAGGGCGTCAAGACGCACCGGTTGCGCCGGAGTCCCGCGTACCACAGCGCCCTGATCGAACCCGCCCTGGACGAGCTGGAAGCCGCCGTCAACGAGATCGCGCCCTCGCCTCCGGCCCCCTCCGTCCCCCTGGTCAGCAACATCACCGGCCGCCTGCTCGACCCGGACGACCGGATGGACGCCGCGTACTGGCGTCGCCACGCCCGCGAGCCGGTGGCGTTTCGGGCGAGCGTCGAGACCCTGGCCGAGATGGGAGTGGACGCGGTCGTGGAGATCGGCCCCCACGCCGTACTGGGCCCAGTCGTCTCGATGATCTGGCCCGCGTCGGCGCCGGCGGGATCCCCGCCGGTTCTCGCCAGTCTGCGGCGTCCGCCCCGCGACGCCGAGGAACCGCCCATCGACACCAGCGGGGGCTTCACCGAGGCCGTCGCCGGCGCCTGGGAGGCCGGCCTCGACATCCAGTTCGCGGGCCTCTTCGCCGGCGAGGAGCGGCGCCGGATCACCCTGCCGGGCTATCCGTTCCAGCGCATCCAGCACTGGGTCCGGTCATCGAAGCGCCGCCACAAGGCCGACGGACATCCGCTGCTCGGCGTGCGCCACGAGTCGCCCCGCGGCGAGGTCATGTTCGAGACGGAAGTGTTCGCCTCCGATCCCGCGTGGCTGCTCGATCACCTGGTCTACGAGCAGGTCGTCGTCCCCGGCGGACTCCACGGCGGGATGGCGGTCTCGGTGGCGCTGAGCCAGGGCGACGGGCCGGCGGTCGTGGACGAGCTGCAGATCTACAGCCCGCTGATGCTCGACGAGGAGGATCCGGAAAGCGGAGCGGGCGGCGGAGGCCGCACCCTGCAGTTCGTTCTGGACGGCTCGGACGACCTCGCGGAACGTCCCTTCGAGATCTTCACGAAGGGGGAGGGCGAGGAGGGCTGGACCCTTCACGCCGGCGGTCGACTCTCCTCGGGAAGGTCGGACGTCGAACCGCTTCCCCCGCTCGACCCCGAGGCGCTCAAGGCCGGGTTGACGCCGCAGGACCCCGTGCAGTTCTACGCGATGCGGTCCGCGACCGGCATCTACCTCGGCCCCTCCTACCACACGATCGAATCCGCCTGGGCAAGGGAAGGCGAGTCCCTGGCCACGCTCGCCCTCAACGACTCGGTCGACGCGACGGGGATGGAACTGCATCCGCTGCTGCTGGACGGCTGTTTCCAGGTGCTGTCGCTGGCCCGCCACCACACCGTTGCCGAACAGGGGGCGGTGTACATGCCCTTCGGCTGGCAGAGGCTGTGGGTGGCGGGGCCGATGCCGACCAGGCTCCTCTGCCACGCGACCGTCAGGACGTCCGGCGAGCGGAACGGAGCGGACGCCGCGTCGTCCGAGCCGCCCGAAGTCGTGACGGGCGACGTTCGCTTCTACTCCACCGACGGCGCCCCCCTCGGCGGCCTGTTCGGTTTCACCGTCAAGCGGGCCACCCGCAGCGCCCTCCTCTCGGCCAGGGCCGGGATGAAGGATCTGCTGTACGAGGTCGCCTGGCGGGAGCAGCCGCTGGACGGAAGCGTGCCGGCCGCGGACTTCCTGACCAGCCCGGCGACGGTGGCCGGCCAGTCGCGCACCCTCGCCGAGCACCTGGCGGACCGAGACGTGGAAGCGGCGGACCGGGTCACTCTGCTCCGGGACCTCAAGCGGCTGTCCCAGGCCTACGTCGTCTCGGCGGACGGCGCCGGCACGGCGGAACAACTCGCCGCCGAGCTGGCCTCCCGCAACCAGACGGTCCTTCTCGTCCGCGCGGAAGGCGATGCCGGCGGTCCCTCGCCCGAAGTTCCGGGCGTCACGACGGCGGTCCTCGAACCGTCGGACCGCGAAGCCTGGCGATCCCTGCTGGAGGGACTGCCCGAGGAATCGCCTCTCCGGGGCGTCGTGCACCTCAACGCCCTGGATGGACGCGCAGCGTCAGCGACCACGGAGGAGATGGCGGAGGACGTAACCCATGCCGCGTCAACGGCACTGGCTCTCGCGCAGGGCGTAGCGACGCCGGCGTCGGCCCGACCGAAGGCGTCTGGTTCGTGACCCGCGGCGCGCAGGTCCTCGAGCAGGACCTCCTCCAAAGAACGTCCGGCGAACTCGCCGGCGCTACCCTCTGGGGTTTCGGAAAGGCGATGTCCTGGGAAGCGTCCCACCTTCAGCCGAGACTGATCGACCTCGACCCCTCAGCGGAAACGCCGGCGGCTTCGGAACTCGCCCATGAACTCCTGTTCGCCGATTCCGAGACCCTCATCGCCCACCGGGGAGGCGTCCGTAGAGCCGCGCGCCTGATACGGCCCGGCGCCGACGACCCGCGTCTCGCCCTGCCGGAGGACCCCGACTGGGTCGTCGGCCCCGAGGATCCCGAGGCCGGCCTGACCGCGCTTCGGGCGAAGCCGCGACCCCGACCCGATCTCGAACCCGGCGAGATCCGGGTCGCCGTCGAGGCGATGGGCCTCAACTTTCGTCGACGCGCCGATGAGCATCGGCGCGGTTTCCACCGGAGGCGAGATCGGCCGCGAACTGGTCGGCCGCGTCCTGGAGACCGGCGCGGATGTCGAAGGCATCGCGACCGGCGACCCGGTGGCCGGAATGGGATTCGGTTCGTTCACGCCGGAGATGGTGACCAATGCGGCACTCGTGGTACCCGCTCCCGCCGGGCTCTCCACGGCCGCCCTCGCGACCGTGCCCATCTGCTTCGTCACCGCCGATCTCGCGTTCCGGACGGCGGATCTTCAGGCCGGCGAACGCGTGCTGATCCACGCCGGAGCCGGCGGCGTCGGCCTTGCCGCGATTCAACTGGCTCAGGCCGCCGGCGCCGAAGTCTTCGCTACCGCCAGCGCCGCCAAGCAGTCCTTCCTCCGCTCCCTCGGCGTGGCCCACGTGTTCGACAGCCGGGAGACCGCGTTCGGCGACGAGATCCCGCGGGCGACCGACGGCGAAGGCGTCCACGTGGTGCTGAACAGTCTGACGAGCGAGGGCTTCATCGAAGCGAGCCTCGCCTGCCTGGCTCCCGGCGGCCGCTTCGTCGAGATCGGGAAGCGGGGCATCTGGAGCGAACGGGAGATGTCGGCTTCGCGTCCCGACGTCGCGCTCGGCCGATCTCGACGATCCGGCCTGGGCTTACCCGGCCGTCTATGCGCTCGAGTGCTCGCTGACCGCTCTCTGGTCGAGCCTCGGAATCCGGCCGAGCGTCGTCGTCGGGTTCGACGCCGGTGCGTTCGCGGCGGCACACACCGCCCACATCTTGAGCCTGGAAGACGGCCTCCGCCCGACGGCCGCCGCGGGCGAGTCGGTGACGGCGGAAGGACCCGCCGAGGGTGCGGAGCGGCTCGCCGGAGACCTGGTCCTCGAACGCCCCTCGCTGACCGTGACCCGCGGCGGCGACGGTCGCCCACTGGCGGCAGACGACGCGCTTGCCGCCTCCTTCTGGCTCCAGCGAGCTGGCGAGTCCGCCGCACCGGAAGCAAGCGCCGCGACTCTGGCGGACCGAAGAGTCGAGGTCGTGCTGGAGATCGGCCCGCGGCGATCCCTGGCTCCGGCGATGGTTGACGCTTGGCCCCTATCCGACGCCGAAGCCGCCGGAGACGAAGGGAGCAACAGCGCCCCGCTGGTGCTGGCGAGCCTGCGGCCGCCGTCCGGCGACGCCGCAGAGGGCCGCTCGGACGGCGGTTTCCTCAAGGCCGCGGCAGCCGCCTACGAGGCCGGACTACCGGTGTCCTTCGCGGGCCTCTTCGCCGGCGAGACGCGTCGCCGGATTTCGCTGCCCGGCTATCCCTTCGAACGCAGACGTCACTGGGTGGACCCTCCCAAGAGCCTCGGGTACTTCCCAGACAGTCAACGGGCTACCGCTTCCGCTCCTGCCTATGCGACCTGCGGCTCGCTATCCTCCGCGGCGTCCGCCGCGCCCAACTCCTCGACGGCGAGCGCCGCGGCATAGCGCCGGTTGCCGAGGTTCTCCAGCCGCCACCTGACCGACGGCGCCACGGGAAGGCGCACAAGACAACTCGTCGCGCCTCGACTCATCGCCGGGGGAATCTCGAAGCTCGTGGTGTCGATCCTCAGACCGACGCCAGCCGCCTTGACCAGCGCTTCCTTCATGGTCCAGAGGTTGTAGAACAGTTCGGCCTTGGTGCTTCCTTCGGCGGATGCAAGGCCCGCCTGTTCCCCGGGGGCGAAGAGGAGGCGGATGTCGTCGTCCATGTCGCGCCGCCCTTTCCGGTCTTCCACGTCAACGCCGATGCGCCCCCGCGGCGCCATCGCGATCAGACCATGCCGGCCGCTGTGGCTGACGTTGAAGGAGACGGGCGCGGCAAACCCTCCGAGCAGCCCGAACGGTTTGCCATGATCCGAGGCTCCGAAGGAGAGTTCCTCGTTGCCGCAGTCGAGTTCCCGGCAGAGCAACGCTCGAAGTGCCGCGCGACAGAGAGTGAACTCGCGTCGCGGCCCCGACCGCGCGAACTGGCGCCGCCGAGCCTGCTCGGAGCCGTCAAGCCACGTCAGAGCCTCTCGCTCCCGGGCCGAAGAAGGTCCCAAGTCGACGTAGACGACGGTGACCCGACCGGACCTGTGAATCGTGCGGGCCCCGCAGCCCGCGGCGCTCAACTGGCGCTGGAATCGAGAAACGCGGACAAGTCCCGCAGGTTCTTCCAGTTGGCAACCTCCTCGGGGGGAACGTCCACGCCGAATGCTTCCCCGACCTTCTTCACGAAGGCCACCGCGTCAAGCGACGAGATGCCGGCGGAAAGGAGACCGGCATCGAGATCCAGGTCTCTTCCGATGTCGAGGTGTTGGCGGGCTAGTTCCTGAATGCGGGTTTCGGTTGCACTCACAGCGAGGCTCCCCTGGTTGGAAGTTGAGGGGCCGGATCGTGTTACGGATCCAGACCGGAAGGCAGAAGTTCCCTCTCTTGTCACTGAAACGACACGATAAACCTCACTCTGGACGCAGGACGGCGGCACGTTCTACTTGAGGGCGGCACGCCCTACTCGATCGCGCCGGCCTGGCGGGCGCGATCGAGCACCCGCTCCGCGCGGTGCAGGTGGGGGGCGTCGACCATCTGGCCTTCGTGACGGAAGGCCATTCGGCCCCGGGCCTGGTTCTCGGCGAACGCCGCCACCAGCGCGGCGGCGGAAGCGATCTCGGCCTCGCTCGGCGTGAAGACCTCGTTGACGATCGGGATCTGGTTCGGATGAATCGTCATCTTGCCCTCAAAGCCCATCCACGCCGCTCGCTGGCAGTCGAGGCGCAGGCCGTCCAGGTCGCCGATGTCGGTGAACACGCTGTCGATCGGCTGGGCGCCGCCGGCACGGGCGGCCAGCAGGGTCATCGACCGGCAGTAGCGGAACACGTCCAGGTACTCGCCGCGCTCGTCCCGGCGCCGGCTCGCGCCGATCGAGACGGACAGGTCCTCGGCGCCCCAGGTCAGCGCCGAGACGCGGTTGGTGGCGGTCAGGTGAGCGAGGTTCAGCGCGCCGCCGGCGGTCTCGGTGGCGATCAGGATCAACGCGATGCCGCCCAGGTCGTGGCCGTGGGCCATCTCGAGCTGGGCGACCAGCCGATCCACCCGCAGCACGTCGTCGACTCCGCTCACTTTCGGCACGACGTAGGCGTCGGGCGGGTGCTCCATCGTGACCTCGACGTCCTCCCGGCCCCAGGGCGTCATCAGGTCGTTGATCCGCACCGCCCGCTCCTTGCCGCCGAAGTCCGTCGCTTCGAGCCAGCCGGCTACTTCGCGGCGAACCTCAACCTTCCGATCCGGCGTCACCGCGTCTTCGAGATCGAGGATCAGCGTGTCGGCCTCGAGACCCAGGGACTTGGCCAGCATGCGTTCGTTGCCACCTGGAACGAAGTGGACGGCGCGCCGAAGCCGGGAAGAGCCGCAAACGCTCAAGGCGGCAGGATCGTCGCGGTGAAGGTCACGGAGTCCGACGCGCCAGCGCTGTCTGTCGCCGTGTACCTGATCGTGCAGGTGGTGCTCCTCCGCACGGTGGGCAGCGTTCCAGTGGCGCGCCGGGTCGACGGGAAGAACGCGATCCCTGGCGGCAGCCCCGACACACCGTAGCGGTAGGGCGGGCCGCCTCCGGAAGCGGCCGGCAACACCGTGTTCACCACGCCGGCGGACGGCAACCGGAAGTTCGGGATAGCCGGAACCGACAATGGGGTTGAGGACGGCGGCGGCGGCGGCGGGGGAGCGGAAGGAGTGGTCAGAACGACGACGTTCGACCACCCGCCGTCGCCGTTCGAACTCGTGGCCCGCAACCTGTAATGGCGGACCAGACCGGCCGGGGTCGTCACGCTCCAGGACCGCGCGCTCGCACTGATGTTCGATGACGGTGAAGGACTGCCAGCGGTCGTGAAGCGCCAGGAGTAAGCCGCCGACGCCCTCGTTTGCAACTGGTAGCGAGTTACCGCGGCGGCGCTTGAAGGTGCGGCCCAGTTCAAGGTCTGGACGCGGCCCGCGACCGCCCCCGTCAGTCGCGGCGCCCCGGGAGGGTTCCCGGGGGGAGGAGGAGGAGGGGGTGACGTCGTCGTGCCGCCAGCCGCCGACACCATCAGCGTGTAGCTGCCCGAGCCGCCGCCGTACGGATACACCGTCACGGAGTGCGGACCGGCCGCGAGCGTGCCGCTCCAGGAGTCGTCCCGCGTGCCCCCCCGGTTCGTGCAGTTGCTCGAACCGACACGGCAATCCATGTCGCGGTTCATTCCCGTCAACGACACGTTCACCTTCGTCTCGGACGAAAGGGCGAAGGCGTAGGCCTGCTCTCCAGAGACGTTCTTCTCCGACACCGTGAACGGCAGCGTCCGCGCCGCCGGCGGCGACGCGGAGGTCAACTCCAACACGTTCGACCATGCCCCGTCGCCACCGGCGTTCGTCGCCCGGACACGGTAGCGAAGAACCACCCCGGCCCTCGTCGTCACGCTCCACGATCTCACGCTCGGAGCGATGTCGGAAGATGGCGACGGCGAGCCCGAACTCGTGAAGTACCAGTCCTGGCTTGTCGATTCCCGGAGCTGCAGCTGGTACCGCGTCACCGGACTCGTCGTCTCGGGCGCCGTCCAGCTCAGAGACTGCTTCCTGCCCGAGACCTGGCCCGAGAGCACGGGCGCGGGAGGAGGAGACGCCGTGGTCCCTTCCGCCGTCACCGAGAGCGTGTAGGCGCCCTTGCCGCCACCGAAAGGGTAGACCTTGACCGCGTGAATCCCGGCTTCCAGCGACCCGCTCCAGGAGTCGTCCTTCGTGCCGGCCCGGTTGCTGCAACGGGCACCATTCACCCGGCAGTCCATGTCGCGGTCCATGCCTGTCAGAGAGACCTTGACCTTCCCCTTCGTCGCCAGCGAAAAGCGGAAGACGCGGTCGCCGCCGACTCCCGTCTCCGAGACGGTGAACGGCAGGCTGCGAAGCGGCTTCACGGTCACCGCCAACGTGTAGTCGCCCGAGCCGTCGCCGGCCGGGTACACCGTCAACTTGCTGGAACCGGTGGCCGCCACGCCGCTCCACGAGTCGCTAGCGGTTCCGCTCCTGTTCGAACAGTTCCTGGAGCCATCCGTCCCGGAAACGGCCGCGGGTGGAGGGTTTCCGCCGCCCGGCCGCGCGGCCGTGACGCGGCAGTTGAAGTCCTTGGTCATGCCGCTCAGCACCGCCGTCACCATGCCGGGAGAGTCCAGGTGGAGCCGATAGTCGATGGAAGCAGACACGCTCGTCTGCGAAACCGTGCCCTCCCGGTCGCCGGGAACGCCGCCGGGCGGCGGCGCCATCGGGATGCAAGCCCAGCCCAGACCGGGAACCGGCCACCAGACGCAGCCCGACGTCGAAACGTCCTCGCACTTCGGCTGATTCGGATTCAGGATGCAACTGTCGCAGTCCGGGTGGTTCGGGTTGATGCTGCAGTCTGCCGGACACCTCGAGTCGTTCGGATTCAGGTCACAGTTCGGACCTCCAAGGGGATTGTCGTCGTCACCAGGTCCCGGGTTCGTTCCGCCGTCGTCGGGACCATCGCCGCCGGGTGGAGGCGGCTTTATCGTGCGGTCGAGCTCCCGCTTGACGTCGGCACATGTCTGCTTCGACACGCTCCTGTTCGCGCTATAGGACATGATCGACGGCTTCTCGCCTGGCGCGGTCGGCGCCCGACAAGCCTCGATGTGGTTGGCGTCGCCGAGCCGAAACAGGTGCCCGAGTTCGTGTGCAATCGTCTCCTCGATCGGTGGACAGGATGACGGCCGATCCTTGAAGATCATGATCACGTTGCCAGTCATCGACCGCTTGATGCGGCCACACTTGAGCCTTCCGGTCACCGGATCCCGTGGTGGTTCACCGAAGGCTGCGTAGGTGTCTTCACTGACGATCCATGTCTCCAAAGAGACATGGCCTCTTCGCTCGATTCTCGGCAGGGAGCCAGCCACGGTACATTCCGATGTCCACCTGCCTATGGCCGTGGTCACTTTGCCAGAGTCGACGTTGCCGTTCACATCATCGATGTACAGCGTGTCGGGGAGAATTCCCAGCGACGAATGGGCGACCGTTGGCACCTCGCATCCTGTCTGTGCCTCCGCTATCGTGGACGTCAGAGCGACCAGGCCGCCCAGCCAAAGTGCCGCGCGACTCATCAGTTCTCATCTATTCCCGGGCAAGATCCCTCCGGGTCCCGGCCAGCCCCCAACAGGCTGAGCGTCTCGGAATCCAGGCAAGAGTGACGACGGAGGCGCTCCCACTGCTCGATGAACTGCCGTCTGTCTTCAGAACCGACAGGGCGACCAGCCAACGCGTGCGAAACACCGAAGAGGTTCCTCACCTCAAGCTCGTGCGCGTAGCTCATGACGGATTCCAACTCTCCGGGACCCTGGGGGCCGAACTTCCACTCAAGCTCGCCACCGGCATGAACGACAGCCAGACTCAGTGCGCCCATCGCGACCGCCTGGTCTCCCCATCTCGACACCACGACGATCCGGCTACCGACGCTGGGTGAGAAGTTGTATGCCGGCCGCATTGCGGAACCGCAGATGACGCGGTCGCGAACCACCAACTGGCCCAAGGGAACCAAGGCGTACTCGGGCAGGGGCGCATGGGCGTGCAGAGGCTCGACGTTCCTCAGCGAGAGGAGAGCCGCCGGCTCGCCGTCATAGTAGAAGCCGGGGACAACTTCAGCGACCTCCGCCGATACGGCCACCTCCGAGAGCAACAGGTGCAAGTCGAAGGACGAGTACTCGGGTGGAGGCTGGTCGCCAACGAACATGCCGGCTGCCGGTGAACAGAAACGTCTGGGCGGGATCTCGCCGTCAGTGAGGCCTTGAGTTGCCGCACTGCCGAACCGCGATCTGAAATCAGCCGATTGAACCAGGAGTTGTTCCCTGAGCGGCGGCGAGATCCTCGTGGAAACCGAACCATGCTCGTCGAACGCCAAGGACGCGGAGGTCCATGTCTGTCCCCACGAGCCCGACTCACCGAGAGCATCCGGGTGCCTTCGGCCAGCCGATTCCTGGGCAAAGACCGAAACCACAATCAAGATCGCGAGACTCGAAGAGACGATCGCCCCGGTTCCGATCGGCCGTACACTCTGACCTGACCTCGGCTTCGATGGCTTTAGCATCACATTCCTCCTCAACGAAGCAAGTAGACAGCGCATGATTCCTCCTGCGCCCATCCGTTGCCCGTCGATGTGCTTCGGGTAGAGGAGGAATCGATGCAGAGCTCGGCCAACGGCCTGTCGAGTTTCCTGGCAGCGGCTTCGGGAGTCCCTTCGGCGCAGATGCGCGTGTAACGCCAGGCGTCGAACGATTGGACAAGGGGCTCTGCACCCACCAGCCGGCACCCGCTCCTGTAAACGGACCCGACCATCAAGCCAACCTCCCCCCGGCCCTCGCCGAACACCTCATGTTCCCGGCGAACTCCGGCGGTTGCCACCATCAAGCCGCCCGAAACCAACTCGCCGACTCGCCGCTTCATGTCGAGCAGAGTCCCGGGAGGATCTACGCTTACGGAAAAAAGCCAATCCAGCGAGCCTGCTTCGCGCACTTCGGCGAGGAGACCCGATCTGCCCGCGCCCACTCCCATGGGAACCACACCCTCATACCACGATCCGACGACCACCAGGCGGGCGCCAATCTCGTAGTCAACGCCGGCAACGAAGGGCTTCTCCGCCTCTCCGCCACAGAAGACCCGGTCATGCGTAACCATGCTGAACACGGGGACGAGAACGTAGTCGGGCAGCGGAGAACTGTCGTGCAACGGCACGACCCTAGACAGGGCCAGCAGGTTGTATGGCCAGGTACCGGAAAAGCCCGGAACGATCTCGCTGATCGTCGCCTCCACGGCAACTTCGCCGAGAAGAACGGCAGCGTCAAACATGCCGTTGTGGCTCCCGGGCGCATAGAACTCCCCAGCACCGTCGTAGACGCCGCTCGGCACGCAGAAACTCCTCGGAGGCACCTGACCCTCCCTGAGTCCGTGGTCACTGGCCGGACCGAACTTCTCCAGAAACCGTGAGGACTGGCTGTTCAGGGACGCCCGCACTTCCGGGTACTCGCCGGGATCCGCGACGGTGCCGTCGGGATGCAGAAGATAGGCAGCGGACTTCCAGCCCATCACATCGAGGACCTCGGGGTGTCTCGACCGGGACCGTTCGTCGTCGTCCTGCGCCAAGCCCCAGCCCGTGAAGCACAGGCTCAACGCCAACGCGGCATGAAACGCCCACAGTCCAACGCACCTTCCATTCATTGGCTCGTCCTCCACAGTCAGCTTCCGAAAACCGAAGCGCCGCCCAGCTCGCAAGCGTCCGTGCCGGTCGCGCGGCTCGGCTTCGAAGGCCCTGCCATCACATTTCTCCTGAACGAAGAAAGACGGCGCATGATTCCTCTAGGCCCGAAGCTCGAGCTCGACCCGGCGCAGACCCTCCGCGAAGGCCTCCGGCTCGACACCCAGACCGAAGCGCAGGTGGCCCGGCATGCCGGCCCAGCGGCCCGCGACCAGCAGGACGCTGCGGTTCCGCCGGAGCCGTTCGGCGAAGGCGGCGCAGTCCGCCGGACGGCCGTTCTCCAGCAGCGGCACGAAGCCGTAGGCGCCGGCCCGCGGCTCGCGGTAGGCGATGGCGCCGTTCTGCCGGCCGGTCCAATCGCGGAAGATCGCGCGGTTCGTGCGCATCATCCGCCGCGCCCGTTCGAACAGCCGTTCCTGGTTCGACGGTTCGGTCGCGAAACGGGCGATCGGGTCGGAAAGCGCCGCGGGGGCGATCGTCGTGAAGTCCCGCCTCGACCAGCAGCGCTCGACGAACTCGGGCGGACCGACCATCCAGCCCAGGCGGGCGCCCGGCAAACCGTAGGCCTTGGACAGGCTCGAGACCACGACGACGCGCTCGCCCCGCCCCCACATGCCGGGGGCCTCCTCTCCGGGCAAAAGATCGTGCACGGCGCCGCGGTAAACCTCATCCGACAGAACCCAGGCGCCGACCCGTTCCGCGGCTGCGGCGATGCGATCGAGTTCCGACGGCGTGAACACGTGGCCGGTCGGGTTGTTCGGATGGCTCAGGTAGATGAGCTTCGTCCGCTCGGAGACCGCGCCCTCGAACGCGTCCCAGTCGAGCGCCCAGGTCGATTCGTGGGCGCCGGGGAGGAGGGGTATGTCCCGCACCACGGCCCCGAGACCACGGGCCGCCAGACCGACCTGCAGGTAGTTCGGCACGACCGCGACCACCTCGTCGGCGGGCCGGACCAGGACCTGCACGGCCACGTAGTTCGCCTCGCACGAGCCGGTCGTCACCAGCAGATTCTCGATCGTCGCCCCCGCGTAGTGCCCGGCGAGCTGTGAGCGCAGCTCCGGCGTGCCGTTCGACTGGATGTACTCGAGCGGCACCGAGTGCAGTCCGTCCAGATCGAACCCCAGCGCCGCCAGACCCTCCAGCGTCAGCGGTTCGACGCCGCTCTCGCTCAGGTTGATTTCGACGCGATGTTCCCAGAGCGACTGTTGCCGCTCCAGATCGAAGGTCTCCATCTCCATCGTGCTTCCCCTCGCCGGATCCGTCCGTCTTCGGGCGTCGCAGTATGCCACTGCCTCGGGCAGGATAGGCCTCGTGCCGCGACTGCTTCTGCGACTCCTGGCCGGCGTCCACCTGGTTGCCTTCGTTTCCCTCTGGGTCCAGATCGACGGTCTGATCGGCTCGCGGGGCATTCTCCCGGCACAGGACTTCTTCGCCTACCTCGAACGGGGCCTCGGCGCCGGAACGCTCGAACGGTTCGTCAACGCCCCGTCACTGCTCTGGTTCGGTACCGGCGACGCCGCGCTCCATGTGCTCTGTGCGGTCGGCGTCCTTCTGTCGCTGCTCGCGATCGCCGGCATGGTGACCGCACCCGTCTTCGCTGCGCTCTGGATCTGCTACCTGTCGCTCGTCTGGGGCGGCCAGACCTTTCTCGCCTTCCAGTGGGACACGCTGCTGCTGGAGGCGACCCTTTGCGCCGTTGTGCTGGCGCCCTCGTCGTTCACGACCTCCGTCCGTTCGGCTTTCCAGGTCGCTCCGGAAACGGCGGCAAGCCAGCCCGGCGTGTGGCTCTTCCGCCTGCTGGCGATCAAGCTGATGTTCCTCTCGGGCGCGGTCAAGCTGCTCAGCCTCGATTCGACGTGGTGGCAACTGACGGCACTCGACGTGCACTACTTCACCCAACCCCTGCCAGTCACGGTCAGCTGGTACGTCCACCACCTTCCGGACTGGTTCCATCGGCTCTCGGTGGTGATCATGTTCGCGGTCGAGCTGGTCGTGCCCTGGTGCCTGTTCTGGCGCCGCCTGCGACGGCCTGGCGTGTACGTGCTGCTGGCGCTCCAGTTCCTGATCGCCGCCACGGGCAACTACGGTTTCTTCAACCTGCTGAGCGCGGTGCTCTGCCTGTCGTGGCTCGATCGGCCGCCTCTTCCGGCGCTCTCGAAACCGGGGAACGCTGTGGCCGCGAGCATGACCGCAGCCTCCGGCTTCGCCACTGCCGCCGGGATGCGGATCCGCTGGCTTGTCGCCACAGCAGTCCTGCTGCTCAGCCTGTCGGTCACCGCTCGCGAACTCACCCGTTCACTGCCGCGCGGACCCGACACCAGTTCGCGCGCGACCGCCGTGGCGAACCTCGTCGACCGTGTTCTGGTCGACCCGGCAGCGCCTCTGCTCCGCGCCATCGCACCCTTCCGTTCGATCAACGGCTACGGGCTCTTCCGGGCGATGACGACATCGCGCCCGGAGATCGTCGTGGAAACGAGCGTCGACGGTTTGATCTGGACCGAGCTGGCCTTCCGTTTCAAGCCGGGTGACGTGAGCAGTCCGCCGCGCGCCGCCCAACCCCACATGCCCCGCCTCGACTGGCAGATGTGGTTCGCGGCCCTCGACCCGGGCCGCGCGGACTGGCTGGGATCGTTCGTCGCGCGGCTCTTCGAGGGTCAACCGGCGGTGTTACGGCTGCTGGGGCAGGCAAACCGGCCAGACGAACCGCCGAACCACGTGCGGCTGCGTCTCTACGACTACACGTTCAGCGAACCCGGCGCAGGCGCTCCCTACGGAGCGGCTGGCGGACCAGCCGTCTGGTGGCGGCGGGAGTTCCTCTACGATCTGTCTCCCGTGCTGGAGCGAGGAGCCTTCGTACAAGATCCCGGCGACGGAAGTCCTCGATGAGTTCGACGAGCCGCATCCCATCCGCGTTGACCCTCGGCCTGATCGCCGGTTCGAACGTGGTGGTCACCGTCGTACCGCTGGGCAGCGTCATCTTCTCCGGCGCTCTGGCCGCCTACGCGGTCCCCGGCACCCGCCTCGTCCTGCTCGGCAACGCGATCGTCTGCCTGTTCGTTGCGCTCGGCAGCGGTTTCCGCGGCGCCGTGGGGATGTCGCCGCCGGCAACGCTGGTGGTCCTGGCAGGGATCGCCGCGACCCTCTCGCTTCAGGCCGACGCCCTGTTCGCGACGATGATCGCGACGATCGCGATCGGTTCGCTGGCCACCGGTCTCTGCGCGACGCTGCTCGGCTCGTTCAAGCGTGCCAACCTGGTCCGCTTCGTCCCCTATCCTCTGGCGTGCGGGTTCGTCGCCGGAATCGGCGCGCTCTGTTTCAAGATCGCCCTCTCGCTGATGGGCGCCACACCGGGTTTCGCGAACCTCCAGTCGATTCTCGATCCCCTCACGGTGCTTAACTGGGGTCTCGGCACGGCCTACGGCCTTGGCCTGTTCCTCCTGACGAGGCGGCGAAGAAGCCTTCTCATCCTCCCGGTTGGTTTCGTCTTGGCGATCGCGGCTTTCTACTTCGTCCTGTCCCTGCTGGGTGGTTCACTCGCCGACGCGGAAGCAAACGGCCTCCTGCTGGCCAGTGTGTCCGAGTCGGCCAGCGGCGGCCTGTTGCCGCTCTTCGACCCAGCGGTCCTCGGCCTGGTCGACTGGACCGCCGTGGCCATGCAGGCTCCCAGCCTGCTGACGCTGGTCCTGATCACCCTGCTCTGCCTGGTGATCTATCTCGGCGCGTTCGAACTGGCCGGCGGCATGGAGCTCGACTGGAACAACGAGTTCCGCACGACGGGCCTGGCCTCGATGGCCGCCGGCATCGGCGGCACTCCGCCGGGTTGCCTGAGCGTGCCGCCTTCGCTGCGCAACCTCATGTTCGGCGTGGAGATGCGGATTGCAGGCATCTCCGCCGCCCTGTTCATCGCGACCATCTGCCTGTTCGGCAACGCGGCGCTTCGGCTGGTGCCCACGCCGATCGTGGGCGGCGTCCTGATGTTCACCGGCGCGACCCTGCTGGACACCTGGCTGGTCAAGATCCGTCGCAGGCTGCCCCGGCCGGAGTTCGCGATCGTCATCCTGATCTTCCTGACGATCCTGTTCTTCGGGTTCCTCGTCGCCGTGGGCGTCGGCACGCTCGTCCTGGTGGGCTTCCTGCTCACCCGCCTGGCCTCCGTGGATCCGGTCGCGTCCCGGTTCACCGCTCGCGATCGCGGCAGCAGCCGGAGTCGGCCCGTTCCGGATCGAGCCATCCTGCGCATGCACGGAGAACGCGTGCACGCCTACACGCTGCGCGGGTACATCTTCTTCGGTACCGCCCATTCGCTGGCCGAACGCCTGAAGCAGTCGCTCAACGCCGAGGAAAAGCCGATCTGCATCCTGCTCGACTTCGATGCCACGACCGGCGCCGACGTCTCTGCCGTGAACGCCATCGGCCGGTTCATCCTCGCCGCCCACCAGTCCGGCACACGGGTGGCGCTGAGCGGCATGTCGAAGGAGCTCGACTTCGGGCTGAAACGGGATCTGCCCGCTTCAGCCCACGACCGCCTCCTCCTGGCGGAGGACACCGACGAAGCGCTGGAACACTGCGAGGACCTGGTGCTCGCGGCCCACACGGAGACCCCGGGCGACCAGGCGGAAGGAGCCGGCTCCAGCCTTCTCGAAGCCGTCGCCGACGATCTGACGGCCTACCTCGACCGGCAGATCCTGTTCGAGGACCTCGTCTCCGATCTCGACCCCTGGCTCGAGCCGGTCGAATTCGCGGCCGGCGAGACGCTCGCCGCAACCGGCGGCAGGCCCCTCGGCGCACTGCTGATGGCCCGCGGGCGCGCCGCATTGTTCGACGCCTCGGGGAATCGTCTCGCCGAGTACGGCCCGGGCGACGTGATCGGACGCGTCGACGGAGCCCCTGCCACGACAGCCAACGACGTCCGAGCGAGCGAACCGTGCCGCGCCTTGCTGCTGACGCCGGCGGCCGCCGCCTGGCTGGAGAAGAACGAAGAGGCGCTGATGCTCAGGTTCTACCGCTACGTCGTGACGCACAGCGCTTCCTGGCGCCACATCGGTTGCGTTAGGGCAGCGCGTGGGCCGACGGCATGACGCCCACGGCCTGGCTGCCGAAGCCGAAGTCGGTCGGCTCGTACTCGCCCACGACCCGGGCATCGCTCCGCTCCGGGATCCGGTCCTCCATGCCGAGACCCCAGTACACGGCGTTCACGAGCAACCGGCGCAGTCCTTCGCTCTCGAAGTCCGTGGAAGCGCCCATCGTCGTCGTGAAGACGCGCGCCGTCTTGCCGCCGGCGCCGGAGTAGGAGCGGGTCCACGCGATCGGGACCATCGGGTCGTTCTTCGGCCCTTCGACTGGCGGATCGTCGGGCGACATGCCGGCGATGACGGCGCCGAGCAGCAGGACGTTCGCGTCATCTCCCAGGTTCCTGAGCCCGTAGACGTCGGTGGGGCCCCAGACGTCGTCGACACCGCGCAGGATCGGATGGTTGGCCGCGCCCGGAGCGACGACGCCGCGCGTGCTCTCCTGGCCGTGACGGCCGTGATGGTTGATCCAGGTGTCGCCCAGCACCTGCTGGCCGAATCCGCCCGGCCACTCTTCGCTGCGGAAGTGCCAGTGCGCGTACGGACTGTCCGGGTTGCGCTGGTAAGAGAAGGCGTGGGTCGCGGTCCGCAAGCCCACGATCGGCCGTCCCGATTCGACGTAGTCGACGATGTGCTTCATCTGCCCGTCGGGAAGCTCCCTGAACCGGGTGGCGATCACCATCAGGTCGGCGTCGGCGAGCGCTTCGAGACCCGGGATGTTCGTCTGCTCCTCCGGATCGATCGCCCCGGTTTCGGCGTCGATCGAGAACAGGACCACACACTCGAAGCCGTGCCGCACCGACAACAACTTGCCGAGCATCGGCATCGCTTCCTCGGAGCGGTACTCCTCGTCACCCGCGATCAGGACGACCTTGTAGCCGGCTCCGGGTCCGTCGCCGCCCGGGTAGGTGACCCACTGGGCCTCACTGCCCTGTCCGGCTGCAGGCAGGAACATGATCACCGAGGCGGACAGCGCCATCAGGCCGAGGACCGAACGACCACACTTCATCAGCAGAACCTCCGCCGGCAGCGTACCAGCGCGCTATCGTACGCACCTCCTACACTCGCCGCCACTTCAAAGTGACCAAACCGCCACGATTCCAGGAGCCTCAGATGAAGAGACAACCCCATCACCTTGCCTTCTTCCTCGGTGTGCTCCTGCTCACGACCGCCAGCACGGAGGCACAAGAATTGAAGACCGAGTTCCTCGGCACCCAGCAGGGCTTCTCTCACATCGCCAAGACGACCGCCAACGGCGTCACCACGATCCTCATCTCGGGCCAGGTTGGCTTGGCCGACGGAGCGGACACGCCCGCAGCCACTCTCGCCGAGCAGGCCGAGATCGCCTTCACCAACGTCGTCAAGCGCATCGAACAGGCCGGAGCGAGCGCCGAGGACATCGTCAAGACGACCGTCTTCATCAAGGACATCGATCCAGAGAAGGTCCAGACCGTCGGCCGCGCCCAGGCCAAGGTGCTGCAGCTCGATCCGCCGCGAGCGGCGACGTGGGTTGGCGTGACAGGGCTGGTGTTCCCGTCGCTACTGGTCGAGGTGGAGGCGACGGCGGTGGTGGCTGCGGAGTAGGGAATCACCGCTGGGTGCGGCGGTGGTGGCTGCGGAGTAGGTATCGTGCCGGCCTCCGGCCGGCGCGTTCCTTTGGCCGCCTACGGCGGCAGCGGGTCGGAAGACCCGCGCACCCAGAGCCACGGCGTCAGCAAAAGGGAGACCGGGATTCGCTAGCCGAGACGCGCTTCCGCGCGCGAAACGCGCGCCGAACGCCGAATCCCGTCTCCCGCTCCCTGTCCCGCGCTCCGCGCGGGTATGGAGCGGGAGACGGGATTCGAACCCGCGACCAACAGCTTGGAAGGCTGTGACTCTACCCCTGAGTTACTCCCGCGCACCCGCGAGGGGAGGAAGTGGTGGAGGCGGATGGATTCGAACCACCGTAGGGCTTTGCCCGACAGATTTACAGTCTGTTGCCTTTGACCGCTCGGCCACACCTCCGGCAACTTCCCCATGGAGCCGGCACCCGGATTCGAACCGAGGACCTACTGCTTACAAGGCAGTTGCTCTACCAACTGAGCTATGCCGGCCCTCGCTTGCGAGGCGCTTGGCGCCACGGCGACGCCGGAGTCTACGATAGCCCCTCCGCGCTGACAAGACGCTGGCGCACCGCCTCATAGAGAAGCGCGGCAGCCGCCGTCGACAGGTTGAGGGATTCGATCCGGCCCCGCATCGGCAGGCCGAGAAGGCCGTCGCAGAGACTCTTCGTGCGGCGGCGAAGCCCCCGCGCCTCGCCGCCGATGCAGACGACGACCGGACCGCTCAGGTCCACGGCCCATGGCGGTTCACCAGCCGCGTCGGCCCCGTAGACCCAGAAGCCGACCTGCTTGAGGCGCTCGATCTCGCGGGCGCTGTTCGTGATCCGTTCGACGTGCAGCCAGTCGACCGCGCCCGCGGCGGCACCGGCGGCCGCCGGGGACAGCGGCGCCGCGCCACGGTCGCGGATCAGCACCCTGCCGACGCCCGCGCCCTCGCAGACCCGAAGCAGGGCGCCCAGGTTCCGCGGGTCCTGAACGTCCTCGACCAGGACGACGAGCTCGGAATCGATCGCGACCGCCGCCGAATCGCCGCGTTCCGTGTCCGCGAGACGGGCCGCAAAGCCGCGCGCCGCCCCATGGTCCTGGCCGGCCTCCACGAGGCGCGCCCGGAGTTCGCCGGCCGCGACGCTCCGGACCGGCACGCGATGCCGTTCGCAAAGCCCCTCGATCGTCCGGCGGCGGTCGCCGGCGGACCGTGACACGAGGACTTCGGCGACTCGATGCGGCTGGCTCCGCAGGATCTCCCGCACCGGCTGGAACCCCAGCCGCCATCGCCCGTCCTCGCGATGTTCAGGCACGGCCGATCGTCCGCTCACACGCCAGCTCGCGCGCGCTCGATCAGCACCGATGCGTGGGCCGCCATGCCCTCGCCCCTGCCCAGCGGGCCGAGACCCTCGTGGGTCGTCGCCTTGAAGTTCATCCGTTCGGGCTCGATACGAAGCAGCCCCGCGACATGCTCTTCGATCGCCGAACGGTACGGCGCCATCGACGGACGCTCGGCGATGAGCGTCACGTCGCAGTTCCGGACCGCGAAGCCTCGCTCCAGGACCATCGCGACGATCCGGCGCAGCAGTTCCGAGCTGTCCGCGCCGCGCCAGGCCTCGTCGGATGGCGGAAAGTGGACGCCGAGGTCGCCCAGGCCGGCGGCACCGAGCAGGGCGTCGCCGACGGCGTGGAGCACGACATCGGCGTCGCTGTGGCCATCAAGGCCCGTCTCGTTGGGTATGCGCTGCCCACCCAGTATCAACGGGCGGCCGGCCCTCAGCGGGTGGACGTCATAGCCATGGCCGACGGCCGCCTCGAGCTCGTTGGGGACCCCGCGCTCCCTGCGAAGCAAGGCCTCGATCACCGGCAGGTCCGAGGCGTCCGTGAGCTTCGGATTCGGCTGCGACGCGCCGACCGCGGCCACCGAACCGGGCGCGAACAGACTGCTCTCGTCGCTGACCTCCAGGTTCTCCCGCTCCGCGCGGTCCAGTGCTTCCCTAAGCGCGCCGGCCCGAAAGACCTGCGGCGTCTCGGCCCGGAACAGGCCGGAGCGGTCGACCGTCGAGGACAGGCGACCGTCCCCGGTCGTCTTCAGGGTGTCGCTCACCGGGCGACCGAGCACCGCACCCGCGCCGCCGCTGCCGGCGGCTCTCCGCAGCACCCCCACCAGGTCCGCCGCGGCCAGACAGGGCCTTGCGCCGTCATGCACCGCCACCCAGTCCGTCGGGGCCAGTTCCGCCGCCACGAGTGCGGCTCTCACGGAGTCCTGCCGGCGGCGTCCGCCCTCGACCGTGGAGAGGCCCACATCCCGCGAGACCCGAACCTCCCGCAGCAGCATCTCCATGGTCTCCACGGCACGGCCCGGCGGCGCCGCGACGACGACACGGTCGAGGTCGGGCAGGGACAGCAGCCGCTCGACGGTCCACGCCAGCAGCGGTCTGCCGAGGACGGGAACGAACTGCTTTGGCTGCTCGCCGCCGAACCGGCGGCCGCCGCCCGCGGCCGGAACGATGGCGCAGCAGGTCAAGTCCCGTAGTGCAACGGTGTCCAGCCTCGGCCAGGACCGAAGGGAAGGGGACCAGCGGGCTGGAGGCAAGCGTGTCCCGAGATCGTGGCCGGGACCGACAGCTTGACGCAGCGCAGGCGACCGAAGCGAGCGCTGACTTCCCTGTAACTCCAGGAGCGCGCACGGCCGCTGGGCCCCTTCCCTTCGGTCCGAACAGCCGAGGCGGCCGAGCCGGCACGCTCGTCGGTCTGAGGCGGAGCCTCGTCAGACCTCAAGGATGTCCTGCTCCTTGTTCGCGAGCGCCTGGTTCACCTGGGCGATGTAGTGATCGTGGAGCCTCTGCATCTCGCTTTCGCCCCGATGTTCGTCGTCCTGGGAGATCTCCTTCGCCTTCTCCATCTGCTTCAGGCGGTCGTTGCCCTCCCGCCGGACCCCGCGAACCGTGTTGCGGAAGCGCTCGGCGATCTCGTGGGCGCGCTTCACCATCTCGCGGCGCCGCTCCTCCGTGAGCGGGGGCACGGGGATGCGGACGATCCTGCCGTCGTTGGACGGGTTGAGCCCCAGGTCGGCGATCAGGATGGCGCGCTCGATCGCCGCGATCTGGGTCGGGTCGAACGGCTGGGCGACCAGCAACGTGGCGTCGGCAACCGACAGGCTGGCGAGCTGGTTCAGCGGCGTCGGCGTGCCGTAGTACTCCACCGTCACGCCGTCGAGCATCGCCGTGGAGGCACGGCCGGTACGCAGCGTCTTGAGCTCGGCGTGAAGATGGTCGACGCCATCCTTCATCTTGAGCTCCATCTCCAAGAACAGCTCCTGCATCCGCTCAGCCTCCCGGACGGATTGTAGCCACAAAGGTCGCCGCTCCGCGGCGCGCATACCTGGCCGCCTGCGGCGGCGGCGGGTCAGCACCCGCGCACCCAGCCGACGTCAGGTGACGAGCGAGCCGACCTTCTCGCCGAGAACGACCCGGCGGATGTTCCCCGGGACCCCGAGGTCGAACACGGCGATCGGCAGGTCGTTCTCCCGGCAAAGGCTGATCGCGGCGGCGTCCATGATCCCGAGGTTGCGTTCCAGGACCTCCTGGTACCTCACCTCCGGCAGGCGCTCCGCTCCGGCATCGCGACGGGGATCGGCACTGTAGACGCCGTCCACCTGGGTCGCCTTGAGCAGGATCTCCGCCTGGATCTCGTTCGCGCGCAGCGCCGCGGCCGTGTCGGTCGTCAGATACGGATTGCCGGTGCCAGCGCCGAAGATGACGACCCGCCCCTTCTCCAGGTGACGGATCGCGCGGCGGCGAATGAACGGCTCGGCGACGCTGCGCATCTCGAGCGCCGTCTGTACCCGCGTCGCGACGCCGATCTTCTCCAGCGCATCCTGCATCGCCAGGCTGTTGATGACCGTCGCCAGCATGCCCATGTAGTCGCCGGTCGCCCTCTCCACGCCGCGATGACTTGCCGCCAGACCGCGAATCACGTTGCCGCCGCCGACAACGATGCCGATCTCGACCCCGAGCTCGAACACGTCCCGGATCTGCCCGGCGATCCGGCGAACCACGGTCTCGTCCATGCCGAAGGGCTTGTCGCCCATCAGGGCTTCGCCCGACAGTTTGAGGAGGATGCGGCGGTAGGCCGGCTCGGTCATTGAACCGTCAGGATGGATCGGCGGCCGGCGCGGAGGCGATCGCCACGGTCGAGTCGCCGCCGAGCTGGAACCTGGCGAACCGGCAGATACGCATGTTCTCGCCCAGCTTGGCGATGGCCTCTTTCAGGACTTCCTCGACCGTCCGTCCAGTGTCCTTGACGAAGGGCTGCTCGAGCAGGCAGTTCTCGGCAAAGAACTTTGACATCCGCCCCTCGACGATCCGCTCGACGATCTGCTCGGGCTTCCCGGACTCCAGAGCCTGTTCCCGGTGAATCCTTTTCTCCCGCTCGAGGACGTCGTCCGTCACCTCGTCGCGGCCGATGAACCGCGGCTGGCTCGCGGCCACGTGGAGCGAGAGGTCGTGGGCCAACTGCTGGAAATCGTCCGTCCGCGCGACGAAGTCCGTCTCGCAGTTGATCTCCAGCAGCACGCCGATCTTGCCGCCCGCGTGAATGTAGGAGATCACGAGGCCGTCGCTCGTTGCCCGGCCCGCTTTCTTGGCCGCCGACGCCAGCCCCTTCTTCCGCAGGGCGTCGATCGCCGCCTCCAGGTCGCCGCCGGTCTCCACCAGCGCCTTCTTGCAATCCATCATGCCGGCGCCGGTCCGCTCCCGGAGCTCCTTGACCATGCCGGCCGTCACTGTCGCACTCATTGTTCCTGCTCCCTGTAAACCGGAACCGCCGGTGCGCGGTTCCGTTGCCGTGGTCTTCCGACCCACGGTGAACGCGCGCCGAAGGCGGCCACAAAGGTGCCGGCCGCCAGGCCGAATCCGCTTTGGCGGCCAGTTCCATCAAACCTGCCGCGATCAGTTGACCTCGGCGTCGCTGCCGGCGTTCTCGTCCTCGGCTGCCGGTTCACCGTTCCCGGCCTCGGATTCGGCCGCCGCCTCGCCGGCGGCTTCCGCCACCGCGTCGGATTCGGCTGCCGCCTCAGGTTCGGCCGCCGGTTCGGCTTCGGCCGCCGGTTCGGCTTCGGCCACCGCGGCAGTCTCCGCCGCCGCGACGGGTTCAGCCTCCTCGACGCTGACGGCCCCCGCTTCCGATTCCACTTCGGCGCCGCCGGCGGTATCCGCTTCGACTCCGTCGCCGTTACGGTCCTTGCCCCAGGCCGCGGCGCCCTCGATGTAGGAGTCGGCAATGCGGCCGGCGAACAGCCGGATCGTCCGGATCGCGTCGTCGTTGCCCGGAATCACATGGTCCACGAGTTCCGGGTCGCAGTTCGTGTCCACGATGGCCACGACCGGGATGTTCAGCTTGTTCGCCTCGGCGATCGCGATGTGCTCGCGCCGGGGATCGACCACGAACAGGGCGTCCGGCAGCCTCTCCATGTCGCGGATCCCCTCGAGGTTCCGGACCATCTTGTCCCGCTCGCGCTCGAGCCGGAGAAGCTCCTTCTTGGTCAGCAGGCTGTCCTCGTCGGCCAGTTTCCGCTCCGTCTCCTGCAGGCGCTCGACGGACGCGCGGATGGTCACGAAGTTGGTGAGGGTTCCGCCCAGCCAGCGATGCGTGACGTAGAACTGCCCGCAGCGCCGCGCCTCTTCCTCGATCGCCTGCTGCGCCTGACGCTTGGTGCCCACGAAGAGCAGCCGGCGACCCATGCGCGCCATGTGTTCGACGTAGTCCGCCGCCTGGCGGAAGCGCTCCAGCGTCTGCTGGAGATCGATGATGTAGATGCCGTTTCGACGGCCGAAGATGTAGCTCCGCATCTTCGGATTCCAGCGTCTCGTCTGGTGGCCGAAGTGCACACCGGCCTCCAGCATCTCCTTCATCGTGACGTGAGCCAAGACCCTGTCCCCGCTACCGCTTGCTGAACTGGAAGCGCGCACGCGCACCCTTCTGGCCGTACTTCTTGCGTTCCTTGCGCCGCGGGTCGCGGGTCATGAACCCGGCCGTCTTGAGCGATTCGCGGAACGTCGGTTCAAACCCCACCAGCGCCCGCGACAGACCGTGACGGATCGCGCCGGCCTGGCCGGAGCTTCCGCCTCCGCGGACGGTGGCCCACATGTCGAGCTCGCCTTCCTTCTCGACGACCTGCAGCGGCTGGCGGATGATCATCTTCAGCACTTCGCTGCCGAAGTAGTCGTCCATCCCCACGCCGTTGACGGTCATCTCGCCGGTGCCTTCGCGCAGGAAGACCCGCGCGGCGGCCGTCTTTCGACGGCCCGTTCCGTAGCTCGTCTCCGTCAACTCGCGCTCCCTTCTGCAGTGATCGTCATCGTCTCCGGCTGCTGCGCCTGGTGCGGATGCTCGCCGCCGGCGTAGACCTTGAGCTTCCGCAACTGGCGACGGCCCAGGCGGTTCTTGGGGAGCATTCCCCTGACCGCCAGCTCGACCGGCCGGGTCGGCCGGCGACGACGCAGACGTCCGGCCGTCTCAGCCTTGAGCTTTCCCGGCTGCCCGCTGTGCCGGTAGTAGATCTTCTTGTCGTCCTTGCCGCCCGTCAGGACCGCCTTCTCGGCGTTCACGACCACGGCGAAGTCGCCGACATCGACGTGGCGCGCATACGTCGGCTTGTCCTTGCCGGTGAGGACGCGCGCCAGACGCGTCGCCAGACGTCCCAGAGGAACGCCCGCCGCGTCGACCACGTACCAACGTCGCTCCACCTCCCCCGCCTTGGGGCTGTAGGTGCGGTTGGGCGTCCTCGCCTTGGTGATTGCTGTCATTCGTTCGTACCCTCGCCGGCCAGCCCTTGCTTTCCGGATGCCGGCGCTCCCTTGCGCACGGGCTGACGGCGGGAGCGGGCATACTCCTACCAGACCCCCCTGCGCAGAGGAACGGGGATCGTAGAGTCCGCGACGGGCCTTGTCAAGACGAACGCCGGTCCGTCAACCGGCGCCTCCGCGTATCCTCACACACCTCATGGCAGCTCTACGGGTGGGCCTCACCGGAGGCATAGCGAGCGGCAAGTCCACGGTGGGCGCGATGCTGGCCGAGCTGGGCTGCGTCGTCACGGACGCGGACGCCCTCGTCGCCGACCTGTACCGCCCGGGCCAGCCCGGCGCCCGGGCAGTCGCGGATCTGTTCGGCCCGGAGATGCTGAAAGCGGACGGATCGGTCGACAAGGAAGCGCTCGGACCCGCGGTCTTCGCCGATCCCGCCAGTCGCAAGTGCCTGGAGCAGGCCATCCATCCCCTCGTTGGCCAGCGCTACGTCGAGATCCTCGAGTCGGCCGGCGAAGGCGCCGTCGTCGTCTTCGAAGTGCCCCTGCTGGCCGAGACCGGCGGTCGCGGGCGCTACGACGCCGTGGTCACCGTCGAGGCGCCGGCCGATTTGCGCCTCGACCGCGCCGTCGAGCGCGGCCTCGACCGCGACCAGGCGGCCGCACGGATGGAGGCGCAGGCCCGGTCGGAGGACCGCCGCGCGGCGGCGGACTTCGTGATCGAGAACACCGGAAGCCTCGAGGAGCTTCGCGCCCGGGTCCGCGCGGTGCTGGCCGGCCTCCGCGAGCGAGCCGGCACTCAGGCCGCTGGCTGAAGCCCCCGAAGGAACCGGCGCCAGGCGCGGCCTCGGTGCCCGATCCGGTCCTTCACGTCGTCGCCCAGTTCAGCGTAGGTCTCGTCCAGACCATCCGGCTCGAACACCGGATCCCAGCCGAAGCCATGCTCGCCACGCGGAGGCAGCACCAGCCTGCCCGCGGTTTCTCCCTGGGCGATCATCCGGCCGCCACCGTCACGCAACATGATCGCGCAGCGAGCGACGACGCGCGGATCCCCGGCCTGGATCGCCACCCTCGCGATGCCCTCGTCGCCCACCGCCTCGAGCATCCACTTGACCAGGGGTCCCGGGAAGCCGTTCATGCAGGAAAGCTCCAGCCCGGTCTCCTCGACCACGACCGGCCGCCTGATCCGCTTCCAGGCCTCCTCGGCCTTGAACCGCAGCACCTCGATCAGATCTCCCGACTGAATCTCGGGCAAGTCGATCGACGCCGTCTCCAGCCGGTGGCCGACGATCCGCTCCGCCTCGCGCCGCTTGTTCGCGTTGCCGGTCACCAACACCCACGGTCGCTGATTGGCAGCTCCGCCGCTCACCCGCCGGCGCCTGGACGACTGGTGGATAATCGTGCGTCAGGGTGGTGTATTATTCGCATCGCGGAGTCATCGCGGGGTCACCGCGGAGTCACCGCGAGAGTCAAGGGACGCGCAGTGTAGCCCGCCCCACCAGCTCCGGCCCAACGGAGGAAAGTCTCACATGCCTCAACACCTGATCTCGATCGCCGACCTGGAGGACGGTCAACTCGAGTCGCTCCTCGAACTGGCGCTGGAGCTCCAGGCCAGGCCCGAGGCGCACCGAAGCACGCTCCACGGCAAGTCCATCGGCCTCTACTTCGAGAAGTCGTCCACGCGAACCCGGGTCAGCTTCGAGGTCGGCATGGGGCAGCTCGGAGGTCAGGCGGTCTCCCTCTCGACCCGGGACCTCCAGATCGGCCGCGGGGAGACGATCGCCGACACCGCCCGCGTCCTGTCACGCTACGTGGACCTGCTCATGCTGCGCACCTTCGAGCACGGCACGGTCGTGGAGATGGCCAGGCACGCCACGGTGCCCGTGATCAACGGGCTGACCGATGAGCTGCACCCCTGCCAGGCGCTCGCCGACCTGATGACCGTCCACCAGGAGTTCGGCGAACTGCGTGGCCGCCGGATCGCCTACATCGGCGACGGCAACAACGTCGCCCATTCGCTGATGATCGCCTGCGCCCGCGCGGGCGTCGACTTCTCCATCGCCTCGCCCCCCGGCTACGAGGTCGCCGACAGGTACCTCGACCTGGCGCGCGGGCTCGCCTCCGGCACCGGCGCCGGGATCGAAGCCGGCGCCGACCCGCATGCCGCCGCCACCAGCGCGGACGCCGTCTACAGCGACGTCTGGACCTCGATGGGCCAGGAGAAGGAACAGGAACAGCGCCTCGCCGACTTCGAGGGCTACACCGTCGGCGACGACCTGATGTCGAGAGCGAAAGGCGATGCGATCTACCTCCACTGCCTGCCCTGCCACCGTGGAGAAGAAGTCACCGCCTCGGTCGTCGATGGTCCCCAAAGCCGCGTCTTCGACCAGGCCGAGAACCGGTTGCACACCCAGAAGGCCCTCATGCTCCACCTCCTCGATCACGCCTAGGGCACTCGCCGAACGACCCGCAACCGCAGCCGGGGCGCTGCGCTAAGCGTAAGTTCGGCAACAACTTGCGCTGGTAGACTGCAGGCATGGCCGAAGCCCGGGAAGCGCCGCAGAATCCTCTCCACGAGCGCTACGCGAGCGCCGAGATGGCGCGGCTGTTTTCGGCCCGGCACCGGTTCCGGACCTGGCGGCGTCTCTGGATCCGCCTGGCGGAGAACCAGGCGGCCCTGGGGCTGCCGATCAGCGAAGGCCAGCTCGACGCGTTGCGCGAGCACGCGGACGAACTCGACCTGGAGCGGGTAGCTACGCTCGAACGGGAAACGCGCCACGACGTCGTGGCCCATCTGCGGCACTTCGCCGAGGTCAGCGGCGACGCCGGCAGCATTCTGCACCTGGGCGCGACGTCGGCGTTCATCACGGACAACACGGACGCGCTGATCGTTCGGGAAGCGCTGGATCTCGTCGCGGGCAGGCTGGCGGCCACGGTCGCCGAGCTGGCCGGCTTCGCGCGCCGGGAGCGCGGCACGACCGCGCTCGCCTACACCCATTTCCAGTCGGCCCAGTTGACGACACTGGGAAAGCGCGCCTGCCTCTGGCTGCAGGACTTCCTGACCGACCTCGAGGAGGTGGCCGACCGCCGCGACCGGCTGCGCTGCCGGGGCGCCAAGGGCACAACGGGCACCCAGGCCTCGTTCCTGACCCTGTTCGCCGGCGACCACGGCAAGGTCCGCGAACTCGACGCCCGGGTGGCCTCGGCGCTCGGCTTCGAGGCGAGCTGGCCGATCACCGGCCAGACCTACCCGCGCAAGCAGGACAGCCAGGTCCTGCACACGCTGTCCGGCACGGCGGAGAGCTGCCACAAGTTCGGCAGCGACCTGCGGCTGCTGCAGGGCGTCGGCGAGCTGTCGGAGCCGTTCGACGAGAACCAGGTCGGTTCCTCGGCGATGGCCTACAAGCGCAACCCGGTTCGCGCGGAGCGCATGTGCTCGCTGTCGCGGCGGGTCATGAGCGACTCGCTGCACGGGGCGCTGAACGCCGGCACCCAGTGGCTTGAACGCAGCCTCGACGACTCGGCGAACCGGCGCCTGGTGCTGACCGATTGCTTCCTGACCGTCGACGCCGTACTGCTCCTGGCCGCCAACATCGCCCAGGGTCTGCGCGTCAACGAAGCGGCCACGGCCGCCCGGGTGAGGCGGGAGCTTCCCTTCATGGCCACCGAAACCTTCCTGATGGAAGCGTCGCTGCGCGGCGGCGACCGTCAGGAACTGCACGAGCGCATCCGCCGGCACAGTCTCGAGGCGTACGCGCGGGTTTCCGCGGGCGAACCGAACCCGCTGATCGACCTGATCGCGGGCGACCCGTCGTTCGGCCTCGGACGCGACGAACTCGAGTCCCTGGTCGACGCGGATTCCTTTACCGGCCGTTCCGCCCAGCAGGTGGACGAGTTTCTGGCCGAGGCCGTCGAACCGGCGTTGGCGAAGCACCGGACCGCCGCGGTCGAGGCGCCCAGGGTGTAGCTGCGCCATGCGCCGGCCGCAACCCCGTCCCGACGACCGCGCTCGCGGTCCGCTAGCTACCGCGCTCGCCGCCGGCCTCGCCGCCGGCCTGCTGGCCGGCTGTGCCACGACCACCCGCCTCGAGTCGCCGAACCGCGGAACCACCCAGAAAGGACTGGCCTCGTGGTACGGCGCCAAGTTCCACGGCCGGCCCACCGCCAGCGGCGAGATCTACGACATGAACCGCATCTCCGCCGCCCACAAGCAGTTGCCGCTGGGAACGGTCGTGCTGGTCAAGAACCGGGACAACGGCAAGAAGCTCAGGGTCCCGATCAACGATCGCGGCCCCTTCATCAAGGGCCGCATCATCGACCTCTCCGTCGCCGCCGCCAGACGCCTCGACATGTTCGGCCAGGGGCTGGCGAACGTCCGCATCAAGGTCGTGCGGCTGCCGCCGAAGAAGCGGCGACTGCCGATCTCCTACCCGGCCCGCGGTGGGCGCGAAGCCAGGGCGGACCGGAACCGCGGGAGCGGCTTCACCATCCAGGCCGGCGCCTTCCGGGAGCGCAGCAGCGCCGTGGCGCTGGCCCGGCGCATCCGCCGCGAACTGGACCTCGACAACGTGAAGGTCACCAGAGGACGAGGAGTGCATCGCGTCCAGATCGAACGCAAACGCAGGCAGGCCGCCGACGACGTGCTGCAACGCCTGAAGAACGCCGGCATCGACGCGTTTCTCATGGGCTGACGAGTCTCCTGAGCTGATGGGCCCGGACCGGCCTCGTCAGGAGAGATCGAACAGGTCGACCGAGATCGATTCGTCCAGGGCCAGGAGCGCCGCAAGGCAGTCGTCGTCCGGCGGCTGATCGAGCCGCAACACGGCCAGGGCGTGTCCTCCGGGCTCCCGGGCCAGGTGGATGTCGGCGATGTTGATGCCGTCGTCGCCCAGAAGCGTTCCGAGACGCCCGACGAAGCCGGGTACGTCCCGGTTGCGGACGACGAGAAGCAGACCCCGGGGCTTGAACTCCATCCGGAACCCACCGAAGGAGACGACCCGCAGGTCGCCGTGGATCTCGCCGTGGCGGTAGGTCGTGCCCGAGACTTCGGCCACGCCGTCGGCAGTCCACGCTCCGGCCGCCGGCTCGGCGCCGACCGCCCGCACCCGCACCAGGTGGGCGTAGGCGGCCCGGTCGCTGTGCGTGGCCTGCACGAGTTCGACCCGGCGGTCGGCGGCCATCCGCTCGGCGTTCACGTAGTTCACTCCCTCGCCGCAGGACGGGATCAGGGCGCCCTTGAGCGCCGCGACGGCCACCGACTTGCGCAGTTCGCTGTCGATGCCCCAGAGATCGACCTGGACTCGCCGCAGGCTGCCGCCGAGCGCGAGCGCGGCCAGCCGGCCGAGTTGCTCGCCCAGGCGCAGGAAGGGAGCTCCGCGAGAACCCGAGGAACGGAACGGCAGGTTCACCGCCGAAACCGCGAGCGAGCCGCCAAGCGCCGCAAGCACCATGCGGGCGGTCTCCGTGGCGATTCTCTCCTGCGCCTCGGTCGTCTGAGCGCCGATGTGCGGCGTGGCCACCACCTTCGGGTGGGCCGCGAGCCGGTAGTCCGTCGGCGGCTCCTCCGGGAACACGTCCAGGCCCGCCCCCGAGAGCTTGCCGGACTCGAGCGCGGCGAGCAGGGCGTCGGCGTCGACCACACCGCCGCGCCCCACATTGATCACTGCCGCGCCATCCTTCATCAGGGCGATGCGCGACTCGTCGAGCATGTTCCTGGTCTGGTCCGTGAGCGGGGTGTGGAAGGTGATGAAATCGGACCGTGCCAGCAGGTCGTTCAGTGCCGCCGGCTCGACATCGAGACGGCGCGCGACCTCCGCCTGGAGGAACGGGTCGTAGGCGAGCGTCTCCATCTCGAAGGCCCTGGCGCGGGTGGCCACCCGCCGGCCGATCTGACCGAAGCCGATCACGCCCAGCGTCTTCCCCTGCAACTCGCTGCCAACGTGGCTCTTGCGCTCCCAGCGCTCAGCCTTGAGCGACGCGTCCGCGGACGGAATCCGTCGCGCCAGCGCCAGCAGCAGGGCGAACGTGTGCTCGGTGGCCGAAAGCGAGTTCGCCGTCGGCGCGTTGATGACCAGCACGCCGCGCCGCGTCGCGGCGGCGATGTCGATGTTGTCGACGCCGACGCCGGCGCGGCCCACGACCTTGAGGCGGTCTCCGCCCTCCAGCACCTCGCGCGTGATCCGCGTTCCGCTACGCACGATGACGGCGTCGTAGTCGGCGATCAACTCGGTCAGACGCGGCCGGTCCGCGTCCCGAAGTTCATCGACCTCGGCGCTCTGGCGAAGGACTTCGACGCCGGCCGGCGCCAGCGAATCGGCGATCAGAACCCGCTGCATCGGAAGCGGATTGTTGCAGCGCTTCAGGAGTACAGCAAGACCGAATCGCACTCCGCGCGGAAGTCTCGCTGATCCGCCTCCCAGGAGGCATACCAGCGTTCGACCTCGTCTCCGCCGTCGAGACCGATCCGGAAACCGTCCGTACCCGCCAGGAGGTCGATCGCCGGCGTGTCGACGACGAACTCGTACGGCTCCCGCCGCCAACCGAAGTCGGCCCCGAGAACGTCGCGGAAAGCCAGCAGCAGCTCGAAGCCCAGCCGCACCGGCCGGAGCAGGCCGGCGTCCTCCAGCCGCAGTTCGACTCCGGCGCAGACGGCGCCGGCGTGTTTCTGGAACTGAGGCCTGAACATCGCGGGCACCACGGAAACCCCGGAGAGCCCGGCGGCCGCCAGGCGCTCCCTGCAGCGGCCGGCGAGCGCGGGCGCGTCGGCGCCAGGGACGCCCAGGAGCTGAAACGGCCTCGTGGTTCCCCGACCCTCCGAGATGGTGGTCGCCTCGAACAGGCACAGGCCCGGGTAGAGATGCGCCGTCTCCAGTGTCGGCATGTTGGGCGAGGGCGCAGTCCAGGGCCGGCCGACCTCCCGCCACGCCTGCCGCCGGCGCCAGCCCTCGACCTCGAACACCGTCAGCGAGCCGCTGTCCCAGCCGCGCCGGCGGCCCTCCAGCAGGAGAATCTCCGCCATCGTCAGACCGTGCCTCTGCGGCATCCTGAAGGCGCCGACAAAGGACGTGAAGTCGAGATCCAGGAGGTTGCCCTCCACTTCCAGGCCACCGAGCGGATTGGGTCGATCGAGGACCCACACCTCGCAGCCGGCCTGAAGTGCCGCCTCGGCCGTCCACACCGCGGTGGCGGCGAACGTGTAGTAGCGCGCGCCGACGTCCTGGAGGTCGACCACCACCAGGTCGCAGCCGTCGAAGACGCCCGGTCGCGGCCGGAGGCTCCGGACATCCCCCCCGTACAGCGAGACCACCGGACGGCCGGTCCACGGATCCCGCTGGTCGCCGGACGCGACCATGTCCTGTTCGACTCCGTAGAAACCGTGCTCCGGCCCCAGCAGTACCGTCGCCGGCTGCACCGCGTCCAGGGCCAGATGAGCGTGGACGCCGTGCCGGCTGAGCGATGCCTGATGGCAGAGCAGCGCATAGCGCCGGCCCCTGATGCGTCCGGCGTCCTCGAGCAGGCGGTCGAGTCCGGAGCGGATCGGCGACATCGGGTCGGATTTCGTCAGGGGGCGGCGCCGCGGCGGTAGTCGCCGCTTCGGCCCCCGCTCTTCGCTTCAAGCAGGAGATCCGTGATGACCGCGCCGCGTTCGACCGACTTGACCATGTCGTAGAGGGCGAGAGCCGCCGAGGCGCACGCGGTAAGTGCTTCCATCTCCGCTCCCGTGCGAGCCGTCGCGACGACCCGGCTGCGGATCCCGACGCCGCCATCGACCGGTTCGATCTCCACCTCGACCTGGTCGAGCGGCAGGGGATGGGCCAGGGGAATCCACGTTGCCGTGCTCTTCGCGGCCTGAACGCCGGCGATCCGGGCCACTGTCAAGGCATCGCCTTTGGGCAGCCGCTCCAGCCGCTCGACTGTCGGCTCGGAGAGCAGGACGCGGCAGGACGCCTCGGCCACGCGCCGGGTCACTTCCTTGGCGGAAACGTCGACCATCCGGGCCCGCCCCCGGCGATCGAGGTGACTGAAGGTGTCTGCGCTCATCCCGGCTCGCTAACCTAACAGTCCGAAATGCGCCCGGCCGTCATCACAAGTCGCCCGCGTCACTCGCCCGCCTGAGAGTTCGGGATGCGGCTAGCCATCGTCATGCCGGTGCTCGAGGAGGCGGCCCGGGTAGAGGCCGCCATCGCCGCGGCCCGGACTCACTGCGATGAGCTCATCGTCGTCGACGGCGGCAGCAGGGATCGCACCGCGGAGCTGGCCTCCGGCACGGGCGCCCGGGTCGCGACCGTGCCGCGGGCGGGACGTGGACTCCAGCTACGCCGGGGCGCCGAGCTGGCAGTCGAGACCGGAGCCGACGTGCTGCTGTTCCTCCACGCCGACACCCGGCTGCCAGCGGCTGCGAGACGTGGCGTGGAACACGCGGTCGACGCCGGCGCGGCAGGCGGCGGCTTTCTTGTCGACTTCGATGCGGCGCCGCCGCTGCTACGGCGGGGCCGGGTCCTCGTCGACATTCGGACACGCAGGCTGCGCCTGCCGCTCGGCGACCAGGCTCAGTTCGCTACCACAGCCGCCTATGCCGCCTGCGGCGGTTTCTCCGACCTGCCGATCCTCGAGGATCTCGACTTCATCGGCCGCCTCCGCCGTCAGGGACGCATCTCGATCGTCGAACAGCGAGCGACCACCTCGTCCCGACGCTTCGCCGAACGAGGCGTCGTTCGCACCGTGGCGGCGAACTGGCTGATCTGGTCGCTGTTCGCCGCCGGCGTCAAACCGGCACGGCTGGCAGGCCTCTACCCCCTGGTGCGCTAGCGCCGGGAGGTAGAGGCGGCCAAGGCCGCTGGGGGCCTGGTGCCCGTGCGACCGCAGTCGCACGGGGTCACGCACTCATGATCGGCTGATGCGGCCAGTCGGCCGCCCAGCCGAACATGAGTGCTTAGTTGAGCGCGTCCTTCAGCGGACGGCTGACCTTGAACCGAACGCCGTTGCTGGCCCCGATCATGAGCGACTCGCCGGTCTTCGGGTTGCGCCCGGCGCGAGCGGCGCGGTGGGACACGGAGAAACTCCCGAGGCCCGGAAGCTGCACGCGGTCGCCCTTCTGCAGATGGCTCGAGATGCTGTCAATCAGGGACTGGACGGCATCCGCCGCCTGCTTCTTGCTGAGACCCGCGCCCTCGGCTACGGCGTCTACGATGTCTGCCTTTCCGGCCATGGAACCTACTCCTCCAATGTTCGATTACGGGTGGCGAGCCCCCATGGAACTCGCCTGGGATCACGGGCTAACCGAGCCACTCCGGAGTTGCTGCTGGTGGACCGGAAGCCAGGGTGGACGCAGCGTTCCCGGCAGGCATCTCCGCCGCCTGGCTTCTGGTACTCCGTTTCATCTTCGGGTATGCTCGGTTGTTTTGCTCGTGAAGCCCACGAAGCCCTGACAATCTACGGCAGAACTGCCGGAAATGTCAATGTATACATATATTTCCGGTGGTCCGTGGCTCGGCGGGCGAGGCTGGCGAGTGCCGGCGCCCGCCCGGCAGCTCCATCAGCCGGCCGTGCGTCGGAGGGCCTGGACCGTGAAGCCGTCGTGACCTTCGGCCGGAAGCAGCCGCCACAGGCCGGGCGCCTCGACGTGGTCGGCGGCCGGCTTCCGCAGGTCGGCGCCAAGGTCCCGCCGACTGAAGTCGGACCGTGACCCCAGGAAGGCCGCGACGACGTCCTCGTTCTCCTCGGGTTCGATCGAACAGGTGAGAACGACCAGCGAACCGCCCGGCCGCACGCAATCGGCCGCGCCGCCGACCAGCGAGAGGGCCTGCTCCGCGAGCCGCTCGATCTCGGCCCTGCTGATCCGCCACTTGAGTTCGGGGTGCTTGCGCAGAGTGCCGGTACCACTGCACGGCAGGTCGACGACGACGCGATCGAAGCGGTCACGAAACGGAAGGGCGACGCCGTCCGCGGCGCAGAGCAGCGGCGCCAGGGCCAGGCGAGCGGCATTGCGGCGCATGGTGTGCAGACGCGCGAGCGACACGTCACTCGCCACGCAGAGAGCATCCGGCTGCTCCGCGAGCAACGCGAACGTCTTGCCGCCCGGGGCCGCGGCGATGTCGAGTACCCGCTCCCGTGGCGCGGGCGGAGGCACGAGCGCCGCCAACTGACTCGCCTCGTCCTGCACGTAGAAGGCGCCGCGCCGGTAGGCCTCCGAGAACAGCGGGTTGCCCCACTGGACGGTGAGGCAGTGCGGCGCCAGCACCGACGGCTCGACGCCCACATCCTCGTCGATCAACTGCTCCGCCAACGGGGCCCGGCCTCCCCGCTCGCGGAAAGCGAGCAGATGCAGCGGTTTCGGACGGTTGTTCGCAGTGAGGATGGCGATGGTCCGCTTCTTGCCGTAGTTGCTGATCCAGCGCTTCACCAGCAGGTCCGGGTGAGAGTGCAGGATGCCGAGCCGGACGACCGGATCGTCCGCTCCGACCGGCCAGGCGTCACGGCGCGGCGAACGGGCGATCCGCCGAAGCACGCCGTTGACGAAACTGGCGCCGCCGGCATGGGTGCGGCCCGACGCCTGCTCCACCGCTTCGCTGACCGCCGCGTGGGCGGGAACGCGGTCCAGGAAGAAGAGCTGGTACACGGCGATCCTCAGCGGAGCCAGCAGCGCGCGCTGGATCCGGGAAAGCGGCCTTCCCGAGGCCGAGACGAGCACATGGTCGATGAAGCGCAGCCAGCGCAGCGTTCCCAGCACGAGTTCCCGCAACAGACCGTGGTCCCTCGGATCGCAACGCTCGAGCGCACCGTCGAGGAAGGTCGAGGCGGGGGCCCTGGACTCGAGCGTCCGCTCGAGAACGAACGCGGCCGACTCCCTCGCCTTGGCGTGGGCCGTGAGCGGCGCCTCGGTCCGGCCGCGTCGCCAGCTCGGACCCGAACCCAGATTTCGAATCGGTCGTCGACGGGTCATGTCCGCGCCCCGAAGCGCTCGCCGACCGTCAGACGCAGGCCGTTCGCCAGGTCGATGCCACTGACCGGACGACGGCCCGGACGCTGCACACGATCGAGCGCCAGAGCCGACGAACCGCCGCACCGGACCACCGCCGCGCGGCCGATGCCTTCCAGCTCCCGGAAACCCAGGAACGCTCCCGGCCGATCCCGGCCGTTGCCCCGGTCCGGTCCCGCGAACGAGGTTACGGGCCGCGCCGCCACGATCCGTATCGCCTCGCCCCGCAGCCACGTCCGGGATCCAGGCCACGGCTCATGGGCACGCACCCGGCAGACGATCTCGCCGGCTTCCCGATCCCAGTCAACGACGCCGTCCTCCGGACGGAGCATCGGCGCGTAGCTCGCCGCCGCCTCGCACTGCGGCCGGGGTTCGATATCGCCGGCCTCCAGGCCGTCCAGCGTACGGACGAGAAGCCGGCCGCCAGTCGCGGCGAGGCGCGGCGCCAACTCGCCGGCTGTCTCGAGCGGACCGATCGCCACCTCTTCACGCAGCAGGATCGGCCCCGTGTCGAGACCTTCCTCCATGACCATCGTGGTCACTCCCGTGACCGTTTCGCCGGCGGCGACCGCGGCCTGGATCGGCGAGGCGCCGCGCCAGGCAGGCAGCAGGGATGCGTGAACGTTCAGGCAGCCCCAGGACGGCAAGCTGAGCAGACCGCGAGGGAAGATCTGGCCGTAGGCAGCGACCACGGCAAGGTCGACGTCCATGGCGCGGAGCCGGCCGAGAAACTCGTCGTCCCGCACCCGCGCCGGCTGTAGCAGGTCGACGCCGTGGGCTTGCGCCCAACGGGCAACGGGGGGTTCGACCACCCGGTTTCCCCGGCCCGCGCGCCGCGCCGGCTGGCTGACGACGACGATCGGACGTCGGCCGACCGAGTCCAGAGCGGCGAGCGACGGCACCGCGAACTCCGGCGTGCCGAAGAAGGCGATCCTCTCGAAGCTCGGGTGCGCGGACATCGTCCGCTCAACTTACTGGAAGGCGATCTGCGACTGATCGACTTCTTCGAAGTAGTCGGGCGGAACCAGGACTTCCCGGGGCTTGCTGCCCTGGGCGGGGCCCAGAATGCCATCCTGTTCCATCAGGTCCACGAGGCGCGAAGCACGGGAGAAGCCCACTCTCATTCGACGCTGGAGGAAGCTCGCGGATCCCATCCGTTCCGCGACGACGAGCCGGGCCGCCTCGTCGTAGAGAACATCGTCGCCGCCGTTCTCCCCGGCGCTTGCCGAACGGTCCTCGGGCGGCGGCGCCAGCACCGCCGGATCGAGGTTGGGCTGGCCCTGCCGCTTGAGCCAGCGGACCAGAGCCGCCGTTTCCTGCTCCGTCACGAAAGCGCCGTGGAGGCGGAGCATCCGCCCGCTGCCGGGCGGCATGAACAGCATGTCGCCCTTGCCGAGCAGCTTCTCCGCGCCGACCTGGTCGAGGATTGTTCGCGAATCATGCCGCGTTGCGGCGGCATAGGAGATCCGGCACGGGAAGTTCGCCTTGATCGTGCCCGTCAGGACATCGACCGAGGGGCGCTGGGTCGCCACGATCAGGTGGATGCCGACCGCCCGCGCCATCTGCGCCAGCCGGGCGATCGACGTCTCGACCTCGGACGAGGCGACCATCATCAGGTCGGCCAGTTCGTCGATCACGATCACGTAGTACGGGAGCGGTTCGAGATTCCGAGGCTCGGCGGGTTCGTCCGCCTCCTCGTCCCGAAGGCGCAGACGGTTCGCCACTTCCGGATCGGCGATTGCCCGGTTGTAGAAGTCGATCGATCGGACGTGAACCTCCGCCAGCAAACGGTAGCGGCGCTCCATCTCGGCCACGGCCCAGCGCAGTGCGTTCGAGGCCTGCTTCGGTTCCACCACCACGGCGGTCTTCAAGTGCGGAATGTCCGCGTAAACCCCGAGTTCGATCCGCTTCGGGTCGATCAGGATGAACTGGACTTCGTCACTCCGCGCGCGATACAGGAAGGAAGTCAGCATGCCCTGGAGGCCCACGCTCTTGCCCGCGCCGGTGGCCCCCGCTACCAGCAGATGCGGCATCTTGGCCAGGTCGGCGAAGTACGGCTCGCCACGGAGAGTGCGCCCGAGCGCCATCGTGAGCGGGGACTTGCCGTCCCGGAACCCGGAGTCGGCCAGAAGGCTGCCCAGGGGGATGATCGTCCTGTGCTTGTTCGGAACCTCGATGCCCAGAGTCGATCGGCCGGGCATGCGTTCGATCCGGATCGCCTCGGCCTTCAGGGAGAGCGCCAGATCGTCCTGGAGGTTGACGATCTGGGCGACCTTCACGCCGGGCGCCGGCTGGAACTCGAAGACGGTGATGACCGGACCGGGGCTGATGCCTTCGACCGTGCCCTCGACTCCGAACTCGGCGCAGCGGGCGCAGATGAGTTCACCGAGTTCCCTCAACCCGTCTTCGTCGACCTCGCTGTTGACCTCTTCGTTGTAGAGCAGATCGAGCGGCGGCAGTTCCGTGTTTTCGACCGGCGATTCCGCCTTCTCCGTGCCCGTTACGGCCGTCTTCGCGACTGCGGCCGGCGCCCGCGTCGTCCCTGTCGCGGCCGGCTGTGCGGTCCTGGCCTCCTCCGATCCGGGGACCGCCGCCCTTGCCTTCCTCACCGCGGTCCGGCGAAGCGGCAGATCCACGAGCGGAGAGTCTTCCGCCGGCTGCGGCGAGGTCTTTCCCTTGCCGCGTTCCTTCGCCTTCTCCGGCGCCCTGGCCCTGGCCTTCTTCCGCACCCTGGGCTTGAGCGGGGCAAGGAACGCCTTGAATCGGCGAACACCGGCGGCGACCGATTCGTCCAGGCTGCTCCGCAGCATCAACGCGACCCCGAACACGAGGCCCGAGACGGCGATCACTCCGGTTCCGAGCGCGCCCAACTGTCCTCCGACCGCCCCGGCGATCGTCGACCCCAGGAAACCCCCGGCCATCAGCGACTCACCCCGGAAAGCGACTTCGCCCGCGGTCAGAGCCGCCAGTGTCGGCGCGGCTACCAGGGCGACCACGATGCCCGCCCCCTGCAGGACGGAGGGAACGTCGGCGCGGGCGCGGACCAGGCGGTAACCCAGACCGAGGAGCGCCAGCGGCACGGCGAGCACGGCAAACCCGAGAAAACCGAATCCGGCGGCGGCGACGTCGGCGCCCATCGGACCGATCAGATTGGCCGCCTCCACAGAGCCCTCGGCGCTGCGCATGAAGCTCGGATCGCCCGGCTGGTAGCTCAGGAGACTGAGCAGCAGGAGCGCACCGAGCATGAGCAACAGCAGACCGCCGAGTTCGCCGGCCTTGCCCGCCGGCAGACCCCTCCCAAGTGCGAACCGTCTGGGGCCATCATCGGAGCGAATCATCGACGCCCTCCCCATGAAGCGTTGACGGGAACATGCACGGGCTGGCGATTGTATCCGATGAAGCCGGATATGGCTATATCCGTGTGAGCAACTCAGCAGACGCGGAACAGCTCGACGAACTCATCCAGGCCGAGTGCCTCCGCCCGAACCATCGGGGGCAGCCCCAGCGCCGAGATCGCCGCGGCCGCCGCGGGCCGCTCCATGACCGCGACCAGGTTGTTCAGGAGGGTCTTGCGGCGGCGGGTGAACGCGGTTCGAACCAGCGCCTTGAAGTCGAGCCACTCCTCCTCCTCGATCGGAGGCGCGACCCGTTCCAGACCCACGAAGGCGCTGGTGACGGCCGGCGGCGGCACGAAGCTCCCGGGCATGACGACGGCCAGACGGCGCGCGGCGGCACGGGCCCGGGTCAGCACCGTCATCGCGCCGTAGGCCCCGTCGCCGGGCGCCGCGGTCAACCGGTCCGCGACCTCGCGCTGAACCAGAAAGGCCGCCCGCAGGCCGACCGGAGCGCGCTCGAGCACCCTGGAGACGATCCGCGTGGCCACGTTGTAGGGCAGATTGCCGGCGATCCGGGCCGCGGCGGGCGCGCGCTCGTAGCTCAGGTCGCAGGCGTCGCCCACCGCGAGGCGGATCCGCCGGTCGGGGAACCGCCGGCGCAATGCGAAGGTCCATGAAGGATCGAGTTCGCAGGCGATGACGCGGCTCGCACCCCGCTCCAGGAGCAGTCGCGTCAGCACGCCGCCGCCGGGGCCGATCTCGATGACCGTGCGCCCGGACACCCCCAGGAAGTCGACCGCGGGACTCGCGGACTCCGCGCGGCGGAGGTGGTGCTGGCCGAGGGATCGGCGGAGCGGCGGATCGCTCTTGCCCGATGCGGTCACCGATCTGCACGGTAGCAGCCTGGGCGATTCCGGCGGTCCGCATAAGCTCCGGTGCGCAAACCCGCCCGCCGTTCAGGAGCCGCCATGGAGCCCGCAAGCCACCAACCGATTCAGCCGGAACAGACACCTCCGTGGGAGCCGACCGCGTGCATCCTGTGCGAGAGCAACTGCGGCATCGAGGTCCAGTTGGGCGGCGACGACGGACGGCAGTTCACGCGGCTGCGAGGCGACCGCGCGAACCCCGTCTCGAAAGGCTACGTCTGCCAGAAGGCCGGACGTCTGAACCACTACCAGAACAGCCGTGACCGCGTGCTGTCGCCGCTGCGCCGGCGCCCGGACGGCAGCTTCGAGGAGATCGACTGGGACACCGCGATCCGCGAGGTGGCCGAGCGCTTCGCCGGGATTCGCGACCGGTTCGGCGGCGAGTCGATCTTCTACTACGGCGGGGGAGGCCAGGGGAATCACCTGCCCGGCTTCTACGCCCGTTCCACCCTGCGCACGCTGGGCTCGGTCTACCGGTCCAACGCGCTCGCGCAGGAGAAGACGGGCGAGATGTGGGTCGCCGGCCAGATGGTCGGCGCGCACTCACGCGGCGACTTCCACCACTGCGAGGTAGGCATCTTCCTCGGCAAGAACCCGTGGCAGTCACACGGCGTCCCCCGCGCCCGGGTCACGCTGCGCGAGCTCGCGAAGGACCCGGAACGCTGCCTGATCGTCATCGACGTCCGGCGCTCCGAAACGGCGGACCTGGCCGACATCTTCCTCCAGGTGAAGCCCGGCACCGACGCCTGGCTACTGATGGCGATGCTCGGCGTCCTGCTCGAGGAAGGGCTCGTGAACGACGAGTTCGTCGCCCGTCACACCGAAGGCTTCGACGAGGTCCGTCCCCACCTCGAGCAGACCGACATCCCCTCCGCGTGCTCCGTCTGCGGCGTCTCCGAGGAACTCGTCCGCACCGCCGTCCGCCGCATCGCCAGGGCCTCGAGCGTTTCCGTGTTCGAGGATCTCGGTGTCCAGATGAACCGAAACTCGACCCTGGTCAGCTACCTGCAGCGACTGGTCTGGATGCTCACGGGGAACTTCGGCAAATCGGGCGCGATGAACGTATCCACCTCGCTCGTGCCGCTGACGGCCGCGCGGTCGTCGGGTCCACGGACGACTCCGGTGACCGGCGCGCCCGTCGTTGCCGGGCTCGTTCCCTGCAACCGGATCGCCGAGGAAGTCCTCGGCGACCACCCGAAACGCTTCCGGGCGATGCTCATCGAAAGCGCCAACCCGGTCCACTCGCTGGCGGAGAGCGGGAAGATGCGCGCGGCGCTCGACTCGCTCGAGTTCGTCGTCGCGATCGACGTGGCGATGACCGAGACCGCCCGGCTGGCCGACTACGTGCTGCCCGCGACCACGCAATACGAGAAGGCGGAGGCGGTGTTCTTCAACTTCGAGTTCCCGGAGAACGCCTTCTTCCTGCGCCGGGCGCTTCTGGCGCCGCCGCCGACGGACAAGGCGGGGCCGCTGCCGGAGCCGGAGATCCACTGCCGGCTGACGGAGGCCCTCGGCGGCTACTCCGGGGAGCTGGTCGAGGAGCTCCGCAGCGCCCTGCGAGACGGCGGAAGGCCGACGTTCGCCGACGCGTTCATGGCCGCGATCAGGGAGAATCCCCGCCTCGCCGGAACGGCGCCGGCACTCCTCTACCGGACCCTGGGCGAGACCTTGCCGGCGGACGCGAAGTCCGGCGCCGCCCTGTGGAGCGCGGCGCGGATCTGCGCCCGCCGCTTCCCCGACTCCGTGCGCCGGGCCGGCATCGAAGGCGACGGCGACGCACTCGGCGAAGCCCTGTTCGACGCGATCATCGACAGCCCCCGGGGCCTGGTGTTCTCCGTCGACCCGCCCAAAGTCAGTTGGGACCGCGTGCAGACGGCGACCGGTCGCCTCCAGCTCGCCATCCCGGAGCTGTTCGGCGCGATCCACGCCCTGGTCGCGGCGGAAGGCCCCGCCATCACCAGCGGGACGTTCCCGCTCGTGCTCTCCGCCGGCGAGCGCCGTTCCTTCACGGCGAACACGATCTACCGCGACCCCAGGTGGCGGCGCAAGGCGCTGGAAGAGGCGCTGGCCCTGTCGCCGCACGACGCCGCGGCCCTCGAGATCGGGGACGGCGACCGGGTCCGCCTGGTGACTTCGCAGGGCGCCACCGAGGTCCTCGCCGCGATCAGCGACCGGATGCAGGACGGGCACATCTCCCTTCCGAACGGTCTCGGCCTCGACTATCCCGACGAGGCCGGCCGGCGCACGCTCGACGGCGTTGCGCCGAACGAACTGACCGCCGCCGCCGACCGCGATCCCATCGCCGGCACACCCTGGCACAAGAGCGTTCCGGCTCGCCTGGAACGGATCTCCGATGCCCAACAGTGAAGCGCGTGCCGAAGTCGCCCTGATCGTCGGCAGCGGTCCGGGCATCAGCGCGAGCTGCGCCCGTCTCCTGTCGCGTGAGGGAATGCGAGTCGCCGTCGCCGCCCGGACGCCGGACAAGCCCGCCCTGCTCGATCTCGAGCGAGACCATGGTGTACGGCGCTACGGCTGCGACGCCAGCGACCCGAACGCTGTCGCCGGCCTCTTCGAGGCGGTCGAGAGCGATCTCGGGAGCCCGAGCCTGGTCATTCACAACATCGACGGCCGGATGGCGGAGATCTTCCGCAAGGACATCACCGAAGCGGACCGCACGCTCGTCCGCCAGGTACTCGACAACTCCGCCTACAGCGCTTTCCTGGTCGGCCAGGAGGCCAGCCGCCGGATGCTCGGCGACGCGGAGCCGGAGGCCGACGGCCACCGCGGCACGATCATCTTCACCAACGCCAGCGGTGCGCTCAGGGGATTCGCCAGGAGCGGCGCCTTCGCCATGGCGTGTCACGCGAAGGCCGGTCTGGCCCAGAGTATGGCGAGAGAACTCGGACCGAAGGGCATCCACGTCGCTCACGTGCCGATCGACGCGGCAATCGGCTGGACACAGGAGGACGGCAGCCGCTGGCACCGCCTCGCCGGCACGACCGTGGACGACAACATGGCGGACCCGGACCGAATCGCCGACCTCTACCTGGACCTCCACCGCCAGCACCGTTCCACCTGGGCTTTCGAGGTCGTCCTCCGACCTTGGGTAGAGAGCTGGTGAGGCGCCGCGTCCAGGCATGTCCGCATCCAACCACAACGGCATCGCCATAAGATCCATGCCGTGATCAGGCGCGACAACAACGTCGGGAAGGTCTCCACGGAAGAACTCGCGGCACGAGCCGCCACCGCTCTCCGCGAGGTCGCCGGCACCCGGCGCGCCGGAGACTCGCGCCGGGACAGTCTCACCGGCCTCTTCGACGACCGCACGTTGCACCGCGGCCTGACCGATGCGATCGCGGGCGCGGGGCGGGACGGAGGCTACATCGGCCTGCTGTTCCTCGACCTGGATCACTTCAAGCGGGTGAACGACCGCCATGGCCATGTGACCGGCAGCCGGGTCTTGAGCCAGGTCGCCGGTCTCATCGAGAGGGCCGCCAGCCGGGAAAGGGGCTTCGCCGCGCGCTACGGCGGTGACGAGTTCGTCGTCGTGTTGCCCGGCGCCGACCTCGATCGCTGTCTCCGCGAAGCCGAGCGGCTCCGCGCGACCCTGGCAGCCACCATCTTCGCGGGCGGTGAGCCGCCAGGGCGCCGCCCACTGGTCCGCGTGACCTGCTCGATCGGCGCCGCCTCGATGCGGGCGGACGCCGGCGGCGACCATGACGAGACGCCGGGCCCACAAGGCGCCGCGACCCGCCTGCTGCAACTGGCGGACAACGCGATGTACCAGGCGAAGCATGCCGGCCGCAACCGCGTGGCCGCCGACGACGCCGAAGCCACCGGCGCGGCGTGAGTCCCCCTACTCTGCCCCGCAGCGACGGAACCAGAACGGTTCGGGAGCGGTCTGCGGCAACCGGGTCACCGCGGGAAGATCGTGGGCCGCGATGAACTCCAGGCGATGGCTCCGGAGCGGCACCGCGCCGATAGAGAGCGACCAGGGCGGACGGCGGAAAGCGAAGAGGCTGAACGAGACCGCCGGACGGCTGTCGGCATCGACCGACAGTACGTCGAGCGGGGGATCTTCGCGGCCGTTCGACCAGTCGAGTCCGAACCACAACTCCTCGAACGCGGCCAGCCAACCCGGCGGCAAGCCCGGCCACGACCGGATCCGCCGATGAACTTCGGACCGCAGGTCCGGGTCTCCCTCGAACGCCGACGCGGCCAGAAGGAGAGGTTCGGCGAGAACCGCCCGCGCCGCCGGCGCGGCCACGCGGGGATCCGTGGCCGCGCCGCCGGCCTCCCGCTCCAGACGCATGAGTTCGAACGGGGCCAGCGCGGACAGCGGGTCGAGGTCGCAGGCTCGCTCGAGCGCCAGTCGGCGCCTCCCGGCGTCGATGCTCCGATCGACCCCGGCCAGGAGCCATAGCGGAGCGAGGCCGTCGGCGGCCTCGGCCGCGGCCCAGGGATCGAGCCGCGCCTGGTAGAGTGGGAAGGACGGATCGGAGGCAGCGGCCGTCCGGAGCAGGTCCGTGCCCCCGCCGACCTCCTCTCCGGGGACCCCGGGCGTCTGTCCCACCGCCGCAGTCCCGGCAGCCACCGCGAGTTCGTACGACCGGGCAGCCGAGGTCCGCTGCCAGGTCCAGCCCAGCGCGGCGACGAGCCAGAGATGGAACGCCATCTGGAGCCCTCGCCGCCACCACGCCGGCAACGAGTGCAGGTCATTGCCCTCGGTCCGGGCCGGCCGCGCCGCGGCCGCCAGGCCCAGGTTGAGAATCAGCACCGCGGGCACCGCCGTGACCACGGCGAAGACCCCGAATGCCAGGCAGACTCCGGCGCCGGTCAGACCCAGCAGCGCCGCCGCCAGGAGATCCGGGTCGCGCACGCGAGGATCGCTCAGTCCGCCCAGGCGAGCCCGGCCGTAGCGAGCCGCCAGCAACAGCAACAGGACCGAACCGGCGATGCCGAGTTCGTAGGGCGCCTGGGCCACCAGGCTGTGGGCGTCCGTGACCACCTCGCCCGGCGGATGAACGCCCGGCGCCGGACGCCAGTGGTTCGCCAGGGTCCAGCTCGTCGACCCTGGACCCCAGCCCAGGAGCGGACGCTCCGCGAAGCCGGAGGCAGCGGCTTCGGCGTAGGTGCGGCGGGCCAGGAGCGACGGGTCCTCGAGCCGCAGCACCGCGCCCAGACGGCCGAGCGGGCCCGGCACGTCGAGCCGGGAGCCCGCCCAGGCTGTCGCAAGCGCCAGGCCGGCGGCCAGAGCCAGCAACGCAGCGAGCGGAACGAGCAAGCGGCGCCCCCTGCTCCGCCACAGCATCCAGGCAGCGGCCGCTACCGCCTGGACAACCAGCGCCGCCAACGCGGACATCGAACCGGTGGCGGCCAGAGTCCAGACCAGGACCGCGCCGACGAAGAGCGCCGCGCCCTGACGCAACCTCCGCCGATCCGGTCCGGCGGCCCGCCAGGCGCCGAGCACGGCGGGCGGCAGAATCGCCACGAGCACCAGCGCCAACTGGTTGTGGTGACCGATCGGCAGAGCGGCCCGGCCCTCTTCGTGGAGCGGCTGCATGGCCAGCGCCCAGGTCGACACCGCCGTGCCAACCACGGCGCAGCCGGCCAGAGCGGTGCGCACGGCTGCCTCCGAGCCCAGGAGCCGCCCGATCCCCGCCGCTGCCCAGGCAGCCGGCAGGAGGAAGAGAACGATCGCCTCGCCAGCGCGGCCGACCGGTGACTGAATCCAGCTCGCCAAGACCGAAAGCCAGAGGACTCCGAGAAGCTCCGGCCACCACGGCCAGGCACCACCTCCCACCGCCAGCGGATCCAGGAACGATCGGCGGCCGAGAAACGCGAACACGAGCAGCAGAGTGGCGCCGACGGCCAGGGAGAACGCGGTGGCCCCGCGGTGGAACGTGCCCGCATGGAACACCATCAACGCCAGAGCACACACGACCGCGATCGCGGCGCCGGTTTCCCGCCACCGCCGGCCGCTCATCGACAGGCGGAGGACAGGCTCAGGAACCCGAACCGTGAACGCCGGTGGCGCCTGAGCGGCGGCTCAGGCGCATGGCGACTTCAGGCGCTTCCCGCAGGCAGGTCCAGAGGATGCGAAGAGAGGTCAGGAAGGCCCGCCAGCCGGTGCGGAACACGGCGGCCGGCCGGTCTTCGATCTCCGGATAGCCGCGGCCGTCGGCCCCTGCCCTGTCCCAGCCCGCGAACAGGCGGCCCCAGGGACTGGAGAGGGCCTCGGCCATCTGCCGTTTCGCCTTGTACGGATACCAGAAGGTGTCGTGGTAGAGAACGCTCGCCAGATAGGCCCAGGGCGCGAGAAAGGTGCGCAGCGACCATTCGATCGGACGCCGCAGGGGACCCCAGTAGATCCTGTGCTGCATCCGCGCCGCGAAGGTCATCTTCCGGAAGGGGCCGACGAAGCCCCAGCTCTTGCCGGCAACGGCCGGATCGCCCACGATCTCGATGTCTCGCGGGTCGCCGCAGCCGAGCCCCAGATCGTGCGCGAGGCGGATGTAGCGGATCTGCAGCGGGTCGAAGCCCATCAGCTTCGCGGCCACCGCGTCGATCGCCACCTGGTCCGCGCTGGCCAGGATCACGTTGCCCACCCGCGGAATCATGCACCGTGGTCCCGGGCCGTCGCCCGCGAAGGTGCCGTCCATGGCCGCGAACACGCCCCGGTGGATGTGCCGCTGGATCATCAGCAGGTCGACCAGGGTCTCGTGGATGACCGGATGGGTCCAGTGCCGGCGCTCGTTCAGGAGCCCCCCGAACGCGTTCTTCATCGCCCCGGTCGTGGTCGTGAAGACGTGGGTCTTGACGGTCGGCAGGTGGATGATGTTCTCGCCGACGAACCGCGCCGGAAAGTGGAAACCCTGGGGATAGACGTCGTTCAGGCAGAGGAAGCGCGAGGCGAGGTCCCCCACGGCCTCCCGGACCGGCAGCCACTCCTCGCCCTCCTCGTAGAGGTGGACGTTGCGCAGACCGTGCGCCTCGATGACGTCGATCTGCTTGTTCTCCCGCTCGCCCAGGCGGGCGTCGATGACGACCGTCCGGTTGTGGCAGCCGTGAATCAGCGCCGGGTCGTAGCCGTCCTTCTTCATCGCCCGCACGACGCCCTCGAGCTGCCAGGGCGTCGTCGAGCTGCCAGGGTAGAAGAAGTGCCAGGAGATGTTGATCTTGAGCGCCGTATCGACGGACGGATCGATCACCTCGCGATAGCCCGCGAGATTCAGGAGTTCGTGATAGTCGGCCAGGATCGAGGCAGGCGCCGTCGGCAGCACGGCGACCCGGGGGCTTGCGGGTGCGGGACTCAGTTCGACGCTCCCCTTGCGCCTCTCGACATCGCCGCCAGGAAGTCCGCGTTCGACGGCGTGTTCTTGAGACGCTCCTGGAGCACCTCCATAGCCTCGACCACAGGCAGCGGATTCAGCACCTTGCGCAGCACCCAGACCCGCTGCAGTTCGTCCGGCGTCAGCAGCAGCTCCTCCTTGCGGGTGCCGGACTTCTCGATGTCGATGGCCGGGAAGATCCGCTTGTCGACCAGCTTGCGGTCGAGATGCAGTTCCGAGTTGCCGGTGCCCTTGAACTCCTCGAAGATCACGTCGTCCATCCGGCTGCCCGTGTCGACCAGCGCCGTGGCCACGATGGTCAGCGAGCCGCCGCCCTCGATGTTCCGGGCGGCGCCGAAGAACCGCTTCGGACGCTGCAGGGCGTTGGCGTCGATACCTCCCGACAGCACCTTGCCCGAAGGCGGCTGCACCGTGTTGTAGGCGCGAGCCAGGCGAGTGATCGAGTCGAGCAGGATGACCACGTCCTTGCCGTACTCGACCAGCCGCTTGGCCTTCTCGATCACCATCTCGGCGACCTGGGTGTGCCGCGAAGCCGGCTCGTCGAAGGTCGACGAGACGACCTCTCCGCGCACCGACCGCTCCATGTCCGTCACTTCCTCGGGGCGCTCGTCGATCAGCAGGACGACCAGCACGACCTCGGGGTGGTTGGTGGCGATCGATCGAGCCAGGGACTGCAGGAGCATCGTCTTGCCGGTGCGCGGCGGCGCCACGATCAGCGCGCGCTGGCCCTTTCCCATCGGCGTCACCAGGTCCGTCACGCGAGACGACAGGTCCCCGGAGACCTCCAGCTGGAGCCGCTCCTCGGGGTACAGCGGGGTCAGGTTGTCGAAGAAGATCTTCTGCCGGACCACGTCCGGATGCTCGAAGTTCACCGCCTCGAGCTTGATCAGGGCGAGATAGCGCTCACCCTTCTCCCTCGGCTTGCGCACCTGACCCGAAACGGTGTCGCCGGTGCGCAGGTCGAAGCGCCGGATCTGGCTGCGGGAGACGTAGATGTCGTCCGGCCCCGGCAGGTAGCTGTACTCCGGCGCGCGCAGAAACCCGAAGCCGTCGGTCAGGCACTCGAGGACCCCTTCGCAGAACAGCAGCCCGCTCTTCTCCGTCTGCGCCTCCAGGATCTTGAAGGTCAACTCCTGCCTCGGCATACCGGTGGCGCCGACGACCTCCAGCTTGTGGGCCAGCTCGAGAAGGTCCGCATTGCTCAGGTCCTTCAGCGCTTTCAGGTCGAAGGCCAGATCGGCGCTCTCCGCCGCCCTGGCGCCGCCGTTTCCGCTACGCCCTGCATCACGGGCTCCGTCGATCGTCATCTTTCTTCATCCTCGCCGAGAGACGCGCCCCCGGTATTCGAGATCCGAGCGTCAAGGGCCGAGCAACTCCGCAAACAGCCGCGAGACTCCTTCGCCGGTTCGAGACGACACGGGAAACAGCTCAGCCGCGGACGGCATTCCCAGCAGCTCTGCAACCTTGGCAAGGGTCCCGGCTCGAGCCCCCCGTTTCACGCGGTCGATCTTGGTCACCACCACGACGGGTTCGAGTCCCAGACTCTTGAGGTAACCGTATGCTTCGGAGTCGAGCGGCGTGCCCGCGACCTTACCATCGACGAGCAGCACGACGCGGACCCGTCCGGCAGCCGAACGGAAGTACCGGTCGACGCTCCGACCCCAGGCCTCCCGTTCGCTCTTCGAAACCCGCGCATAGCCGTAACCGGGCAGGTCCACGACGTACCAGGAGTCGTCGATCAGGAAGAAGTTGACGCTCCGGGTCCGCCCCGGCCTGGAACTCGTGCGGGCAAGGTCCTTGCGGCCCAGCAGCCGGTTGATCAGGCTCGACTTGCCAACGTTCGAGCGACCGGCGAAGGCGATCTGCCGCCGGCCGTCCCTTGGCAGATCGGCCGCCCGAACGGCGGAAACCACGAAGCGGGCGTCACGGACCTTCAAGGTCCCGCTCGACCTCCTGAGTGGGCCTCTTCAGTGGGCCACGTTCGCGGTTTCAGTGAGCCACGTTCGCGGGCGGCGCCTCGGAGGCGGGCTTCTGGAACTCCGCCGCGACCTCCGGCGCCCTCTGCACGACTCCGTCGAAGACGATCTCCAGGACCTCGTCCATCGACTCCACGAGGTGGAACTTCATCTTGTCGCGGACTTCCTCAGGCACCTCTTCCAGGTCCTTGTCGTTCTCCTTCGGCAGCAGGATCTCGAAGATCCCCGCGCGGTAGGCGGCCAGCACCTTGTCCTTGATACCGCCCACGGGCAGCACCTTCCCGCGCAGCGTGATCTCGCCGGTCATCGCCACGTCGCCGCGCACCGGTACCCGCAGAAGGGAAGAGATGAGCGCCGACGCCATCGTGATGCCCGCGGACGGCCCGTCCTTGGGGATGGCGCCCTCGGGCACGTGAATGTGGAGGTCCTGGTCGGCATGGAAGCCGGGCTCCAGGCCGAATCCGTCGGCGCGGCTGCGCAGGTAGGACATCGCCGCTCGCGCCGACTCCTTCATCACGTCGCCCAGCTTGCCGGTGAGGATCAGTTTGCCGCTGCCCTTCATCAGGCCGACTTCGCTCTGCAACAGCTCGCCGCCCGCCTGGGTCCAGGCCAGACCGGTGGCGACGCCGACCTCGGACTCGTCGAGCTTCTTGTAGGGCCGGAACTTCGGCTTGCCGAGGAGCTCGCCGACGAGTTCCCGGTCGACCGCGATCGCACTCTCGCCACTCTCGGCCTTCGCACCGCCCTTGGCCTTCGCAAGGGCCTTCAGCTTCTTCGCGCGGCCCTCTTCGACCAGCCGGCGGGCCAGCTTGCGGCAGACCGCCGCGATCTCGCGCTCGAGGTTGCGGACGCCCGCCTCGCGCGTGTAGGAGTCCATCAGGTGACCGAGGCTGTCTTCGCCGAAGCGGATCGCGTCCTCGGTCAGACCGTGGCTGTCCAGTTGCCTCGGCACGAGGAACTGGCGCGCGATCTCCAGTTTCTCGTTCGGCGTGTACCCGGCGAGCTGGATGATCTCCATCCGGTCCTTGAGCGCCGGCGGAATCGGGTGCTCGACGTTCGCGGTGGCGATGAACATGACCTTGGAGAGGTCGTACTCGATGTCCAAGTAGTGATCGACGAAGGTGTCGTTCTGCTCCGGATCGAGCACCTCGAGCAGCGCGGACGACGGGTCGCCGCGGAAGTCCATCGACATCTTGTCGACCTCGTCTAGGAGGAAGACCGGGTTGACCGTGCCCGCGCGCTTCATCATCTGGATGATCTGGCCGGGAAACGCGCCGATGTAGGTGCGCCGGTGTCCGCGGATCTCGGCCTCGTCGCGAACGCCGCCGAGAGACAGGCGCACGAACTTGCGGCCGGTGGCGGCGGCGATCGACTTGGCCAGCGAGGACTTTCCGACGCCCGGAGGACCGACGAAGCAGATGATCGAGTTCTGGTTCTTGTGGGTGAGCTGGCGGACGGCCAGGAACTCGAGTACTCGCTCCTTGACCTTCTCCAGACCGTAGTGCCCCTCGTCCAGGATCCGCGCCGCCTTCTTCAGGTCCTTCAGCTCGCGGCTGCGCTTCTTCCACGGCACCGACACCAGCCAGTCGACGTAGTTCCGCGACACGGTCGCCTCGGCCGACACCGGCGGCATCGCCTCCAGCCGCCGCAACTCCTGCTCCGCCTTCTCGCGTACCAGCTTCGGGGCGCCCGACTTCTCGATCTTCTCCTTCAGCTCGGCGATCTCGTCGCCGCGCTCGTCCTTGCGCCCGAGCTCGTGGTGAATCGCCTTGATCTTCTCGTTGAGGTAGTACTCCTTCTGAGCCTTCTCCATCTGCTTCTTGACCTGCACGTTGATCCGCTTGTCGATGTTGATCTTCTCGACCTCGACATCGAGCAGGTCGTGCACGGCCTGCAGGCGTTCGTACGGATTCAGGGTCTCGAGCAGCGTCTGCTTCTCGGCCGTCGACACGGTCAGGTGAGCGGCCAGGGCGTCGGCGAAGCGGTCGGGATCGTCGAGCTTCAGCGTCGACATCAGGCTCTCGAAGGCCAGATGGTGAGACATCTTCGCGTACTGCTCGAAGCTGTTGAGCAGGCGGCTCATGTAGACCTGGACCTTGTCGTCGGCCGGGTAGTCGATCTCGTAGACCTCGACCTCCGCTTCGAAGGCGCCGTCGATCTCCTCGAGCGTCCGCAACTCGGCCCGTCGCAGTCCCTCGACCATCACCTTCACGTTGCCGTTCGGCAGCTTGACGTTCTGCACCACCCGGGCGACGACGCCGATCCGGTGGATGTCGTCGATCCCCGGGTCGTCGACCTTCGGATCCCGCTGGGCGACCAGGAAGATCAGCTTGCCGGCCGTGCGCAGCGTCTGTTCCAGCGCCAGCACGGAACCGCGGCGGCCGACGATGAACGGCGCCATCATCTGCGGGAAGACCACCATGTCCCGCAGCGGCACGACGGGCAGCCGGTCGCTCGAGGTCGAAACGTATCCCGAGGCCATCGCTATCCCGCTTTCTCGTACACGGTCAGCGGCTGAATGCCGTTGACCACCACGTCCTCGTTGATGACGCACTCCTTGACGCCGGCTTCCGACGGCAGGCCGTACATCAACTCCAGCATCAGCTCCTCGAGGATGATCCGGAGCCCCCGGGCGCCGACGTTGCGCTTCATCGCCTGGCGGGCGACCGCGCGCAACGCCTCGGCCGTGAACGTGAGCTTGACGTCCTCGAACTCGAACATCGCCTCGTACTGCCGCACGAGGGAGTTCTTCGGCTCCGTCAGGATCCGGACCAGGGCGTCCTCGTCGAGCTGCTCCAGGGTCGCCACCACCGGCAGGCGGCCGACGAACTCGGGTATGAGTCCGTACTTGATCAGGTCCTCGGGAAGCACGTGGCGGAGCATCTCGCCCGCCCGCCTGTCGCGATCCTTGATCTCGGCGCCGAAGCCCATCGTCTTCTCGTTCATCCGCCCTTCGATGCGCTCTTCGAGACCGACGAAGGCGCCACCGCAGATGAAGAGGATGTTCGTCGTGTCGATCTGGAGGAACTCCTGGTGCGGGTGCTTGCGCCCTCCCTGGGGCGGCACGTTGCACTGGGTGCCCTCGAGGATCTTGAGCAGCGCCTGCTGGACGCCCTCGCCCGAAACGTCCCGCGTGATCGACGGGTTGTCGCCCTTGCGGCAGATCTTGTCCACCTCGTCGATGTAGACGATGCCGCGCTGGGTCTTCTCCTTGTCGCTACCGGACGCCTGGTAGAGCTTGAGGATGATGTTCTCGACGTCCTCGCCGACGTAGCCGGCCTCGGTCAGCGTGGTCGCGTCCGCGATCGTGAACGGGACGCTCAACAGCCGCGCCAGGGTCTGCGCGAGCAGGGTCTTGCCGGTGCCCGTGGGGCCGATCAGCAGGATGTTCGACTTCTGGAGCTCGACGTCGGTCCGGGACCGTTCGCCGAAGTCGATCCGCTTGTAGTGGTTGTAGACCGCGACCGCGAGCTTCTTCTTCGCCTGCTCCTGGCCGATCACGTAGTCGTCGAGCAGCTTCTTGAGTTCCCGGGGCTTCGGCAGCGCCGCTTCCTGGCGCTGTTCCAGCATCCGGTCCTCGGCGATGATGTCGAGGCAGATGTCGACGCACTCGTCGCAAATGAAGACGGTAGGGCCGGCGATGAGCTTCTTGACCTCTCGCTGGCTCTTGCTGCAGAACGAGCACCTCAGCGCGTCGTCGCCACTGTCCTTCTTCGCCACGATTGGTCGTTCCGGCTCGTTTCTCGCGTCTCGTTCGGCCCGTTCGCACGCACTCCAGAGGCCGTGCGCAAAGTCGGATGCTAGCACGGCCAGGACTCCGGAGCCCGCCGCCGAAGCTCCGTCTGGACTCCGCTAGGAGGCTCCGCGGCGCTCGACGACGCGGTCCGCAAGCCCGTACTCGACCGCCATTTCGGCGGTGAGGATCTTGTCCCGCTCGGTGTCGGCGTGCACCTCTTTCGTCGACTTTCCGGTGTGCAACGCCAGCAGTTCGTCGATTCGGCCGCGCATCCGCAGCAGGTCCTGAGCGTGGATGTCGATGTCCGTCTGCTGGCCGCCCAGGCTCTGCACCCAGGGCTGGTGAATCAGCACGCGGGCGTTGGGCAGCACCATCCGCTTCTCCTTGGCGCCGCCCGCGAGCAGGACCGCGGCGAAGGACGCCGCCTGGCCGACGCAGAGGGTGGAGACGTCCGGCTTGACGTGCTGCATCGTGTCGTAGATCGCGAAACCGGCGGTCACCGAACCTCCCGGCGAGTTGATGTAGAGCGAGATGTCCTTCTCCGGGTTCTCGGACTCGAGGAAGAGCATCTGCGCGATGACCAGGTTCGCCACTTCGTCGTCGATCGCCCGGCCCAGGAACACGATGTTGTCCTTGAGCAGCCGCGAGTAGATGTCATAGGCCCGTTCGCCCCGATTGGTCTGCTCGACCACCATGGGTACCAGCATTGTCTAGCCGTCTCCTTCCGCGAGGTTCAGCTGCCCGGCCACCATTGGTACCAGCATCGCTCTAGTCCTCTCCTTCCGCGGCGGGCTCGTCCGCCGGGGCGCGCGGTTCCTCGGGCGGCGCGTTGGCCGCCAGAAGAGCCTGCACCGTCCGATCCCGCCTGAGTTCGACTCTCAACATCTCCAGGCCGCCGTCCCGCTCGAGCTCGCGGCGCAGGCGGCCGCGGTTCGTGTTGCGGGCCCGGGCCATGATCTCCAGCGCCCGCTCCAGGTCCTGCGCCGTTGCCTCGACGCCGTCGTCGCGGGCGATCCGGTCGAGCAGGAACGAGGAATGCGCCCGCTTCTCCGCCTGCGGCCGGATCTCCTCCATCAACTGCTCCCAGGGCAACTGCTGGCGCTCGAGGTCGAACCCCTGGCGAGCCAGGTTGTTCGCGTAGGACCGGGCCATCTGGAGCGCCTCGCGCTCCACGACCGCCTCGGGCAGAGTGACCGGATAGCGCTCCCTCAACTGGTCGAGCAGCGCGTCGGTGCGCTGCTGGCCGGCCTGCTCGGTCTTCTGCGCCCGCACCTGCTCGCCGAGTTGCCGGCGCAGATCGTCGACGGTCTCGATCGTGGCGGCGAGACTGCTCGCCCAGGCGTCGTCCACGTCCGGCAGCTTGCGCTCCAGAACCTCCTCGACCTCGATCTCGTAGCCGCGTTGCCGCTCGACGTCCTCGTCCGTCTCGGTGCGCTCGAAGTCCGCCCTCTGGCCCGCCGACAGGCCGGTCAGGTTGTCCGTGAGCTCGGGCCATGCGCGCTCATCTCCGAGTTCGAGATCGATCTCGTGCGTCGCCGGACCCCGATCGTCCTGGTCACGATCCTGATCGTCTTCGGCGGCCGCTTCCGGAGCGTAGCCGGGCATCGCGGAGCGGTGGATCCTGCCCCGCACCCGGTCGCCGCGAGCCGCGGCCCGCTCGACCGGCACCCAGGTCGAACGCTGGAGCCGTACCTGCTCCAGGAGTTCGTCGACCTCGGCCTCACTGGGTTCCGTCTCGGGCTGGGGCAGCTCGAAGCTCCGACTGTTCCCGATCTCGACCTCGGGCTCGACGTCGACGGTCACGGTAAAGCGAAACGGCTGGCCCGGAGCGGCCTGTACCGGCGCCACGCTCGGCGGCAGCATGGCATGCACGCCGTCCTCTTCGCTCGCCCGTTGCCAGTACTTCGGCGCCAGACGCTCCGAGACGTCCTCGCCGATCGCGCCCGCGAACCGCTGGCGCACCAGGTCGAGCGGCGCCTTCCCCTTGCGGAAGCCGTCGATGCGCGCGCGTCGACGGTAGTCCCTGGCGACCCGGAGGTACTCCGCGTCCACCTCGGAAGCGGGCACCTCGATCTCGAACTCCTGGCGGCACACGCCGACATCCCAGGCCTGCCTCCCGTCGCGGCCGGGAAGGGCGTGTTCACCCTTCCTCCCGACGGAAGGTTGCTGAAGTTCGGGATGTCCGGCGCCGACAGCGGCGGCGGTGGCGGCGAGGCGGAGGTGAGCGCGACAACGCCCGACCAGGGACCGTCGCCGTCGTCGTTGGTCGCCCGCACACGGTAGTGCCGAACCAGCGAAGCCGGCGTCACGATGTTCCAGGTCGGCGTCGTGGCGCTCAGACTGGAAGACGTCCCCGAGCCGCCCGACGGAAAGTGCCAGCCGCCGCGGAGCGGGTCCTTCGACTGCAACTGGTAGCGAGTGATGCCGCTGCCGCTGGTCGGCGCCGCCCAGGTCAGGATGTGATTCGTGACGTTGACCCGGCCGGACAGCGTCGGCGCCCCGGGCAGGTCCGGCTCCGGCTCAGATTCTGGCTCGGGATCCGGGTCCGGTTCAGGATCAGGGTCAGGGGTCGTCCTCGGAGGCGCCGGCGCTGCCGGAGGCGCGGGAGGCGCAATCGACGGACCATCGACGCTCACCGTGTACGAGCCGGCGTCCTTCCGCCAGGCGTAGACCTGGAGCGAGTAAACGCCCGCGTCCAGACTTCCACTCCACGAATCGTCCCTGGTGGAGGCGTGGTTCGTGCATCGCTTCTTGATCGCGCCGACCGTCACGAAGCAGTCGATGTCAGTCGTCAGGTTCGTGAGCGCCGCCTTCACCGCGCCGGCCGACGGGATCTTGAACGTGTACGACTGCTCTCCCGCGCCGGCCGCCACCGTTCCGGAGTCCGTGAACGGCAACGTCCGAACGGGGTCCGCGGGCGCCGCGGGGCCGGCGGGCGTAGCGCCGTCCTCAAGCTCCGTGAGCGAGACGGTCACCGTGAAGTCGCCCGCGCCGCTCCCGAAAGGCCAGACCTGGATCGCGTGAGTCCCGGCGTCCAGGACGCCGGTCCACGAATCGCCCCGAGTCCCCGCGTTGGCCGAGCACGGGAACACAGATGGCGCCGACTCGGGTTTCGCCGCGCCATCCTCGGCGGCGTCGGGAGGCGGAGTACCGGGCCGGACCGTTCCACCGGCCGGAACCACGTGACAATCGAAGTCCCGGCTCAGCGCGCTCAGCGTCACCGTCACGCTTGAACGCTTCGCCAGCGTCAGCCAGTACGCGGCGCCGCTGGAACTCGTCATCGACAAACTGACCCGGCCGGTTCGCCTGCCCCCTCCGTCGGGGATCGGTGAGTACGCGTTCGGGATGCACCTCGCCATCGTCGATCCGCCCGTTGCCGTTCAGGTCGTTCCAGAGGCCGTCGCAGGTCTCCACGATCGGACAAGGAATGTCCGGGTTCACCGAGCAGTCGCAGTCCGGATGGCTCGGCTGACGCGAGCAGTCCACGGGACACCCCTCGGCGCTCGGTTTCGCCTCGCAGTCCGGCTGGCACTGCGGAAGGTCCGGGTCGAGGTCGCAAGCGTCGCCGCACGTCGGCAGGTCCGGGTTCTCCTCACATGGGTTTGCGGGTGCCGGGCAGGTACTCGAGGTGCTCGACCGGTTGCCGACGAACACCAGCATGCCGTTCTCGTCCACATCGAAGATCGAACTGCTGCCCGACTCCTCTCCGTCGCCGGTACAGTCGTCCTGGCAGTCTGGGTGGTCCGAGTCATCGCCATCGCAATCCAGGGGGTTGTCGATCTCGAACTCCCTCTCGGCAGAGTCGCAGTCAGCGCCCTGAACGGCCCACCCTCGTGGAAGCCTCCTCTCGTCGCCCACATACATGATCGACTTGATATCTCGGCAGGCCGCCGAAGTGGTATTGCCCAATCGAAGCGGGTGCCCCATCTCGTGGCGCCTCGTTTCGTTGGCTCGGCAGAACGCTCCAGCATCACTGAAGACCCAGACTTCTCGGAGGTTCTGGCTCTTGGAGAACTTGGTCATCCCGCAGGAGTTCACTCGTCGTCTGTCGGGGTAAGCCCGGCTTCAGCCTTCCGGCCGTACCTCCAAACCCAGACTTCGGTGCCTTCGGGCAGGCTCTGCGGCGGGTCGGTTCCATAGATCTTGCTCGACCCGTCACTCAGGTTCAGTGTCGGCATACGCCTGGACGAGTCATCGGCGCAGTTCTTCCAGTCCCCGAGTGCCTCGTTGGCCTCTTGAATGTTGACGCCGGTCGTGTCCGTCGTGACGTCAAAGGCGATGCTCTTCGGAGTGTTCCCGAAGGCTTCCGTGAGCGCGGTCAGACTTCCAACCGTGCAAGTCGATTCCTGGGCCGCCGCTCCCGCCGCAAGCAGAACGTGGCGGCCGCAACGGCCAGTGGCCTATGCATCAGCGAGCTGGTAGTTCTTCGCAGCTAGCGTCAGTACCCACGCACCTGCTACGTTCGTGGCTCGCAGCCGAGCGCAACCGTCGGTATCTCTCTGCGTCGCGACGTCATAGCCGAACCTTGATCGTTCGTCCGAGTGGTCCCGCTGCAAGCGATACTCAAGCGCCATCTCCCGGAGGTTGTTCTCGACAGTTTCAGCAACCAGTTCTTCGAGCCCGAGACCGGCTCGTCAGCCACAGCCCCTTAGGCGTCTGGACAGTCAGATCTGAGCTTCCACTACTGACCCCGCCAGCAGCGTCGCCGCCATACCGAGCATCAGGATGCGCGTGCTCCTGCTCAGCCCACAATCGCCATCGTCTCGACCTGACATCGTTCTCCCTTGAGCGGAGCGTGTGCGATGAACTGCGCCCGAAGCGAAGGACTCGTCTTCGTGCAGGTGAGATCTGACCTGAGTCGGAAGAGGCCTGCCTCCCGTCGCGGCCGGGAAGGGCGTGTTCACCCTTCCTCCCGACGGAAGGTTGCTGAAGTTCGGGATGTCCGGCGCCGACAGCGGCGGCGGCGGCGGCGGTGGCGGCGAGGCGGAGGTGAGCGCGACATGGGAAGACCAGGCCCCGTCGCCGAGCGCACTGACCGCGCGGACACGGTAGTGCCGGGTCGCTCCCGCCGCGGTCGTGACGCTCCACGACCTCACCGTCGAAGGAATGTTCGACGCCGTCGGCGAGCCCGAGCCCGGCCATCTCCAGGAACTCGTGGCGCCGCTCCTGGTCTGCAACTGGTACTTCGTGATCGCACTATCGGACCGGGGCGCCGACCACCGCACCGTCTGGGTCCGGTTCGACACGCCGCCGGTAGTGGACACCCGCGCCGGCGGACCGGCGGACGTCAGCGCGACAACGCCCGACCAGGGACCGTCGCCGTCGTCGTCGGTCGCCCGCACACGGTAGTGCCGAACCAGCGAAGCCGGCGTCACGATGCTCCAGGTCAGCGTCGTGGCGCTCAGACTGGACGGCGTCGCCGAGCCGCCCGACGGAAAGTGCCAGCCGCCGCGGGCCGGGTCCTTCGACTGCAACTGGTAGCGAGTGATGCCGCTGCTCGGCGCCGTCCACGTCAGAATGTGATTCGTGACGTTGACCCGGCCGGCCAGCATCGGCGCCCCGGGCAGGTCCGGCGCAAGTGGCCTATCTCGTGCGCGAGACGCCCACGGTAGGAGCTGCAAGACCGGCCAGCCGGCGGCTCGGCGTTCGTGTAGATGTAGATCCTCTTCGTGCTGTGAAGAACACTCGCGCAAATGTCATCTTCCTTTGCTGCTCGATGGACCGTGGAACTTTCCTCTTGATCAAGCCTCTCGTACGTGCCGACCTTGACGACCCACCTCTCGACGTCGCCCCTGAGAGGGCGCATGCTCTTGTCCCACGCCGTCATCTCCGGCAAAGAACCCGCGCACGCTGTCGTGGAGGTCCAGTCGTTCACCGCGTCGCGGATGTTCTTCGGTCGCGGACCCGGCAGGCTCGTGTCACTGGTCGATATGTCGATGGCGATCCGGTTCGGCGTCGGAGACCAGGCCTTCGTCTGCGTCAGCGACGCATGGGTGCAGCCGGTCTGCGCTTCCAGCAGAGGGGGCATCAGGAGAGCGGCCAGCACGGCGAGTGCCGCCGCGGCCTGTACCGGCTCAACGCTCTGCTTCGGAACAGTCGAGGCTGAGCTTCCAAACGCCTTCGGAGGAGACGGAAAGGCCGTCGATGGGACAATCCGCACGGGCCGGCTCCAACGATCGGAACGCCCGCTCGAGCTTGAGACGCTCCTCGGAACCCCCGAACTGCCGGGCCACATGTGCCGTGGCCTCAAGAAGGCCGCGGGATTCCAGCCGACCCATGTAGGCCGTCAGTTCACCGATGGTGCCGGTCCCCTTCCTCGGACCGTCACGGAAAGCCAGTCTTCCGAGCGGAACGATACCGTTCCGCCAAGACCCGATCACGACAACCCGGTCGCCAAGCTCCGGCTCGTAGTCGGCCCCCCGGAAGCGATTGTGACAAAAGGGGATGCCCCCGATCACCATTCTGCGTAGAGGCAAGAGGACGTAGTCTGGAACCGGCGACCGCTCAGTGAGTGGGATGCCGTCCGACAGCGCCAATAGCACCATCGGGCCCGGAGCGGCGGAAACCCAGGGATGATCTCGGACACCGTCGCCGTGACCGCCACTTCAGACAACAGAAGGATCCCGTCCAGAGAAGCGACCCCCGGATCCGGATACGTCCCGACAACTGTCTCGTAGTCAGGGACATAGCAGTACGACTCCGGCGGGTAGCTGAGTTCCTCCAGTCCCTGCGACTCCGCGGAACCGAACTTCTCCCTGAACTGGTCGATTCGTTCCCGCGCCCAGATCGCCGCTACGGGGTCGATCTCCCCGAAATCCGGCAACGACCACTCGATGGAGCCGTCAGGCTCGAGGGACTTCAACGCCGCCCTCCAGAGGGGCCAGTCTCCGAGCTCTTCACCCAAGCTGTCCGGGTAGGGCTGCCCCGCCGCAACCCCCGCGAACAGCGTCGCTGCCATACCGAGCATCAAGATTCGGGCGGTCGTGCTCATTTCGTCTTCCTGCCTCCTGACCCTAACGTGGACCCGCGGTCGCCGAATCGCAAGAGCAAGGGGCCCGCAGTCTCTGCCCCCGCTAGCTCGTTCACGTCCCGGGCGCATTCTGATCCTGAATCTGATCCGAGTCGGAAGCCGAACGTCAACAGCGTTCACCTCGCTGGAACACGCTGACGGTAGAACTCGACGGAACCACGATCCGCCTTCGGTAGTGGTGGGCTTCATTGGCAACGTCCGTCACCAAGCGGGTCGTGGGCTCCCTGAGCCGTTTCCGCCGCCGCGGTGCGGGGCTTGTTGGTCCAGACGACTTCCGGCCGGGGACGGGTGCTGGAGCGGTCCGCCACCGGGTCGCGCCGCTGGTGCGAAAGGGGGGACTCGAACCCCCAACCCTTTCGGGACCAGATCCTAAGTCTGGCGCGTATACCAGTTCCGCCACTTTCGCCTGATCGTGCCGCGAAGGCCGCCACGGGCGAGGCGTGGTGAGCCGCCTAGGAATCGAACCTAGAACCCACAGATTAAGAGTCTGTTGCTCTGCCAATTGAGCTAGCGGCCCAGCCTCCGCGCCGCCTCTGTCGAGCCGCTCGGGCGGCCGGCAGCGACGGGCGACTATACCCGATCAACCACTCAACCGCCCTGGACGAAACGGACGATCTCCACCCGGTCGCCGTCCTGGAGGCTGGTGTCGCCGAACCGTGCACGCGGCACGAGTTCGCGGTTCACCTCGACCGCCACGGTCTTCGGATGCTGATCGAGGCTCGCCAGCAGGTCGAGCACGCTGGCGTCGGCCCCGGGCACGGCCAGCTCCCGCTCGCGGCCGTTGACCTCAAGTCGCAGCAGGGACGCCATGCGAGACCGGTCCTCCGTCCGGAGCCAGCTCCGCTGTCCGGTCCGGGGCGTCGGACCACAGGCGCTCCAGCCGGTAGAGCTCCCGCCGTTCGGGGTCGAACACGTGGACGACGACGTCGCCGTAGTCGAGCAGCACCCACTGACCGCGTCCCGACCCCTCCAGGTGCAGGGGACGGGCGCCGCGGGACCGCAGTCGCCGCTCCACGGCCTCCGCGATCGCGCTCACCTGGCGCGCGTTGGCGCCGTTGCAGATGACGAAGTAGTCGGTGAAGTCGCTGACGTCGGTGAGTTCCAGAACCCGAAGGTCCTGCGCCTTCCGGTCGATCGCCGCGGCAGCGACGGCGCGGACACGCTCCTCGGAGTCAGGGGTCCCCTCGGGACTTGGGGAGATTGCGCCCAACCGGGCCTGTAGCGTCTGCGGTTGCGTCAACGGTACAACCCGTACTTGCGACAGTACCGCAGCACGGCGGCGGGCATCAAGCCGGCATCGACCTCCTCGCCCAGGGAAAGCCGGCGGCGGATCGAGCTCGACGAGACATCGACCGAGCGATGCCGGACCAGATCGAAGCCGCGCGCGCCCTCGACCGCCGCGCGCACCGCCGGATCCAGGCCCCGTTCGCCCGGCCGTGCCAGAACGACCAGCCTGACGGCGCCGATCAGGTCTTCGAACCGCCGCCAGGCCGTGAGGTCGTTGAAGCTGTCGACGCCGAGCAGCAGGTGCAGGTCGGCCTCCGGGTCCTCGGCCGCATAGCGCTCGACCGTGTCCACCGTGTACGCGGTCCGGCCGAGATCGAGTTCAGCGTCCGAGACGACCAGCTCGGGGTAGGGCAGGAGCGCCAGCTCGACCATCGTGTTCCGAGCGAGCGCCGGCGCCCCCGTCCCCCGGGGCTTGTGCGGCGGCCTGGCGGTCGGCAGGTAGTGGACGACGTCCAGATCCAGGAGTTCCCGCGCGGCGAGCACCGGCAGGATGTGCCCGTTGTGGATCGGGTCGAAACTGCCGCCGAACAGGCCAACTCTCCCGGCGCGGTGGCCCACGTGCCGTTCGCCCCGATCGTCGGCGCGTCTCCGCGCGATCCTCATGGCGGGGCGGCTTCCACGGCAGCTTCGTCGCCGGCCGACTCGTCCGCGTCCAGAAGGCGGCGCAGTTCACGAACCAGGCGGTCGAGCCCCGTTCCCGCGACCGCCGAGACCTCGAACGCCTCCACGCCCTCTCTCCGGGCCAGCGCGGCCAGTTCGCGTCGCCGATCCGGCTCCGCGATGTCGAGCTTCGAGCCGCAAAGGACTCGTGGCCGGCGGAGCAGATCCTCGTTGAAGGCGCCCAGTTCAGCCGAGATCGTGTCGAAGGCCGCCTGAACCGCGCCCGCTCCCTCCTCCGGCTGTGGGCCGAGGTCGACCAGGTGCAGGAGGACACGGCAACGCTCCACGTGGCGCAGAAAGCGGGTTCCGAGGCCGGCCCCCTGGGCGGCGCCGGCGATCAGTCCGGGCAGGTCGGCGATCACGAAGGGCTCCGTTTCGACCGGCAGCGCCGGCGGTCCGACCACGCCGAGCTGGGGAACCAGCGTCGTGAAGGGATAGTCGGCGATCTTCGGTTTCGCGGCGGTCAGCCTGCTGATGAGGGTCGACTTGCCGGCGTTCGGCAGGCCGACGACGCCGATGTCGGCGAGCAGCTTCAGCTCCAGGCGCAGGCGGCGCTGCTCGCCCGGCCTTCCCGCTTCCACCCGCCTCGGCGCTCGCTGGCGCGCGCTCTTGAAGCGGGCGTTGCCGCGCCCGCCGGCGCCGCCGCGCGCCACGACGAGGTGGTCGGATTCGGCCAGGACCTCGCCCAGCGGCTCGCCGGTGGCGGCGTCATGGACCTCGGTTCCGAGCGGCACCGGAATCACCAGATCGCTGCCGCTCCTGCCGGTCTTGTTCGATCCTTCGCCGTGCCTGCCGCGCTCGGCGTGGTAGGCGGCCGGGAAGCTGAGACGGTAGAGAGTGCCGAGCCCGGGCGAACCGACCAGAACGACGTCGCCGCCGTTGCCGCCGTCGCCTCCCGACGGGCCGCCCCGCGGCACGAACTTCTCGCGCCGGAAGGCCAGGCAGCCGTCTCCGCCGGAACCGGCGAGGACATCGATGACGGCCTCGTCGATGAAGTGCATGAGCCGCTCCCCGCGGCGCTACGCCTAGCCGGCCGGATGGACGTTGACCACCGTGCCGCGCCGGCCGCGGTTGCGGAACTCGACGACGCCTTCCGCGCGCGCGTAGAGGGTGTCGTCGCCGCCACGTCCCACGTTCTCGCCGGGAAAGAAGCGCGTACCCCGCTGGCGCACGATGATCGTGCCCCCGGTCACGCTCTCACCCGCGTAGCGCTTCACGCCCAGGTTCTTGGGATTCGAATCGCGGCCGTTGCGGCTCGAGCCCTGGCCCTTCTTGTGCGCCATCTCTTCGACCTCCGTTGCTCCGGCGAGAGGCTTACGCCCCGCCGTCTCGTTCGATCGCTTCTATCCGGAAGCGCTGCAGCTCCTGCCGGTGTCCGCGGCGGCGGCGGTAGCCCTTCCGGCGCTTGAACTTGAACACGACGATCTTCGGGCCGCGCAGGTCGCTCACGAGCTGTGCCCGCACCCTGGCGCCCTCGACGACCGGCTCGCCCACTTCGGGCTCGTCCTCGCCGCCACCGATCATCAGCACCCGGTCGAAGACCACCTCCGAACCGGCCTCGGCGCCGCCGAGGCGCTCCAGGTCGACGACATCGCCTTCTTCGACCCGGACCTGCTTGCCGCCGGTCTCTATCACTGCGTACATCGTTCTCTCTCAGCGGCGCGCCGATCGCTCCGTGCGCCGGTTGTCGTCATCTGGCGTTGCCGAAGGACGAGTCCGGCACCCGCTCTACGCCGCCGCAGCGGCATTTCGGCGGCAGACAGTAGCATCCGCCGGACGAAACGGTCAATGGTGTGTAGCGGCTCGCGGCAGCGCCGGTGGGCGAGAGCGCGGGTGCGCGCCCTCCACTTGCGCCGGCAACTCCGAGTCGGTCCGGGTCGCCCCGGCCGCGATGGCGGTCGCCTCCGTTCCGAGGATCACGTTCCGCGAGGACGCAGCCTTCTGTCGGGTTCAGGTGCGTTCCTTCCGGATCACCTCGACTCTCCCTACTGTCCGATCTCCCTATTCACGTCCCGCGGTTCCTCAGTCCCGCCTGGCACCGCCTCAACCGGCGGCAGCACCGGCAGGGGCGCCAAGCCCAACCGCCTGGCACCCATCACGCTCTCACCTTCTTCCGTATCGCGACGTTCCAGCACAAGAGCATGTCGACCGTTGGCGCAGGCCACCTACCGACACGAGTTCTACGGCTCCTGCCAACCGCCCCATCGGATCGAATCCCTCAACCGCTGCCTCGACGACTTCAACCACCACTACAAGCGGCAAAGACCGCACCAGGCACTCGGAGGACTCACGCCGTGGCAGTATCCAAACAACACGGCGGCTTGAAGGACCTCCGAGTCTCATATGTACTGAGCCACTACAAGACGTGACAAGGTTGGCGCCGCGACAGGGTCGCCGGCCCAACCTCGAGCGGCACACGCCACTGGCCATGTAGTAGCGTCGCCATTGCCCCGCCAACGTCAAGTTGACGAGCAAGAGGAACATCCGCCGACCACGGGAGCGGGCCTTGCGGATCCGGTTCACCGTCGCCGCTTGGTCGCTCTTGACGGTGACCGTTTGGCCGAACGCCGCTTCGGCGCAGGCGACCTGCACGGCCAGCGACACGGCCGTCATCGCGGTCAATCCAGGCGACGCGGTCGCGCTGGCCGGCGACTGCGCCGCCTTGCTGAACGTCATGGACACACTCCGGGGCACGGGCGCCCTGAACTGGACGAACACGCTGAGCATCGCTTCCTGGGACGGGATCGCCCTGGCTTCGAACAAGAACCGCGTCGCCGGCCTGACTCTGCGGAGGAAAGGCCTGTCCGGCGGAACCATCCCGGACCTGAGCGCTCTCGCCAGCCTCTCGTCCCTCACGCTGCACGCCAGCGAACTGAGCGGGAGCATCGTCGCCGCGCACTTCCCTCCGAACCTCCAGGAACTCGATCTCGCAGGCAACGACTTGACGGGGAGCATCCCCGACCTGAGCGAACTGGCCAACCTCGAGAGTCTCAATCTCACCGAAAACCGGTTGAGCGGGAGCATCCCAGACCTGAGCAAGCTCGCCGGCCTCCAAACACTCGTGCTCTCCGACAACGACTTGACGGGGAACATCCCGGACCTGAGCAAGCTCGCCGGCCTCCGAACACTCGCGCTCGACGACAACGAACTGACCGGAAGCATCCCGGACCTGAGCAAGCTCACCAGCCTCAGGACGCTCAGGCTCTCCGACAACGAACTGACGGGGAACATCCCGGACCTGAGCAAGCTCACCAGCCTCAGGACACTCTGGCTGCATCGCAACAGCCTGACCGGGGAGATACCCGACCTGAGCGCGCTCGCGAACCTCCAGTCACTGGTGCTCTCCGACAACGAACTGACGGGGAACATCCCGGACCCGAGCAAGCTCACCAGCCTCAGGACGCTCTGGCTGCATCGCAACAGCCTGACCGGGGAGATACCCGACCTGAGCGCGCTCGCGAACCTCCGGTATCTCGACCTCGCCTGGAACCGCCTCACCGGCGGTGTCTCGCCCCAGTTGGACGACTTGACCGCCCTTCGAGAGCTTTCCCTGTGCGGGAACGACCTGGCCGCCTCGGCGACCCTGCCGACGGCGCTGGAGACGCGGAGGACGGGGAATCTGCTGACCGTGTACTCCTGCCTTCGCCTCGCGGACGCCGAAGGTCCGGAAGGGACGTTCCTGAGCTTCGGCGTGGCGCACTCGACCTGGCCGGTGCGCGGGGGCGAAAGTCTGACTCTGAGCTTTCGGACCGCGAACGGCACGGCCACGAGCGCCGACTACGCCGCCGCGACGGGCAGCGTGACGGTTCCGGCGATCGGCGCCGCGAAGACGGCGGCAACGGCCGAGATCCGCGTGGCCGCCTTCACCGACGACCTCGTCGAGGACGAAGAGGAGTTCACCGTACGCGTCGCGGTCCCGCGGGGTCGGGCCGTTCTGGCCCTGCGCTTGACCGCCGAAGGCACGATTCGCGACACTCCGCCGCCGCTACCGGATCCCGACCCGCCGCCGCAACCGGACCCCGACCCGCCACCGGAACCGCCCGCGTGCGAGTCGCGGGTCGCCCCGTACTGGCGCGGCACGGGCGGCTTCGCGGCCAGGCCGTCCGACGGGCGATCCGCGGTACTCCGGCTTCGATGCGGCGGCGCTTCGTACTCGAGCAGGGAGTACGCCGGCGACGACGGCCTGATCGTGCGCGCCGTCCGCCCGTCCACGTGCATCGCTCAAGACGGGCAGCCTCTTTGGGGCGAGTTGGCGATCGAGGGCATAGAAGATGGCGGTTGGTACTGGATCAACGGCGACAGGAACGTGGCGCTGGCCCCTTTGGTCTGCGAATCGTCGCTGAATCCAGGGTTGAGACCGCCGGTCCCCGCCGGGATCACGGCATACCCCCGGGGCGACCGCCGTTTCGTGTTGACCGTTGCGGGACGCCTTCACGGCACCCTGATGACCCACGATCGGACCGGATTCATGGGGATCGTCCCGCACCTCACCGACACGAAAGGGGGGGGGCGAACACGTCGCGCCCTACTGGAAGGGTCACGGCGGAGTCGTTGGCCGGCCGCTGGACGGGAACGCGGCCACGTTCCGTCTGACGTGCGAAGACGGCCGGACCGGGAGCTACCCGCTCGAAGCCGACGAGAGCGGAATCATCGCTTCCCTGTTGCCCGGCTGCTTCGACGGCGACGGCGACCCGATCGCGGGCGAGTTGCAAGCGGACGGCCTGGAAGACGGCGCCTGGTACTGGCTGAACAGGGGCAGGTTGTACACCGGAGACGAAGTCGGTCCGCCGCGGCAGTGCAGGCCCGGCGCCTGTTCCGCCGCCGCGCCGCTGCTCCGAAGGAGTGCCGACCCGGAGACGTTGACCGTACCCATCGTCCCGGTTGGCGTGGACGTCGAACAAGGACCATGGGGAAGCCTCTACAGCCAGCGCTCCCAGTTCGGAATCGTACCGAGGATCGAACGTCAGCCATGATCGCCCCGCAACCGACGGGGCGACAGCGGCAACTCGACCTCGAAGGTGGCGCCGGCGCTCCCGTCCTGCCGCACCCGCGCTTGCCCGCCGTGGGTGGCGGCGATGCGGCGGACGATCGCGAGTCCCAGGCCGGTGCCGCCGCGACGTCCCGAGTGGAACAGGTCGAACACCCTCTCCCGGTCCGCGGGGGCGACGCCCGGCCCGTTGTCGCCGACCGCGAGCACGACCGATCCCGGCCGGGCTTCCGCTTCGAGGCGGAGAACGGGACGGTCGCAGTCGCTCATCGCCGCCACCGCATTGTCGATCAGGTTCAGCAGCAACTGGTTCATCTGCTCTCGATCGACCTGAAAGGGAACGCCGCCGCTGCGGTCGCCGATCTCCACGGGGATGCCGGCGGACCGGAGCTTGCCGGCCACCACCTCGGCGCCGTGGCCCAGGAGTTCGGACGCAGTCGTCTGCTCGAGCTTCAGCTCCTCCGGACGCGCATAGCTCAGGAAGTCGGACACGAGGCGTTCCAGGCGACCGACTTCCGAACGCGTGATCGCGACCAGACGCTCCGAGGAGCCCGCCGGCATCTCTTCCTGGAGCATCTGCATGTTCAGGTTCAACGAGTTCAGGGGACTGCGGATCTCGTGCGCGAGGCCGGAAGCGAGGGTGCCGACGTAGGCCATCTGTTCCGCCTCCTGCGCCTGCCGCTCGACCAGGGCGGTCCGCCTCGAAAGGCGGCTGTAGAGCAGGTAGCCGGCCACGAACAGCGCGACGGTCAACACCGCGACGATCGCGGTCTGGCGCAGCAACTCACGGCGCAGGGCCACGAGCCTCTGCTGCAGCTCGCTGCGCGAGATCCCGATCTGGAAGGTGCCTACCGTGCCGACCGGTACCGTCACGATCTCGTAGGGCACCTGGTTGGTCACCGTCTCCGCGACCAGCGACGGCGACTCCAGGTTCGGCGGGCTTCCGACGTCGGTGCGGGTTTCGTCCCGGCGATTGCGGAACACCAGGTGACCCTCGCTGTCGAAGACCTCGACGGTCTCGACGATGTCGCGCTGCACCAGCACGGAATCGATGTAGCTGCGCGTCTCCGATTCGGTCGCCATCGCCGTGTACAGGTCGCGACCGGTGCTCTCCACCCGGCCCGCGATACGCTCGGCGAGGTCCTCCGCCTCCGTCCGGGCCTCGATCACGATCCGGTTCAGCTCCCGCTCGGACAGCGACCGGAAAATCAGCCAGCCGAACAGGGCGAGGTCGGCGAGAACGAAGGCGCCGAGGACCGCCGCCCAGGCGCGCCGGCGCCGTTGACCTCCGTCCCTGCCGATCCAGTCCCACACGCTCGAACGGTACAAGACAGCCGCGGTGTACGATGATTCCCGTGGTTGCGACGCGGCTCCTGGCGGCGGCCGGACTGGCTGCCATGCTCGGTTGGGGCTGCGCTTCCGACATCCCGCGGGACACGACGCGCCTCACCGTCGGCATGCGCTTCGAGTATCCGACGCCGAACGAGCTGATCGGACCCGCGACACTCTCGTACGGCGCGATCGGCAACCAGTTCTTCCTGCCGCTGATGGCGGAACGACCGGACTTCCGCGACGGTCCGCCGACCTGGGCGCCCGCTCTGGCGGCCGACTGGGAGTTCTCCGAGGATCGCCTGCAACTCACCGTGCGGCTGCGTCAGGACGCGCTATGGAGCGACGGCGAACCGGTGACGGCCGAGGATGTCCGGTTTAGCTGGCTCGCTCAGACCGACGCGAACGTCGCCTGGGACTACTCGTTCTCCAAGGAGTCGATCGCCGACGTCGAGGTGATCGACGCCGGAACGGTGCGCTTCCACCTCGACGCCGCCCTGCCCACCGTGCTGGCGGACGTCTCGACCGGACTCATCCTCCCGAAGCACGCCTGGGAGCAGCGGCCCTTCGCCGAGTGGCGCGGCGACCCCGGCTGGTTCTTCGAGAACCTGGTCACCAGCGGCCCCTTCCTGCTGGAGAACCGGACGCCCGGCCAGGAACTCGTGCTGAGCCGCAACCCGAACTACTTCGAGGACGGTCTCCCGCGCCTCGAGCGCATCATCCTGCGTTCGGCGACCGACAGCGCCGCGCTGACGAACCTGCTGCTCTCGGGTGAAGTCGACGTCGTCAGCGGGCTCGGCGCAACCGACGCGCAGCGGATTGCGAATCGGCCCGGCCTCCGCCTGATCGCCTACCCCAACCGCCAGTTCACCTTCGTGTCGTGGAACACCCGAAAGCCCTGGTTCCAGGACGCTCAAACCCGCCGCGCCCTAGCCATGGCGATCGACCGGGAGGCAATGGTGGCCACCATCTTGCACGGCAACGCCGAAGTCGGCAGCAGTCCCGTCATCTCGAGCGTCTGGGCGCACGACGCCGCGCTCGAACCCTGGCCCCACGACCCGCCGGCCGCCCGCGACGCGCTCGCCGCCGCCGGCTGGACCGACGGCGACGGCGACGGCATCCTCGACCGCGACGGCGTGCCGTTCCGGTTCGAGCTGGCGACCTTCGCCGGCGCCCCCGCCCGTTGGGACGCGATGCAGATGATTCAGGCCGACCTCCGCGCGGTCGGCATCGACGCCCGGCCCCGCCGCGTCGAATCCGGCGCCCTGATTCAGCGGATGCGCGACAAGGACTTCGACGCCGCGGCCTCCGCCTTCGCGATCGACACCAGTCTCGACCTCCGTTACGCCTTCCACAGCCAATCGATCCCCGGCGGCGACAACTACGCCGCGTACGCCAACCCCGAAGTCGATCGGCTGCTCGACAGCTTCGCCGTCCGGCCCGACCCCTCGGCCGGCCTGGAAGACCTCCACCGGCTGCAGCGCATCCTGCACGACGACCAGCCGATGCTGGTGCTGTGGGAACCGCTGAGCCTGGCCGCGTTCGACGTTGAACTCGAATCCGTGGCGCCGAACGCCCTGAGCCCCCTGGCGAACCTCCAGGAGTGGGCGTGGCGTTGATCCTCCGGCCGCGCTGGTGATCCGATTCGTTCTGCGCCGCCTGCTGGCAGCGGCGGTGCTCTTCCTGATCGTCCTGACTCTCGCGTTCGCCGTCGTGGCGCTGGCGCCCGGCGATCCGATGGCGCCCTCCGACCCACGAATTCCGCCGGAGCAGGCGGAGCGGCTGCGCGCGCTCTACGGGCTCGATCAGCCCCTTCCCGCGCAGTATCTCCGTTGGCTGGGAGCGGTCGTCCTGCGCTGGGACTGGGGGCAGTCCTACCGGACCGGCCAGCCCGTGGCGGACCTTCTGTTCGATGCCTTGCCGCCCACCCTCCTTCTGGCCGGCGCCGCCCTGCTCGCCCAGTACCTGCTCGGGATCGGTCTGGGCCTGATCGCGGCCTTCCGCCCGAACTCGCGGCTCGACCTGAGCGTGCGCGTCGCAAGTCTGCTGGTCTACGCCATGCCCACCTTCTGGGTCGGCCTGATGGCGGTCCTCGTGCTGGCGGTGGGTCTGGGGCTGGCGCCGGCCGGCGGCATGACGTCCGCCGCCGCCTTCGAACTCGGGCCGGCAGCCGCCGCTCTCGACGTGCTGGCGCACCTGTGGCTTCCGGCGCTGGTCCTCGGCCTGTCGATGGCCGGCGACATCGCCCGCTATACCCGGAGTTCGCTGATCGAGTTCCAGGCCACCGAGGCCGGTCGCGCGGCCCGGGCCCGCGGCCTGTCCGAGACACGGATCCTGCTCGTCCACGGCCTCGCTCATGCCGCTCCGCGCCTGCTTCAGCTTGCCTCCGTGTCGGCGCCCCTCCTGCTTTCCGGCGCCGTCGTGGCCGAAGTCGTCTTCGCCTGGCCCGGCCTTGGCACCGCGACGCTCCTGGCGATCCAGTCGGGGGACATTCCCGTGGTCCTCGCGGCCACCGCATACGGCGCCGTCCTGGTCATCGCCGCGTCACTCGCCGCGGACCTCCTCCTCACCCGGCTGGACCCGAGGATCCGCGTGGAATGAGCCGGTCTCCCCTGCCACCGGCGGCCCGCACCGGAGCCGGCATCCTCTGCGGTCTGGCCTTGCTCGCGGCGGCCGCCCCCCTGCTTGCGCCACACGACCCCGCGGAGCAGCTCGACGCCGCCGAGTCGAGCCGGCGGCCGCCCCTGTCCTCCCTGCTCGTCGTCCGCACGCTCGGCGCCGAGCCGTTGCTGGCGGAACGGGTGACGGTCGACGACGCCGACCTGGTTCTCGAGCGACGCTCGGGCTCGCTTCGCGTTCCATTCGGTTCCGTGACGAACCACCGCGAGGAGGGCATCGCCGAGCGGCGCAGGAACTGGCTGGGCACGGACGCCCTGGGGCGCGACGTCCTTTCGCGCCTGCTCCACGGCTCACGCGTGTCCTTGACCATCGGCCTGCTGGCCGCCGGCCTCGCGCTGACCGCGGGCACCCTGGTCGGCTCCTGCGCCGCGGTCGGCGGCCGCTTCGTCGACCAGACGCTGATGCGCACGGTGGACGGCCTGCTCTGCTTCCCCCACTTGGCCCTGGTGCTCCTGCTGGCGGCGCTCTACCGGCCGGACACCACGCTCCTGGTGCTGCTGATCGGCGGCACGGGCTGGATGGGTCTCGCGCGCCTGGTCCGGGCCGAACTGCTGCGGCTGAAGCAGGAACGGTTCGCGCTCGCCGCCGCCGCCGCCGGACGCTCACCAGCGGGCGTGCTCATCCGCCATCTGCTGCCGAACGCGACGACGCCCCTGCTGGTAGACGCCAGTCTGCGGGTGGGGGCCTGCATTCTGGTCGAATCGGCGCTCTCTTTCCTGGGGCTCGGCGTCCAGCCGCCGCAGCCGAGTTGGGGTTCGATGATCGCGGACGGCCAGAGCCACCTGACCACGGCATGGTGGATCGCCGCCTTCCCCGGCCTGATGGTCGCGGCCGCCGTGCTCGGCTCGAGCCTGCTCGCCGACGGCCTGAGCGACCGTCTTGCCAGGCTGGGGGCCGGCGGCCGCGAGACGCGCCGGCGCTCACCGTGGGCGATCCGCACCTGGCTCGGCGAAGCATGACCGGCAGCGGGCTCCGGACCTCGGACTTCGACTACCACCTGCCTCAGGAAGCGATCGCCCAGCACCCCGGAGAACGCGGCGAGAGCCGCCTGCTGGTGCTCGGCCGGACCACCGGGGAACGGCGTTTCGGCGAGCTGCCGGACCTGCTCGATCCCGGCGACCTGCTCGTCGTCAACGACACCCGTGTCATCCCGGCCCGGCTGCGGGCCCGGCGACCGACCGGCGGCGCGGTGGAGATCCTGCTGGTCGAGCGGGACGGTCCCGCCTCCTGGTGGTGCATGCTCCGCCCCGGCCGGCGCATGGTCCCAGGCGCAACCATCGAGGTCGAGCGCGGGCCGGCGGCACGGGTCGAGGAACGCGCCGACGGACGCTTCCGGCTGGCCTTCGAGCATCCGATCGAACCGCTCCTGGAGAAGATCGGCGAGCCGCCCCTGCCGCCGTACATCGACCGGCCGGTCGAGCCGCGGGACCGGGAGCGCTACCAGACGGTCTACGCGGCGCGGCCGGGCGCGGTCGCGGCGCCAACGGCCGGCCTCCACTTCACCCCCGCGCTCCTCGAGGCGCTCGAACGGCGGGGGGTCCGGCGGACTAGCCTCACGCTTCACGTCGGACCGGGCACCTTCCGGCCGGTCAAGGCGGAGAACCCGGAAGCGCACGTCATGGACTCCGAGCGCTTCGAGATCCCGGAGGCAACCGCCGGGGCGGTCGCCGCCGCCCGCCGAAGCGGGCGCCGGGTGGTGGCCGTCGGCACGACCGTCGTCCGTTCTCTCGAGACCGCGGCGTCGGAGGATGGACTGGTCGCCGCCGGCGCCGGCCGGACCGGGCTCTACATCCGTCCGGGCTACGAGTTCCGCGTCGTCGACCGGTTGATCACGAACTTCCACCTGCCCCGGTCGACGCTGCTCATGCTGGTCTGCGCGTTCGCCGGCCGGAACCGCGTCCTCGACGCCTACCGCCAGGCGGCCGGGAGCGGCTTTCGCTTCTATTCCTACGGCGACGCGATGCTGGTCGACAGAATGCGGTGAGTCAGCGCCGCCGCGCCGAACCCGTTGTCGATGTTGACGACGGCGATGCCCGGGGCGCAGGCCGTCAGCATGGTCAGCAACGGCGCGAGCCCCTCGAAGCTCGCGCCGTAGCCGACGCTGGTCGGCACCGCGACGACCGGACAGGACACCAGGCCGGCGACCACCGTCGGCAGGGCGCCGTCCATTCCCGCCACGACGACGGCCACATCGGCCCGGCGGAGGGGATCGATCGAGTCGAGCGCGCGCTGGATGCCGGCGACGCCGACATCCCGGATCCGCTCGACTTCGTGCCCCAGCCATTCGGTACACGACGCGGCCTCCTCCGCCACCGGAAAGTCCGACGTTCCGGCGCTCAGCACGGCGACCCTTCGCCCGGACGGCGGCCCCAGGCGGCCGGCGCTCCACACCCCCGCCCGGGGCTCGAAGCGGCCGCCGGCAATCGCCGCGCTCAGAAGTTCGCCGGCAGCCGGCGCCACCCGCGTGACCAGCACCCGGCCCGCGTCCGCCATCATCGCTTCAACGATCCGAACCAGCTCGTCGTCGCTCTTGCCCTGAGCGAAGACGACCTCGGGCAGGCCGGTCCGGAGTTCCCGATCGAGATCGAGCCTGGCGGCGCCCACGTCCAGGTAGGGCAAACGCGCCACGCGTTCGTGCGCGGCCTCTGGGGAGACTTCGCCGGCGGCTACGGCCCGCAGCAGCTCGAGGAGTCGCTCCCGTTTCATTGAGACGCCGGATCAGGCAGCGTCCGCGCCGCCGGTTCGATAGCCGCGCCGGTCGAGCGCCGCTCCCTCGAAACCGAGCTCGAGCAGACGCGCCTCGATCTCGCTCCACTGCCTCTCGGCTGCCGGCAGTTCGCCCTTCCCCACCTCGACCCGCGCCGAGTCGCCGTCGTGACGAACTCTCAGGACGCGGAAGCCGCGGCCCTGGAGTTCCGCCTCGGCGTCCTCGATGCGCCGGAGCTTGGGCAGCGTGACGAGCTGGCCGTGAGGTATCCGCGAAGACAGGCAGGCATTCGCCGGCCGGTCCCAGACCGTGAGACCAAGCGCCCGCGCCAGCCCGCGGGCATCCGCCTTCGTCACGCCGTGCTCCAGCAACGGGCTGTAGACCCCTCGCTCGCGCACGGCCCGCAGGCCCGGACGGTCCGGGCCCGGATCCGAGGCGTTCGTGCCGTCGCAGACGGTGGCGAAGCCCCCGGAATCCGCCAGTTCCACCATGCGGTCCATGCGCAGGCCCTGGCACACGTAGCAACGGTGACGGGGGTTGGCCCGGAACTCGGGCTCGTCCAGTTCGCTGTAGGTGGTCACCTGATGGCGGATGCCGATCTCGGCCGCCAGCCTGCGCGCGTGATCGAGTTCCGAGCCGGCGAGGGTCTCGGCCGCCGCCGTCACCGCCAGCGCCCGGTCGCCCAGGACGCGCTGGGCCAGGGCCGCCACCAGCCCGGAGTCGACCCCGCCCGAGAAGGCGACCAGCACCGGGCCGCGCCGCCTCAGGTCGTCCTCGATCCTCCGCGCGAGCATCTCGGCCGCCCGCGGCGAAGCCTCGCCGCCTTCGAACGGCCAGGCATCCCGCCCGGCATCGTGGCGCCTCCGCCCGGCGTCGCCGCTCCTAGTCATCGCCTCCGCCCAGCTCGAGCTTCCGCCGCTGGGCGGCCGTGCCCCGCAGCAGGACGGGCACCGCGAACAGCGCCGCGTACACCCCGAAGGTGAGGATCGGCACCAACGGCATCTCCTGGAGCTGTTCCCTCCGGCCCATGGAACGAACCAGGTACAGCCAGCCGGGCGGCCCGAACAGGTAGAGCACGAACAGGAGCCGGGTGCGGGCCACCTGGAGAATGACCTCGTCCAGAGCCCGGCCCGCGAAGCGGCGTTCGCGGCCCGAACGGTGAACGTAGACGTTGCCGAAGAACCAGCCGGTGAACGCGGCCAGGATGTAGAGAGGGTAGAGCTCCAGCTCGAACGTCAGGTTCCACCGCAGAATGCCGATCTGGGCCAGGATGCCGACCGACCACGCCGCCAGGCTCGACGACAGGATGACGGTCTCCAGGCCCTTCATCGCAGCGCGTCCGAATCAGCCCGCCAACTGCGCCTCGTACGCGGCGGCCGTCATCAGGTCGTTCGGCGGTCCTTCCTCCCGAAGTCGGAGGCGCACCAGCCAACCCTCGCCGTAGGGATCCTCGTTGACCACTTCCGGAGCGTCCTCGAGTCCATCGTTCACGGCCTCGATCGAGCCCGCCACGGGCGTGTAGATCTCCGCCACCGCCTTGACCGATTCGATCGCGCCGATTTCGGATCCGGCCGCGAACTCCTGTCCCGGCGCCGGCAGTTCGACGAACACGACGTCGCCCAGTTCCTGCTGGGCGAAGTCCGTGATGCCGAGCACGGCCTCGCCGTCCTCGACCTTGAGCCACTCGTGCTGCTCCGTGTAGAGGCGGTCGTCGGGAATCATCGGAACCTCACATGAACTCAGGCGCCCGCCTTGGGGCGCCTGTAGAAGGGTAGTTTGACGATACGGCAGTCGATCTCCCGGCCGCGAACCGTAACCGAAGCCGCGCTGTCGGGCGCGGGCGGCCCGCCGCTACTGCAATCCAGCCGGGCGATGCCGATCGCCCGCCCCAGCGTGGGTGCGAAGGCGCCGCTGGTCACCGGGCCTGCGGCGCCGGGAGCATCGCGGACCGTCAGCCGGTGGCCGTGCCGGGCGATGCCGCGGCCCTCCACCTCGAAGCCGACCAGCCGGTGGCGGCAACCCTTCTCCCGCTGGCGGGCCAGGGCGTCGCGGCCTGTGAAGTCGCCCTTCTTCCACTTGACGATCCAGGACAGCCCGGCCTCAAGGGGCGTCGTCTCCTCGCCGATGTCCTGGCCGCAGAGCATCATCCCGGCCTCCAGCCGCAGCGTGTCTCTCGCGCCCAGACCGGCCGGCGCCAGGCCGACATCGCGGCCCCGCTCCAGGAACTCCGCCCACAGGTCTTCCGCCCGCTCGGAAGGGAGGTAGATCTCGAAGCCGTCCTCGCCGGTGTAGCCCGTGCGCGAAGTCATCCTGTTCGCCCCGTCCTGGTGGAGGAACGAGTAGTACCGGAGCTCGGCGGCTTCTCCGCCCACGACGTCCGCCACGATCTCCGCCGCCCGCGGCCCCTGGACGGCGATCAGGGCGGTCTCGTCGCTCTGGTCGTCGACCTGGACGCCATGGCCCTCCGCCGCTGCCGCCGTCTCGAGCAGTTCCAGGTCGCGCGCCCGCGAGGCGGCGTTGACCACGAGCAGGTAGTCCTCCGGGTCGAGACAGTAGACGAGCAGATCGTCGATGAAGGTGCCCCGCTCGGTCAGGAGCGCACTGTACTGGGCGCGCAACGGATGGAGCGCGCCGACGTCGTTCGGCGTCAGCCGCTGGAGGAGAGGCAGGGCCCTCGGTCCACGCACCCGGATCTCCCCCATGTGGGAAACGTCGAACATCCCGGCACGCTCACGCACCGCGCGGTGCTCCGCCAGCACTCCCTCGTACTGGATCGGCATCTCGTAGCCGGCGAAGGGCCCGAAGCGGGCTCCCGACTCGACGTGACGCCTGTACAGGACCGTCCGTTGCACCTCAGCCAAAGCTCGCCTGTCCCGTCCCCGTAGATCGCCCCTCGGCAACTCGCCGTCGACGGACTCTACCCGGAGAGACCGAGCGCGTGACGCCGTGCGGGCAGGCGCCGCTCTCACCCCGGCGACCCCTCCCCGCCGTTCCCTTCGGGGAGCCCGACGGTCACCCGCATCCGATCCGGGTCGATGTGCCGTCGAGCGGCCTCGAAAACGCCACGGGGAGTGAGCCGCTCGATCCGTTCGAGCCGGAAGCTCCGCCGGTAGCTGGGGAGGTCGAACAGCAGCGCGTCGACCAGCAGGCCGGCCCACTGGCCGGCGGTCTCGGCAACGAAGGGCTCACGGCCGAACATGCCCGTCTTGCACTCCTCGAGAACCGCCGCCTCGGGCGGTCGCTCCAGGACGTGTCGCAGGGAATCCCGTACCAGTTCGAGGGCGCGGGCGACGCGGTCGGGGTGCGTGCCGAGGTAGACGGAAAGGGCGCCGGGATCCGTGCCGGCCCCAGCCAGGAGATCGACGTGGGTCGCGTAGGCGAGACCCTCCTGTTCGCGGATCCGATTCGGAATCAGGCCGGCCATACCGTCCGAGCCGAGCAGGATCCCGAGCGCCCGCAGCTCGGGCAAGTCGGGATGCCGCCGTTCGACCGTGAAGTGTCCCGCGTACACGTGCGCCTGCTCTCGGGACCCGGTGACGATCTCGATCCGCTTCTTCCTCCGGCCGCGCGGCGCCGGCGGGTCGACGGTACGGATGGCGTCTGCAGGTGAGCCTCCGAAAAGACGCTCCAGGTCCGCCAGCACCGCGTCCTCGTCGATGTCGCCCGCCACCGCGACCACGCCGCCCCGCGCCAGGGCATCGCCGTGAAACCGCTTGCAGGCCTCCGGCGTCAGCGCGGCCAGCGACTCGCTCGTACCCTGACTCGGCGACGCGAGCGGATGCGGGCGGTAGAGCTGATCCCGGAAGGCCCAGCCGGTCACGACTTCGGGGCGATCCGCGAGACTGAGAAGCTCACCCAGGGTCTGGTCGCGCAGCAGCTCGAAGCGCGCCCGGTCGAAACCGGGTTCGAGCATCAGCTCGGCCAGCCACTCGAGCGCCAGATCCCCGTCGTCGGCCAGCGCGTCGACCGAGAGGCCGTGGACCTCGGCGCTCGCCAAGCCGTTCAGGGACACGCCGCGCGCTTCGGCCTGTTCGGCGATTTCGCGCCAGGTTCGGCGGGCGCTGCCCTCGACCAGCATGCGGCCGCAGAGAAGCGCCAGCCCGGGCGACGGATCGACGCGGGCGCCGCCGCGAAGCCAGGCTCGGGCCGCCACGACGCCGGAGTCCGGCACGCGCATGGCGGTCAGGCGCAGCCGGCCCGACCACAGGTCGAGACGCAGCGGCTCGCGATCGGTCACGGGCGAGACCAGCCGACGACCCGCGTTTCCCCGGACAGCAGGGCGGCGCAGGCCGCGGCGACGTCGGATGCGGTCGCGGCGGACAACGCCTCGAACGAATCGCGGCTGAAGCCCGGTCGGAACAGAGCCTGCTCGAGCGCGGCCGTCACCGCCCGTTCGGCGATCGCTTCGTGCAGGAAGACCCAGTCCACGAACAGGATCCGCTTCGCCCGCTCGAGTTCTTCCCCGTCCGGCGGACGTACCGCGACGCGGTCGACCCGCGAACACAGCTCTTCCTCCAGGCGCGCCGGATCGGCCCCGGCCGCCGCCTCGGCGGAGAAGACCGCCATGCCCCCGAGCCGGTGACCGGTTACGGCTGCCGAGGCCCAGAGCGCCAGAGGGTTCTCTTCCACGAGTTCGCGCTGGATCCGGCTGGAGCGCCCACTGCAGAGGACGGCCAGCGCCAGCCGGAGATGGACATGGGCCGGGTCGTCGGGCGCCGGCGCCGGATGGGCGACCAGCAGCCGGGACGTTTCGCCCCCTTCGAGTTCGACGCGCCTGCCGGCGGCGGGGTCGAAGACCGGCGGCCCGAGGCCCGCGCGGCTTGACCCACTGGGTGCGCCGGCGCCTCCGCCGGCTGCCGCCGCAGGCGGCCGGGAAATGCGCCGGTCGGAGGTCGGCTCCTTCGTGACTGGCGCCTCGCCTCCCAGCGCCGCCTCGACAAGCTCCATCGCGTCCGGGGGCAAGCCGCCGGCGCAGACCAGGACCGCACGACCCGGCCGATAGTGCCGGTCATGAAACGAGCGGAGCGCCCCGGCGTCCAGCGAGCGCAGGCTCTCCCTCGTGCCGAGCACGGATCGCCCGTAGGGATGGCCGCCGAACACGCGCCGGGCCACCGCCTGCTCCAGCCCGTCCCAGGGATCGTCCTCGACCATCCGGATCTCCTCGAGGATCACCTCGCGCTCGCTGTCCACCTCCTCCGGCAGCAGGCTCAGGCCCCGCATCCGGTCGGACTCGATCCGGAGCGCCTCCCGCCACGATCCGCGCTCGAACTGGAAGTGGTAGAGGGTTGCGTCGTGGGACGTGAACGCGTTGTTCGTGCCGCCCAGGCGCTGAGTCAGACGGTCGATCGCGCCCGGCCCGTAGGCCGCCGAGCCCTTGAACATCATGTGCTCCAGGAAGTGGGCCAGACCGGACTCGTCAAGCTCCTCGTCCCGGCTGCCGGCGCGGTAGCAGAGAGCAACGACGATCGACTCGGCCCCGTCCCGCGGCAGGAGCACCACGCGCAGGCCGTTGTCCAGCGTCTCGGTCCGACCCTCTACGCGATCGAACACCCGCGGATCGACCGTGGTCATGCCAGTGCGCAGTCGTGAACCGCTTCCACCTCGAAGCGCTCGGCCTGCTCCGACCAGAGCATCTGCTCGACCGTCGCCGACCGGCGCAAGCACCCCGCGTCTTGGGGCCCCGTATCCAGGGTGATCAGGTTGCAGGTGTTCCGTCCTCGTTCCGTGCCCCGGCCGCGCCTTGAAGTGGACGTACCGCTGTGCACCAGCCACAGCCTCCTGCCGCGGTCCGGCGCCGGACCCACGGCCGCTACGTGGACATGCCCGGCCAGCACCAGGTCGACGCCGGCCGCGGCAAACGCCGTCAGGGCCTCGCCGCTCCGGCGCGCCGTCCGCCAGCCCATCAGCTCGGGCAGAGCCGCCAGGGGATGGTGGGCGACGGCGATCCGCACCTTCGGCACGTCGCCTTCCGTCGAGCCGTCACCAAGAAAGCGCTCCCTCACCGCAGCCAGTTGGTGCGGCGTGAACCGCCCGTCCTCTATCGTCAGGTTGAACGCCGTATTCAACCCGACGACTTCCAGTTCCGCGTCCCGGAAGCTGGGCTCGAGGTCGGGGCTGAAGTGGCGACGGTAGGCGCCGTAACGGTCGAGCAGACGCTCCCACACCCGGTACATCGGAACGTCGTGGTTGCCCGGTACGGCCAGGAACGGCGGCCCGAGACCTTCCAGGAACCGCCGCGCCTGCCGGAACTGCCGAGGTTTCGCCCGCTGGGTCAGGTCTCCCGACACGACGACGAGGTCGGGCCGCCGGTCCGCGACCAGCGCCTCCACGCCCGCGGCCGCCGGCCGGTAGTGCGGCGGCCCGAAGTGGATGTCGGAGAGGTGGAGCAGACGGCGCAGCGGAGTCGTCCCGCGGCTGGGTCGGGAGTGTTCGGCCCTAGCGGATCAGGACGCTGCGTACACTCTCGTCGACCCGCTCGCCGGCGAGGTCGCCCAGAATGCCGAGGATCTCCCGGCCACGGGCGCGTCCGATCAGGAAACCGAGCGAAGCCGCCACGGCCACGGACGCCAGCGGATACGCGCGCACAAGCGCCACCCAGTCGAGACCGGGCGTCAGACTGCCGACAATCCGATCTTCGATCGCCGGCTGGTCAGGATCGGCGGTCACGACGCAGCAGGAATCCCAGGACGAAGCCCGCGGCGGCCGCGATCAGCACTGCCCGGCCGGGATTGTCACGGACGTACACGTTCACGTCGCCAACCAGTTGATCCAGGTCCTTGCGCGCCCGTTCGTAGCCGTGACCGAGCTTCTCCTTGGCGGCACCGTAGCCTCCCTTGGCCGCCTCGCCAGCCCGGGCCGAGGCCTTCTTGACCCGTTCCGACAGCGGGGAGTCCCGCATCCGCTCGCGCGCCGCGTCGACGCCGTGACCGACAGCCGAGCGGGCCTTCTCCACCCCCTCGGCGACCGCCTCCCGGGCCAGATCCATCGACGTGACGTTGCCGCCGTCCTCGCCGCCTTCTTTTTTCTTGGCGTTGCTCATGGCCCGATCATATACGTGTCCGGCGCTGCTACAATCCGTCGCCCCCGAGGTACGGGAGAACTCTCGTGGGGCAGTAGCTCAGCTGGGAGAGCACCACGTTCGCAACGTGGGGGTCGAGGGTTCAAGTCCCTTCTGCTCCACCACTTCTGGAAGTTCGGGCCTAGAAGTTCGGGTTCTCCCCTTCCGGGTCCTCCTGCGCGCGCCCCACCATGGGCACGAACCGGACGACGTCGACTTGGCGGCGTTCGAGTCCGTCCGGGGTCTTGCGGATGACCACCAGGTCCTGCAGGGGTCCACCGACCGGGGCAACCAGGATGCCGTTCACCTTGAGCTGTTCGATCAGCGGCGGCGGCACCTCCTCGGGCGCGGCGGAGACCAGGATGCCGTCGAAGGGCGCTTCTTCCGGCCACCCGCGGTAGCCGTCACCTACGCGGACCTCGACGTTGCCGTAGCCCAGCTCGTCCAGAACCCCCACCGCCCTCTCCGCCAGATCGTCGATGATCTCGATCGAGTAGACGCGGCGAGCGAGACGCGCCAGCACCGCCGTCGTGTACCCGGAGCCGGTACCGATCTCGAGCAGCTTCTCGTCGCCGTCGAGCTCGAGAAGGTCCGCCATCAAGGCGACCAGGTAGGGCTGGGAGACGGTCTGACCCGAGCCGATCTGGACGGCCTCGTCGCCGTAGGCGTCGTCACGCAGGGAGTCCGGCACGAACTCGTGCCGGGGAACCGTTCTGAGCGCGTTCAGCAGCTTCGGTTCCTCGATTCCCCGGCCTCTGATCTGTTCTTCCACCATGGCGGTGCGCTGGGCCGCGAACGGATCGTTCCGGTCAGGCGGCTGCCCCACGACGCCGACCGCCGCAAAGGCGCATGCCACGCCGGCGAGCGCAACGGACCGCGGCGATCCGGACCTCGACTGCCAGAGTTCCCGCACGATTCCCTATGATAGGCAAACACCGTGCCGGATCGTCGCCCCCCGAGACCGGCCAGGCCGAACCGCCGATCGGGGAGGAGGCGGTCCGGACGTGCCGAGGCCGAACCCCGCCTGCGCTCCCTGGGCCGGGTCCGTGAGGAACTCGTCGCCGCGGTGGACCGCTCGCCGGCGGACGAAACGGAGATCCTCTGGCTGGAAAGCCGGCGCGGCCGCACCGGCTTCCGTGTTCCCGACCTCGACAGCTACCGGCGGCGCTCCCGCCTGGTCACCTTGAGGGTTCGGGAGGGACGACGCTCGGGAATCCACCGCACGGGAGGCGCACGCAAGGGCGAGCTCGACAGTGGGGTCCGCTTCGCGCTCGCGGCAGCCCGGGCGGCGCCCCCCGAGTCGCTCCCCGCGTTGCCCGAGGGCAACCAACCGGAAGCCACGTCGGCCGCCGTCTGCGACCGGGATATCGAACGCCTGCACGCCAAGGCGGCCCGGCGGTTGCTGCGAGAAGCGCTCAGGGACGACGAAGCGGCGATCATCGAATGGACCATCGGACAGGCCGCCATCGCCAACAGCCGGGAACTCGCGCGAGGCGAACGGGCCAGTTCCGTCATGGTCGAGGTGCGAAGCGGCGCCGATCCGGGCGCCGGCTTCGCCCGCCACGCCGCCCGTTCGCTCGGCGACCTCCAGCTTGCCCGACTCGTCGAGACCGCGCGCGAGCGGAGGGCACCCGAAGGCACGGCCGCGACGCCGCCCAGCGGCGCGCCCGTCCTCCTGGCGCCCGAGGCGACGATCGAGCTCGTCGAACTGCTGAACCTCCACGCGTTCTCCTCACGCTCGATCCTCGAGAGAGAGTCCTTCCTGCTTCAGCACACGGGCGTGCAGGTCTTCGACCGCCGCCTCGATCTGACGGACGACGCCTGCCGCGAGAGCGGCCTGCCCTTTCCCTTCGACCTGGAGGGCGTCTCGAAGACTTCCGTCGAGCTGGTGTCCGCGGGAGTGCCGCGAACACCGGCGCTGGACACCGCCACCGCTGCCCGCGTGGGGCTTTCTCCTACCTGCCACTGCACGGGCGGCGAGGAGGCATGCCCCCTCAACACGTTCCTCCGACCCGGCGAGCACAGCGAGCGGGACCTGTTCCGCATCGCGGACGGCGGCGTCTGGGTCAGCAGGCTGGACGAGGTCGAGTGCTTCGACCCCGTTCGCATGCGGGTGCGGGCACGGGCCCGCGGGGTGCGTCGCCTGCGGGGCGGCCGGCTCGCCGAACCGGTGATCGATCTCGTCTGGGAGGACAGCCTGCTCCGCGTGTTCTCCAACCTGCTGGCTATCGGCGACACCCTGTTCTGCCGTCCCTCGCGCGACGGTTTCCTCGGCGGCACGTCGGCACCGGCCCTGGCGGTGGCCGACGTGGACGGTCTGACCGCGACGGATTCCTAGCCGCGGCGAATCAGCACGACGGTCTGATCGTCGCCCTGCGGCAGGCCGGCCCCGAAGCGCCTCACGTCGGCATCGATCGCGTCCACGATCTCGGACAGCGGCCGCTCGCGGCGGGCGCGAAGGAAGTCCTCGAGCCGCTCCTGGCCGTACTCTTCGCCGTCCGGTGACTCGCACTCCGTGATCCCGTCGCTGTACAGGCAGAGGAGGTCGCCCGGAGCCATCTCGAGAGGCTCCACCTGGTAGCTCGCCGTGGGAAGAAGGCCCAGCGGCAGGCCGCTGGCCGGAAGGAGCGTGGCTTCGCCGTTCCCGCGCACCAGTAGCCCCGGGTTGTGTCCCGCATTGAGGTAGCGGACGCCGCGGTTTCGCGGGTCGATCTCGGCGAGGATCAGGGTGATGAAGCAGTTGCTGGCGCTGCTCTCGACGATGTGCTTGTTCAGACGGTCGAAGAGTTCCGGCGAGAGTTCCGCCCCCACGCCTTCTCCGCCCAGCCGGCAGTCGTCGACGAGCAACCGCAACGCCGAGTCCAGAGTAGAGACCAGGAGCGCGGCCGGCATGCCCTTGCCCGTGACGTCCGCGACCACCAGGCCACGGCGCGACCCGGCGAACCGGAGCGAGCCATAGTAGTCGCCGCCGACCTGGCGTGAGGGACGGCTCCAGCCAACGGTCTCGAAGCAGCCCGCGCTCGGCATCTCGGCGGGCAGGATGTTGCGCTGGATCTCGGCGGCGAGCTCCACCTCCCGCTCCAGGCGCTCCTTCTCGAGCGCCTGCCGATGGAGCTTCGCGTTGGTCAGCGCGATCGCGGCCTGGTTGGCGAACAGCGAAAGCGCCCGATGATCGGCCGCGGCGAACGGGCCGACTCCGGTCCGGCTCTCCTTGTCCGCGACCACCAGCAGGCCGACGCTGCCGCTGCCCCCGTCGCCTTCGATGGGGACCGCGAGCGAGTGTTCCGCGGCCGGGATGACGCCCGCCGCTACCGCCTTGACGCCGGCCTCGTCGAAACCGGATGCCGGCGGGGCTTCGAGCGCCTCGCGGGCGCCGCCGCCGATCGTGCCGGCGAGCGCGAGGCGGCCTTCGTCGTCCAGCAGGTAGAAGGCGCCGCGCCGGGCGTCCAGGAGCGAAACCGCGCGCAGCAGGATCTCCTCGGTCAGTTCGTCCAGGTTCAATGTCGAAGCGATCGCCAGCCCCACGTCGTAGACCGCCTGCAGCGTGACGACGTTGTAGTTGTCCTGGAATCTCCGGTCCTTCAGTTCGTCGGCCAGTTCCCGCAGCCTGAGGCCGATGGCCAGCACTCCGGCGAGGTCGTGCTCCTCCGGCGTGCTCCCCTCTCCGCCGCCGGCGCCGTCATCGGGAGCCGCATCGTCCGCGACGGCGTAGTAGAGGATCAGGTCGTGCTCCAGGCTCCGTTCGCGGGTGCCGAGCACGCCCCACGACGCCACCGGACCGCCGTCGCGGCGGTAGATCTGGGCGCCGGCCAGGCCCTGCGTCCGGCACCAGTGCCCGACCAGCCGGGTCTGCGCCGCGCCGCTCTCCCACTCCGCGGTCTCCGCGGCCGCCGCCAGCCGCCAGAGTTCGGCTCCGAGACCCGTTCCAGCCGCCGAGGTCGACTCCGGCGCCTGAGCAGCACCGGCGGCCGGCGAAGTCACGAAGCCCCGGCCTGAAGCTCGGTCACCGCCGCCTGTTCGTCGGGAAAGATGCTGGCGTACTGCGCCAAGCCCATGATGTGGAAGGTCTTCTCGATCGTCGGGGTGAGATGGCAGAAGGACAGCCGGCCCTCCACTTCGATCATCTTCTCGATGATCTCGATCAGTATGGAGATGCCGATCGAGTTGACGATCTTCGTCCCGGCGAGGTTCAGCAGCAGGGTCCCGAAGCCCTCGTCCAGCAGGCCGTACGCCGCCTCCGCGATCTCCTCGCCGCCCTGGTTGTTGATGTAACCGTCCGTGTAGATCACCGCCAGACCGTCGCGGCGCTCCACGTTCAACTTCAGACCCTCGTTCATGGAACCAACCAGACTTCCTCGCTCAAAGTAGCGTCAGAGTGCGTCAGAGTGCCTTCAACATCACGACGGAGGTGCCGCCCTCGCCCGAGAGCACGTTCACCTCGTCCATCAGTCCTTCAATGATCTTCAACCCCCAGCCACGCTTCCGGATCGCCTTCAGGTTGTCCTCGATCCGGGGCGGCACGAGCTTCGAACAATCGAAGCCGACTCCCTGATCCTGAATCGTGATCCGGAGCCCCTGCGGCTCGTCCGCCCCGGCCGAACCCAGTACCGCAAGCCCGAGATGCAGCTGGCCGTCGGCGGCCCGGCTGTGTTCGATCGCGTTGATGCACGCCTCGACGACCGCCATGCCCACTTCCTCGACCTTGTCCGTGCTCATCCGGATGGACTTCGCCATCTCGCAGGCGCAGGCCCGTACTTCCAGTTCCATTTCAGGCGCGAGCCTGAAGGTCAGGTGGGTTTCTTCAAGAACTCCGAGCTCAGACATCGGGGGTAAGCGACCGGCGCCCCTGCGGCCGGGATCCTAGGCGACAAGGAAGAGCTTGAGACAGTAGATCACCACGGGTTGGATCCGGTCGTTCAGAAGAAACCAAAGAAAGCTGGCGACCACGACGGACGACCGGAACACACCGGCGGAGAGACTCCCCGCCCACGAAGCCGGCGCGGTGACGCCCCCACGGTCCAAAAAACTGAACGGCGACCCTACCATCATGTTCGACCTCCCCGTTGCTGGCGCCCATCAGAGAGATCCCGGCCGTCGACGGCGACTCGCACCACTACTGGCATCATGTTCGACCTCCCCGTTGGTGACCCTGGTAGAGAGCAAGTCCCCTGCCAGCCGGGGGGATACGAGGGCAAACCGCCCGCAAACCCGGATTTCACGCGGGTTTGCGACGAGCAGCACCGTCGCGACCGGATGGTCGATTCGGGGCAATTTGTCCCGACCGAGTCGCGCCACTCGGGCTTGGGTCGGCTCTGGTGAGACGTTACGCCCGTCCCACATGTATCTGGGGCAATATGTCCTATGGTGGGATGAAATGACCCATTGCCACTGCGGGATGCCGGCCAGAACCCTGGTGGCGCGTCCCCGCGCCACCAGCGTCACAGTCCGAGCGCTCGTCTGCGAGCGGTCGGATGTCAGGCCGGCGCAGCGACAGGGGATCGATCAGTACCTTCCGCGCGTCAGGGTGCGCCTGTTGACGCCGAGAAGCCTCGCGGCGGCGCTCTTGTTGCCCCCCGTCATCCCGATGACCCGGCGTACGTGACGCCGCTTGACCGTCTCGAGGTCGAGCGGCTCCGGGCTCTGAAGACCGACCGCGCCGCCCATCAGCGACTGGATCAGGGCCGCGTCGACGACGCCGTCGGCCAGGGAGACCGCGCCTTCCACGATGTTCTGCAGTTCCCGCACGTTGCCGGGATAGTCGTGCGCGAGCAGGAGGTTCAGCGCCGTCCGGTCGAAGTGGGCGAGCTCGATCGACTCCCGGGCGCAGAACGTCTCGGCGAAGTGGCGGATCAGATGAGGGATGTCCCGCCGCCGCTCCCGTAGCGGCGGCAGCTCCACGCTGATTCCCTTCAGGCGGTAGTACAGGTCCTCGCGAAACCGGCCCTCCTCGACCAGCCGCTCCAGCGGCTGGTGGGTCGCGGCGATGACGCGGGTGTCGACGGCTATCGGCCGCTGGCCCCCGACGCGCACGATCTCGCGCTCCTGGAGGGCGCGCAGCAGCTTGACCTGCAGCGCCACGTCGAGGTCGGCCACCTCGTCGAGGAAGAGGGTACCCCCTTCCGCCAGTTCGAAGCGACCGATTCGCGCCCTCACGCCGGTGGCCACGCCGCCCTCGATGCCGAACAGCTCGCTCTCCAGCAGGCTCTCCGGAAGCGCGGCGCAGTTGACCGCCACCAGCGGGCCCGTCCGCTCGGATCGCTGATGCAGGAACGCCGCCATCAGTTCCTTGCCGGTGCCGCTCTCCCCGCGCAGCAGGACGCTCACGCTCCGCGGCGCCACCCGGTCGAGCATCTCCAGAATGCGGCGCATCGTCGGCGCATGGGCCACGATCCGCCTGCCGCCGACCTCCGCCAGATCGTCGAGGCGCTCCTTGAGCAGCTTGTTCTCCTCCGCCAGCCGTTCCCGCGAGACGACCAGCCGCTCCACCTGGCGCAGGCCGTCCAGGGCCACCCCGGCCAGCGCCGCGACGGACCGCAGGAACCTCCGGTCGCCGTCGCTGAAGCCCGGTTCGCCCTTGCCGCGGACCTCCTTGTCGAGGACGGCGACGAAGCCCAGCACGGCATCGCGGGACTTGAGCGGCGCCGCCAGCAGGGACTGGAACTCCCGGCCGGCCAGCGAGCCGCCGCTCCGCGCCAGAACGTCGTCCCGGGCCAGGAGGTCGTCCCACAAGGGTCCGGCAAGCAGTACCTCGGCTGCCGGGGAATCGCTGCCGAAACCGACCGTGGACGCCGACCGCGCGACGCCGAAGCGGTCGCGCGTGACGGCCGCTGCAGCCGCCGGGTCGACGATGGTGCAGAGGCGCTGCAGGAGGTCGTCCAGCAGCCCCTGCTCGGATTCGTGGGAATGGAGCGCCACGACCAGGTCGTAGAGGGTCTCGAGCCGCAGCCGCTGGCGGCGGCCGGCAAAGTCCGTGGACGCCTTCCGGGAGGGGGAGGATCCGCGGTCGGCCACGCTCAGCTCGCCTTTCTTTCCTGGGTGGCGTGCACCGGTGCCGGGGTCGCCAGCGCCTTGCTCAGGAACTCCCCGGTGTGACTCTCCGGCAAGGCCGCTACCTCTTCGGGCGTACCGGCCACCACCAGCCTGCCGCCACCGACGCCGCCCTCCGGGCCCAGGTCGATGATCCAGTCCGCGTTCTTGATCACGTCGAGGTTGTGCTCGACGACCAGCACCGTGTTGCCCCGGTCCACCAGACGCTGCAGAAGGCCGACCAGGCGCCGCACGTCGTCGAAGTGGAGACCGGTCGTCGGCTCGTCCAGCAGGTAGAGACTCCGGCCAGTCGCCCGTTTGGACAGTTCGGTGGCCAGCTTGACCCGCTGCGCCTCGCCGCCCGACAGCGTGGTCGCCGGCTGGCCGAGGCGGATGTAGCCGAGCCCCACCTCGTCCAGCGTCGAGAGGATACGGTCGATGGCCGGGACGTTGGCGAAGAACTCGCAGGCGTTCTCGACGCTCATGGCGAGGATGTCGGCGATGTTCTTGCCCTTGTAGCGGACCTGCAGGGTCTCGCGGTCATAGCGCAGACCGCCGCAGATGTCGCAGGTCACGTAGACGTCGGGCAGGAAGTGCATCTCGATCTTGTTCTGCCCGTCACCCGCGCAGGCTTCGCAGCGGCCGCCCTTGACGTTGAAGCTGAAGCGGCCGGGCTTGTAGCCGCGGGCCCGCGCTTCCGGCGTCTTCGCCATCAGGGTGCGGATCGGCGTGAAGACGTTCGTGTAGGTCGCCGGGTTGGAGCGCGGCGTGCGACCGATCGGACTCTGATCGATGGCGATCACCTTGTCGAGATGCTCGAGCCCCTCGATCCGATCGTGATCGCCGGCCGGATCGACGGCGCGGTAGAAGTGGCGCGCCAGGGCCTTGTACAGCACCTCGTTGACCAGGCTGCTCTTGCCTGAACCGGAGACCCCGGTGACCAGGACGAAGCAGCCGAGCGGCACGTCGACGTCGAGCTCGGCCAGGTTGTTCTGGCGCGCGCCCCTGATGCCCAGCCAGGCGCCGTTACCCGGCCGCCGCGCGGCGGGCACCGGCACCTCCGCTTCGCCGCGGAGGTAGGCGGCGGTCAACGACCCCTTCGCCTTCTCGACCCTGTCGAGCGATCCCTCGGCGACCACCTCGCCGCCGTGCTCGCCCGCCTTCGGGCCCAGATCGACGATCCAGTCCGCCTCGCGGATCGTCTCCTCGTCATGTTCGACCAGGAGCACGGAGTTGCCGAGGTCACGCATGCCCTTGAGCGTCCGGAGCAGCTTCGCGTTGTCCCGCTGGTGCAGGCCGATCGAGGGCTCGTCCAGCACGTAGAGCACTCCCTGGAGCTTGCTTCCGATCTGCGTCGCGAGCCGGATGCGCTGGCTCTCGCCTCCCGAGAGGGTTCCCGAGGCCCGGTCCAGGTGCAGATAACCGAGACCGACATCATCGAGGAACGTCAGCCGGTCCTCCACCTCCTGCAGGATCTTGCCGGCGATCTGCCGTTCCTTCGTGCTCAGCCCCAACGCTCCGACCACCCGCCGGAGGTCGCCGATCGGCATCGAGGTCAGATCGTCGATCGAACGGTCGCCGACGGTGACCGCCAGCGCTTCGGGACGGAGCCGGCGGCCCGAGCACGAGCCGCAGGTGCGCACCGACATGTACTTCTCGATCTCCGCGCGAACGCCCGGGGACTCCGTGTCGGCGTGGCGGCGAGTGAGCATCGGCACCACGCCCTCGTACCGCCCGCGCCACTGGTAGGACGAGCGGCGGCCCTTGATCTCGAAGGCGATCTCGCGGCTGCCCGAACCGTAGAGCACGACCTGCCGCACCTCGTCGGACAGCTCGCGCCACGGCGTCGAGAGATCGAAGCCCATCTCCGCGGCGACCGTCCGTAGCATCCTGAGCCGCCAGGACGACGAACTCGTCGGAAAGGGCCGGAGCACGCCGGCCTGGATCGACCGCCGCGGATCGTCCAGGATCCTCTCCTCGTCGACCGCCATCGACGAACCCAGGCCGCCGCACTCGGGGCACGCACCGTAGGGGCTGTTGAACGAGAACAGCCGCGGCGAGACCTCGGCCAGGCTGGTGCCGCAGTCGGCGCAGGCGTAGTGCTGCGACATCGTCTCCTCGGGCAACCCCTGGGGCGCCACGACGAGCAACCCGCGGCCAACGTCGAGCGCGGTCTCGACCGATGCCGCGAGCCGCTGCTCGATGCCCGGCCGGACGACGAGACGGTCGATCACGATCTCGATGTCGTGCTTCCTGTTCTTGTCGAGAGCGGGGAGGTCGCCGGAAAGCTCGCGGAGTTCGCCATCGATGCGCGCCCGCAGGAAGCCCTCGCGGACCATCTGTTCGAGCTGGCGCCGGTACTCGCCCTTCTTGCCCCGCACGTACGGCGCGAGCAGCAACAGCCGGGTGCCCTCCGGCATGGCCGCCACCCGGTCGACCATCTGCTGCACGGTCTGCGGCCGAATCACCTTGCCGCACTCGGGGCAGTGCGGCACTCCCACCGAGGCATAGAGCAACCGCAGGTAGTCCAGGATCTCGGTGACCGTCCCCACCGTCGACCGCGGGTTGCGGGACACCGATTTCTGCTCGATCGAAATCGCGGGCGAGAGTCCCTCGATCGAGTCGACGTCCGGCTTCTCAACCTGGTGCAGGAACTGCCGCGCGTAGGCGGAAAGGGACTCGACGTAGCGACGCTGCCCCTCGGCGAACAGCGTGTCGAAGGCGAGGGAGGATTTGCCCGAGCCCGAAACGCCGGTGACGACGACCAGTCGATCCCGCGGGATCTCGACCGTCAGGTTCTTCAGGTTGTGTTCGCGGGCGCCGCGGACGACGATCTTCTTCCCGCTCACCGCGTTTCCTCCGGCGCGTCCGACCGCATGCGCCGCCGGCCGCGGAACACCTCGCCGGCCTCGCGGTCGAGGGTCCGCTCCCGTTCCCGTTCGCGCTTGTCGTGCAACTTCCTGCCTTCGGCCAGGGCCAGCTCGACCTTGATCCGGTTCCCTTTCAGGTAGACGGACAGCGGCACCACCGTCAGGCCCCGGTCGCGGGTACGCCCGAACAGGCGGTCGATCTCGCGCCGATTCAGGAGCAGCCGCCTGGGCCGCTCGAGATCGTGGTTCTCCCGGTTCCCGTGGCTGTACGCCGAAACGTGAGCGTCCAGCAGCCAGGCCTCGTGGTCACGAAAGGCCACGTAGCTGTCGCGTAGCTGGATCTTGCCGCCCCTGATCGACTTGACCTCGGTGCCCAGGAGCTCGATGCCGGCCTCCAGCCGTTCCAGGACGCGATACTCCCGCCGGGCCTTTCGATTGACCGCCAGAGCGTTCCCGCCCGCGAGCGACCGCTGCTTCTGTTTGCTGCGCCTGGCCATCGGTGTTCGTTTCCGGCGTTCGGTACATCTTGCCGAGTGAGTCTACTCTCCGCGGACGCCCCGACGCAGGCGGTCGCGATGCGGCCGAAGCGCCACAGAGGTGTGGCGTAAACGCCACATACCGGATCACCGACGAGTCCCGGACACCGACGTAAATCCCCGAAAAACAAGGAACTTGCAAAGGAGCGAAGACCATCGCCGGGCTGGCACGATCCGTGCTGAAACACCTGTTCGATGGCAAAGCGCCCCAACGGATCCGGCCGGAACTCCCGGCGACGGTCCAACGACACGCGTGACCGCCTCTTCCTCCAGCAGACGATCCGGCGTCCGACGGCGATCTCCGGCGTGGGCATTCACACCGGCCGGGAGACGAATCTGCGCATCCTGCCGGCGCCGCCCGGCGCGGGCATCCGTTTCCGCCGCGCGGATGCCGGCAACGTGGAGGTTCCCGCCGACCTGACGAGCGTCAGTTCCCTCGAACTCGCCACCACGCTCGGTCGCGACGATGTGACCGTCTCCACCGTCGAGCACCTCCTCGCCGCCGTCTACATCCTCGGCATCGACAACCTGGTCGTCGAGATGGACGGCCCCGAGGTGCCGATCCTCGACGGCTCGGCGATGCCCTACCTGCTCTTGCTGCAGGCGGCGGGAGTGAGGTCCCAGAACGCGAACCGGCAGATCCTCGCGATCACTTCGGTGATCGAGATCGACCGCGGCGACAAGTGGCTGCGCGCATCGCCCTACCCCGGCCTGCGCCTGGACTACACGATCGACTTCGAAGGCTGCGCCGTGGGACGCCAGAGGTTGCAGATCGACGTCGACACGCGCAGCTTCGAGCGCGGTCTGGCGCCTGCGCGGACCTTCTGCCGGGAGATGGACGTCGAACAGATGCAGCGAGCCGGACTGGGGCTGGGCGGGTCGGTCGACAACTGCATCGTCTTCGACGAACACGGCGCGGTGAACACGGACCTCCGTTTCACGGACGAGCCGGTTCGGCACAAGGCGCTCGACGCGGTGGGAGACTTCACCCTGCTCGGAGCGCCGATCTGGGGCCACTTCGAGGTTCTGCGGGGCGGCCACCAACTCCACTACGAGTTGCTGAGGAAACTCGTCGCCAACTCGCGCTGCTGGACTTGGCTGCGCGGCGACGAACTGCCGCCGGAAGCGGATCGCCCGCTCGACGGCGACCGGCCGCCGACCTGGCATCCCGGTTTCGCCGGTCCGCCCCCGTAGCCGCCTCGATCCTCCCGCGGGGCGCAGGTACGCCGCGGACTGGTAGGGTCACGCCATGAGAGTCCCGCGGGCGGGACGGCTGATCTGCGCGCTCAGCCTGTCGAGCGTTCTGGGCGGCGACGCACTCGCGGCACAGCCTCCGCGAGAAGCCTCCGGCCGGTCCGCCAAAGCCGCCATCACCGCACTCTCCGCCGTGCGCGAGGGTCCGGTGCTGCTGGTCAGCTTCCGCCTGGACCGGGCGCTTGACGAACGCACCTGGGAGAAGATCGAGAGCGGACTGCCGACCGGCTTCACCTACGACATCCAGGTCCGGCGGATCAGGCGGCGCTGGTTCGACAAGGCCGTCGCCGCCACCCGGTTGCAGGTCGTGGCGATGTACAACGCCCTCACCCGTGAGTACCTCGTCAACTTCAAGCGCGACGGGGAGCTCTACGCCAGCCGGGTCGTGATCTCGCCGGAGGACCTGGAGCGAGCGCTGACGACCTTCGAGCGACTGCCGTCGGTAGAGCTCGTCGATGAACCGCCGGGGCGACTCGTGCTGCGAGTGCGCGCCGAAGTCCGGACCCGAACCCGGCTCGGCCTGATTCCGGACCGGGTCCACACCGCCTGGGCCCAGACGACGCCCTTCCCGTCCGCCCAGCGCCGGATCGGCAGCGGGGAGGCCGAGTGATCCAACGCCTGACCGCGAGCCGCCCGCCCCTGCGCGAACTCATCAAGACCAACCGCTTCCTGGTCTGGCTCCTGGCGCTCTCCCTCGCCGTACCGACTGCGGGCTACTACGCGCTCCAGCGCGGCCGCGAGATCGACCCCACGGTGCTCAACAACAGCATCCTGCTGTTCGCGCTGCGCAATCTGAACGTGGTGCTGATCCTGGTCGTCGCCTTCGTGCTCGTCCGCAACCTGACCAAGCTGTGGATCGAGCGCCGGCGCCAGCGTCTGGGCGCCAAGTTCCGGACGAAGCTGATCCTCACCTACATCGGCCTGTCGCTGATCCCCGGACTCGTCCTGTTCGCCTACGCCACGGAACTGCTCCAGGGCTCGATCGACCGCATGTTCCGGACCGACATCGACGACCTGCTGGAACCGGCCAACCAGGTCTCCCAGGCCCTGACCTCGACCCGGCAGGACGAATTGCTGCGCGACGCCGAACGCTTTCTCACCGACACCGGGAGCCTGGACCTGGATAGTCCGCGCGGGCGCGGCCGGCTGCTGGGGGCGCTCGGCGAGGCCCGTTCCGAAGCCGACCTCGACTACCTGGCGGTCTACCGGAACACCACCTTCCTCCAGGCCACAGTGAATCCCCAGGCTCTTTCCGAGGTACCCGAGCCGACCCGCGGCATGCTGCTCGAAGCGGTCCGCACCGGCGCCGCCCGGGCCATCGGCGAAGTGTCCGGCAGCGAGGAGCGACTCATCCTCGCCGCGGCGGCCCGGGAAGGCGGCGCCGAGACCACCGTGGCCGTCGCCGGCAGGCTGCTCGATGCCGAGCTCGCCGGCAGCACGGAGACCCTGATCGCCGCCTACCAGTCCCGGCGGCAACTGCACGCCCAACGCGACGAGATCCGGGCCGCGTACTGGCTCCTCTTCCTGACCGTGACCCTGTGCATTCTGCTCGTCTCCTGCTGGGTCGGTCTCTACCTCGCCGGCCGGGTCACCGGCCCGATCGAAGCGCTGGCGGACGGCACCCGGCGCATCGCCGGCGGCGACCTGGAACACCGGGTCGAGGCAGCCGCCGACGACGAGGTCCAGATCCTGGTCGACTCCTTCAACCGGATGACCGACGCGCTGCAGGAATCGAACCGGGACCTGGTGGCGACGAACCGCCGCCTGGACGCCGAGCGCGCCCGCATCGAAGCGGTGCTGGAGAGCGGGCCGGCCGGCGTGCTCTCGCTCGATCGTGACGGCCGTATCCTGACGTGCAACCGTGCCGCGGTGGAGATGCTGGGGCTTCCATCGCACGTTTCGCTCGCCGGCGCGCCGCCCGAGGCCCTGAGCGAGCTGCTCCCGGACAAGGGCGTCGAGGCCGTGTTCGCCGATCTGCCGGATTCGACGGTCCGGGGGGCGACCGGCCCGCGGCGCTCGGGGGCGACCCCGGCCCGCCGCGAAGTCAGCCTCGGCGGCAGGGACGACTGGAAGACTCTCGAGGTCAAGACCAGCCCGTTGCGCGCGCCGGACGGCAGCGGCGGCTTCGAGCTGCTCGGCCACGTCCTCGTGATCGAGGATCTGACCGCGCTGCTCGACGCCCAGAAGGCCGCCACCTGGACGGAAGCCGCGCGCCGGATCGCCCACGAGATCAAGAACCCGCTGACTCCGATCAAGCTGGCCGCGGAGCGACTGCTGCGCAAGGCGCAGAGCAACGACGCGAGCCTCGGCGCCGCGGTCGAGGAGGGAGCGCAGATCGTCGTCCGCGAGGTCGGCAACATGCAGAACCTCGTGGACCAGTTCGCGCGCTACGCCCGCATGCGGCGCCCCCAGCCCCGCGATGTCGACATGGCGAAGCTCATCAGCGAAACGGTCGACCTCTACCGCGAGCTGAAACCCGGCGTCGAGATCGAGGCGCGCATCGAGGCCGGCAAGGAGGGTCTCCACGCCAAGCTCGACGCCGACCAGATGCGCTCCGCCCTGGTCAACCTGCTGGACAACGCCATCGCCGCCACCAACCCGCCCGGCCAGGTGACGGTCCGGGCCGGCCGCGGCAACGGGGTCCTCGACCTCTCGGTCAGGGACACGGGCAGCGGTGTGCCGAAGGGAGCCCGCGAGAAACTCTTCCTGCCCTACTTTTCGACCAAGGGACGGGGTTCTGGGCTGGGCCTGGCCATCGTCCAGCGCATCGTCAGCGACCACAACGGCTCGATCCGGGTCGAGGACAACGAGCCTCGCGGCACGACCTTCACCATCGAGTTACCCCAGTCCGAACTGCCCCAGTCCGAGGCGCAGCGGTAGAACCGCGCTCACCGGCATCCAACGATGAGCAAGGCGCGCATTCTGATCGTCGACGACGAGGCCGGCATCCGCCAGACCCTGCGGGACATCCTCGAGGACGAAGGCCACTCGGTGGCGGCGGCGGCGGACGCGGTGAGCGGCCAGGCGCTGATGGCGAGCGACGAGTTCGACCTCGTCCTGCTCGACGTCTGGCTGCCCGACCGCGACGGCCTGGAGATCCTGGAGGAACTCCGCGAGGGCGACTTCCAGACGCCGGTCATCGTCATCTCCGGCCACGGCAACATCGACACGGCGGTCAAGGCGATGCGCATCGGCGCGCACGACTTCCTGGAGAAGCCGCTGGCGCTCAACCGGGTCGTCGTGTCGGTCGAGAACGCCCTGGAGCGGAAACGTCTCGAACGCGAGGTGCGGGAACTGTCGAACCGGCTCGATCCCGAGCGGCAGCTCATCGGCGACTCGCCGTCCATGCGGCAATTGAAGGACGAGTTGAAGCTCTCGGCGCGCGCCGAGAGCCGGATCCTGATCACCGGCGAGAACGGCACGGGCAAGGAGCTCGTCGCGAGACGCATCCACGGCCTCTCCCAGCGCAGGAGCCGCGCCTTCGTCGAAGTGAACTGCGCCGCGATCCCGGAGGAACTCATCGAGAGCGAGCTCTTCGGGCACATCAAGGGCGCCTTCACCGGCGCCTCGGAGAACCGCCGCGGACGGTTCGAACAGGCCGACGGAGGCACCCTGTTTCTGGACGAGATCGCCGACATGTCGCTGAACACTCAGGCCAAGGTGCTGCGCGTGCTGGAGGAGCAACGGTTCGAGCGGGTGGGAGGTTCCGAGCCGATCGACGTTGACGTGCGGGTGCTGGCGGCGACGAACAAGAACCTGGAAGAGGACGAACTCCCCGCCGGCCGGTTCCGCGAGGACCTCTACTTCCGGCTCGCCGTCATTCCGCTCCACGTGCCGGCCCTTCGCGAGCGGCGCCGGGACATCCCGGCCCTGATCGACCACTTCCTCGAACGCTTCGCCGCCGAGGCCGGCCGCCGTCCGAAGACGGTCGACCCCCGGGCGCTCGAACGGCTGGTCGCCTACTCGTGGCCGGGGAACGTGCGGGAACTCCGCAACCTGAGCGAACGCCTGATGATCATGGCGCCCGGCGACGTGGTCATGGAAGGGGACCTGCCGCCTCGGGTACGCGGGGCGGACGCGATCGCCCAGGTGGGCAACGACTACGCCTCGCTCAAGGAGGCCCGCGAGACCTTCGAGCGGCTCTACATCGAGCGCCGGCTCGGCGCCGCCGGCGGCAACGTCTCCCAGACCGCCCGGGACCTCGGAGTCGACCGCCGCCACCTGTACCGCAAGCTCCAGGCCTACGGCATCGACCCCGAACGCGGTTCGTGAGCGAGATAGCCGCCAACCGGTTCGTCGTCGGCACCGCGGGCCACGTCGATCACGGCAAGACACGGCTGGTCCAGGCCCTGACCGGGGTCGACTGCGACCGCTGGGAAGAGGAGAAGCAGCGCGGCATCACGATCGACCTCGGCTTCGCCTCGATGGTCGAGGACGGCTGGCAGATCGGCTTCGTCGATGTGCCCGGACACGAGCGCTTCGTCCACAACGCCCTCGCAGGGCTCGGCGGCATCCAGATGATGGTGCTGGTCGTGGCCGCCGACGAAGGGGTCATGCCGCAGACCCTGGAGCACCTCGCGATCTGCTCGCTGCTCCGGATCCCGGCCGGCCTGGCGGTGCTGTCGAAGACGGACCTCGTGTCGCCCGACCTGGTGGAGCTTGCCGAGCTGGAGCTCAAGGAGGCGCTGGCCGACACCCCGTTCGCCGGCGCGCCGATCCTGCCGGTGTCGGCCCAGAGCGGCGAAGGCCTGGAGCAGCTCCGCGCGGCCCTGGTGGAGCTCGCCAGGTCGGCGGCCCCGATCGACCGCTATCGCCGTCTGCCCGCCCGGCTGCCGATCGACCGGGCCTTTCACCTGCGGGGACTCGGCGTGCTGGTCACCGGCACGCTCGCCCGCGGGACCGTATGCGTCGGCGATGAGCTGGATATCCTGCCCGCCGCCGGCCGTGCCCGGGTGCGCAGCATCGAGGTCCACGGCGACCGCCGCCAGCAGGCGGAAGCCGGCGAGCGCACGTCGCTCCAGCTCGTCGGCGTCGATCTTGAGCAGGTCGCCCGCGGCCACGAACTGACCGCCCCCGCCGTCTACCGCGCCACGACTTCCCTGCTCGTGCGCTGCCGGCTGCTCGCCACGGCGCCCGAACCGCTCGACGGCAGCAGCCCGGTGCGGCTTCACGTCAACGCAGCGCAGCGGATCGGCAAGCTCCGGCCGCTCGAGACCGAACGGCTTGTCCCGGGCCAGGAAGCGCTGGCGGAGATCCGGCTCGACGAGCCCCTGGTGGCGGTTCGCGGCGACCGCTTCGTCATCCGCAGGCCCTCGCCCCAGACAACGTTAGGCGGCGGCGCGGTGCTCGACCCGGCCTGGAGGCGTCCTCGAGGCAAGGCTCTCGCGCCGACGATCGAGGCGCTGGACGCCGGCGACCGGCAGGCCGCCGCCGTGCAGTGGGCCGCCGACAGCCGCGAGGCCGGTCTGGCCGTGACCGAACTCGCCCTGCGCCTGGGCGTCGTCCCCGCCGACGCCCGGGAGGTGCTGAACGGCGCCGCTCAGGCGAGCCTGCTGCTCGAGGCGGGCGCCGGCGGCCGCTTCGTCACCGCGGCGACCGTCCGTCGCGTGACACGCCGTGCCCGGCGTCTCGTCGAGGCGCACTTCGCCGCCGACCGCCTGTCTCGCGGCATGCCGAAGGCCGAGCTCGTCCGCCGGCTGCTGGGCGCGCGCGCCGCCGACCTCGCCCCGGCCTACCTGGACTGGTCGAGCCGCGGCGGCAAGGACTTGAGCGTCGTCACGGACGGCGAACTCGTGACTCTCCCGGGCCGCGCCAGCGAACTGACCGGCGCAGAGTCCAGGCTGGCGCGGGACATCGTCGGAGGCTTCAAGGAACAGGGACTGACCCCCGGCTCTCCCGAGGAGCTCTGCCGCACCCTGGGGGCCAAGCCCCAGGTCTTCGACGGCGTGCTCCGCTACCTGGTGGAGCGCGGCAAGCTGGTCCGGCTGCCCAGCGGCCTCCTCCTCGCAGCGTCCGCCCTGGAACGGTTTCAGGCCGACCTTCTCGCCACCGGCTGGGACACGTTCACCGTCGCCGACTTCAAGGACCGCTTCGGCCTGACCCGCAAGTGGGCGATTCCGCTGCTCGAGCACCTGGACCGGCAGCGGCTGACGCGGCGGGAGGGCGACCGGCGGCGGGTCCTGCGGCCGCGGGAGTAGCCGGGAACAGACCTTGCGCGATCTACGCCGTCAGGCCAGTCAGACCATTGACGCCACATTCGCCACCGCCTATCTTCTGCCGTCGTCCTTGAGAAGCAGTCGCCTCTCGTTCGAGGCTGGTCCAAGGTCGCGCATCCAGGACTACTCAACACATTGAAAACCGAGGCCGCCATCCGCGAAGGACAAGTTCTGACCGGTCCGCTGTTCAGCGAGCCGATGCGGGTCGAAACCGTCCGGCCGAACGGTCCCGGCGTGTGGGTAGCCGGCCTAGTCGGCCAACAAAGCGAGCGGTTCCGCCGAGTCACGCTAACGCCGGACGACATCGCCAGGCTCGACGTGGCCGACGCGTCTCTCTCCTACAACGGCGATGGACGGTTGCTGCGCCTGGGGCTTCAGGCCTACGCGCTGGGCATCGCCTACGAGTTCGACCCCTACTTCGGCCTGTCGACCTCCCGGGTCGATCCGCTGCCTCACCAATTGGAGGCCGTCTACGACCACCTTCTCAAGCTGCCGAGCGTGCGGTTCCTGCTCGCCGACGACGCGGGTGCCGGCAAGACGATCATGGCGGGGCTCTTGCTTCGTGAACTCAAGCTCCGCGGACTCGTCGAGCGCGTCCTGGTCGTCTGCCCGGCGAACCTGACGTTCCAATGGCAGCGCGAACTGAGCGAGAAGTTCGACGAGAAGTTCATCGTCCTCAAGGGCAGCGACATCCGCGACCAGTTCGGCGTCAACCAATGGATGGAGCGGAACCAGATCATCACGTCGCTCGATCTGGCGAAGCGCGACGAGATCCTGCCCGGACTCGAACAGGTTCACTGGGACCTCGTGATCGTCGACGAGGCGCACCGCATGTCGGCGCGGGACGAGAGCCACAAGAGCCTCCGCTACAAGCTGGGAGAACTGCTCCGCGACCGCGCGGACCACATCCTGCTGCTGACCGCGACGCCGCACAAGGGCGATCCGAAGAACTTCAGCCTGTTCCTTCAGTTACTCGATCGGGACGTCTACGCCGACGTAACGTCGATTCGAGCCGCCATGAACCAACGCAGGGCCCCCTTCTATCTCCGCCGCACCAAGGAGGCCATGGTCTACTTCCCCGACCGGCAGGAGGACGGCTCATGGGCGGCGAAACCGGTGTTCACGAAGCGAATCCCGCGCACAGCCGACTTCGCCATCGACGGCCCGGAGTTTGACCTCTACGACCGCGTGACACGGTTCGTGAAGCGGCAGAGCCGCCTCGCCGCGGCCCGCGGCGACGACCCCAGGGCGCGCGCCGTCGGCTTCCTGATGGCTCTCTACCAGAGGCGTCTCGCCTCGAGCACCTACGCCATGCGGCGTTCACTCGAGAACCGCGCCACGCGCCTGGAGAAGGCGCTCACGGAAGCGGAGGACATCGTCGTGGCAGCGCCCCCGATTCTCCCTACGGCCGAGGAACTCGAAGAGTTCGAGGACGCCGCACGCGAGGAACTGGAGCGGCTGCTCGAAGCGATCACGCTGACCGGCAACGCCGAGCAGGTGGGCGAGGAGATCGACGAACTTCGCCAACTGGCCGAAGAAGCGGCGGCGGTCGAAGGCGCCGGGAACGAGGCGAAGCTGGGGCACCTCAGACAGGTGCTGCGGGACGAGGGGTTCTTCGACCGGCCCGACCAACGCCTACTGATCTTCACCGAGTTCAAGGACACCCTGGATCACCTCCTCGGTCACCTGAGAACCTGGGGCTTCAGCGCCGGCTGCATCCACGGCAGCATGAAGCCGGGGTCCCGCGACGAACCAGGGACGCGGCTCTACACCGAACAGCAGTTCCGCGAAGGTGCAATCCAGGTCCTGGTCGCCACCGAAGCGGCCGGCGAAGGCATCAACCTGCAGTGCTGCCACATCCTCTTCAACTACGACATTCCCTGGAATCCGAACCGGCTCGAACAGCGAATGGGCCGCATCCACCGCTATGGACAGAAGCACGACTGCCTGATCTTCAACTTCGTGGCCACGAATACGATCGAAGGCCGGGTGCTCCAACGGCTGCTTCAGAAGCTCCAGAAGATCCGCGACGCGCTCGACGACGACGCGGTGTTTAACGTGGTCGGCGAGATTCTGCCGTCGGCCCAGGTCGAGCGGACGCTGCGCGACTACTACGCCGGGAAGCTCGGGGATGCCGACCTCGAAGACCGGCTCCTGAGGAACGTGGACGAGGGCCGCTTCCGCGACATCTGTCAGACGGCGCTCGAAGGCCTCGCGTCCAGGAAGCTCAATCTCGACATGCTCGTCGAACGTCAGGCCAGGGCGCGGGAGCGCCGCGTGGTCCCGGAGACGATCGCGCGGTTCATCGGCGAGACGGCGAGCAACGCGAACCTCCGGCTCAGGCCTGTCACCAACCTGCCTCACGGCTTCGACCCCGGGCGCACGCCCCTCGACCTCAAGAAGTACGAGCGCCGGCCCAGTTGGAGGCGGCCCGAGCTGGCGGCACGCTATCCGCGCCTGTCCACTGACCGCCACACGGCGGAACAGCACAGCCTCGAGTGGGTTACGCCCGGCCACCCGCTCTTCGAGGCCCTGCGGCTGCACAGCCTCGACCAGGGCCAGGACTCCCTCGCCCGGGGCGCGTGCTTCCACTCCATCGCCCACGAGGCGCCGGCGCGCCTCGACTTCTATCGAGCCCGCGTCGTGGACGGCCTCGGCAAGGTGATCCATGAGCGGCTGTTCGCCCTGGAACTCCAACCAGACGGTCCCCCTCGGCTTCGGGCTCCGGACGCGCTCGGCAACCTGACGCCTGCTTCTTCCCCGGAACCACTCCCCGCAGCGGCATTCCTCCCGGAGGCAACCGCCTGGCTGGACGAGAACGCGCTCCGTCCGTTCCTGCGCGAAGTCCGGGACGAACGCCTCGAAGAAGTCGAGCGGATCGCCGAGCACGTCGGCCTCTCGCTGACCGCCGCCATCCAGCGGACCGACGACGAGATCGGCCATGCGGCCCAGGAGACGCAGCAAGACGTGCAAGGCGCCCAGGGCCGTCTGGCCCGGGCCGAGAACCGCCATGCCGAACTGCTGGCCCGACGAGACCAACGCCGCGACGAACTCGACCGGCAGCGAGCCGTGACCCTGCAGGCGGTGGAACGCCTGGCGAGCGCGCTCATCCTGCCCCACCCCGACAGGAACGCGCCCGACCTCAGGAATCTCCGCCCCCACCCCGAGACCGAAATGACCGCCATGCAGATCGTCATCGAACACGAGAAGGCGCGGGGCCGCCACGTCGAGGACGTTCACCAGCAGAATCTCGGCTACGACATCACCAGCCTCGACCTGGAATCCGGTGAACTCCGCCTGATCGAGATCAAGGGTCTTGCCGGCACGAAGGGGAGTGTCCTGCTTACACCGAACGAGCGGCGCGTCGCCGAGGATCGGCGGGACTGCTACTGGCTCTACGTGGTCACCGACTGCGCGAAGACTCCCCAGCTACAGGAACCGGTTCACGATCCCGCCCGGTTTCCGTGGCGCGACGTCACGAAGGTGGCGCACTACCATTTGGATGTTGACGCACTGCGCCAGACCGATCCGACAGGAACCATGTGATGCACCAGACGAGATCGATATCGGAACTGTTGAACCAGATCCGCCGCGGCGAGATCCTGCTGCCCGAGTTCCAGCGCGGCTATGTGTGGAATCGGAACCAGGTTCGGAGCCTTCTGCACTCCCTGTATCGCAGACACCCGACCGGACATCTGCTCATCTGGAGCACGTACAAGCCCTCGCTAGTACGAGGCGCCGCACCGCCCCGCGACGGCCACACGCTCCTGCTCCTCGACGGCCAGCAGCGGCTGACCACCCTGTACGTGCTCTTCGCTGGCGAAGCACCCGACTTCTACGAAGGCGAGTCCCTCTTCTTTGACCTGTACTTCAACGTCCAAACCGAGGAGTTCAGGTTCTGGCAACGGTCGCGAATGCAGAACGACCCGGCCTGGATCGGCGTCCACGAGTTCCTGAAGGAGGGTCTTACCGGCCTGCTCGAACGGATCGAGGAGCTGGAGATGGAGCGGCGCGCGGTCTTCCAGAGCAACCTCGCCCGGTTGGGACGCCTGGACAAGGTCCGCGACTACACCTACACCGTAGACGAGGTCTCCGGAGACGAATTCACTGTCGACGAGGTCGTCGACATCTTCAACCGCGTCAACAGCAAGGGCACGCCCCTGACCAAGGCCGACCTCGCTCTTGCCCACATTTGCGGCCTGTGGCCCGAGGCCCGCGGAGAACTGCGAGCCTTCAGCGCGAAGATGGGGGAACGCGGATTCGGAGTCGACCTGAACTTCCTGGTGCGCTGTCTGGCGGGCGTAGCAACCGGTTCGGTGTTGCTCGAAGGAGTATTCCTGAGGACGCCGCCCGACGAACTGCAGAGCGCGTGGAAGAGAATGCAGCCGGCCTTCGAGCATCTGGCGAGCGTCCTGCGTCACGAGACGTTCGTTCGCGGCCTGGGGGACTTGGCGACGAACTACGTGCTGGTGCCGGCCACCGTCTACCTCGCCGGGCAAGGCGGGCGCTTTCCCAGCGAGGCGATCCGGCACCGGTTCATTCGCTGGGTTCACCTTGCCGGCCTGTGGACCCGCTACTCCGGGGCCAGCGAGACGAAACTCCAGCAGGATGTCGCCCTGGTAACGGGCAAGGACCTCGACCCAACGCACGAACTCGAAGCAGCCATCCTCCGCGAACGCGGAAGAACCACCTTGGAAGCGGCCGATCTCGAGCGGGCGGGGATCAACTCCGCCGTGGCCCGGCTGAGCCGGGTCGTTGCGCGCTCCCGGGGCGCACGGGACTGGTTCACGGGTATTCCGATCTTCGACAGTGCGACCGCAGCAAGCCAGAAGGAGGAACGGCACTACATCTTCCCCGGCAAGCTGCTCCGGCAGCACGGGTTCGACGACAACGCCCGAATCAACGCCGTGGGTAACCGGGCCGCACTCGGCACCAAGCCGCCCAAGGACCGGCGCAACCTGCCGCCTACCGAGTACCTGCCGGAGATCGAGACGCTTCAACCCGGGGCGCTCCAGGCCCAGTCGATTCCGCTGAACCGGGAACTCTGGACGACCGAGAACTTCCTCGCCTTTCTCGCCGAGCGGCGCCGCCTTCTGGCCCAGGCGATGAACGACTTCATCGCGAGCTGGATACCGGACACCGATCCGGATGCCATCGACGAACAGGGCGCCCGGCGCCTGCTGGCCGAAGGAGAGAACGAACTGGTCGAGTTCAAGTCGAGCCTCCGCTGGGACCGCCGGGAAGAACGAGTCAACAAGGCGCTCGAAGGCACCGTGGTCAAGACGATCGCCGGGTTCCTGAACGCCGACGGCGGAACGCTGCTGATCGGCGTTGACGATGCCGGTCTGCCGGTCGGAGTAGGCACCGACTACGGCACTCTAAAGAAACCGGACCGCGACGGTCTTGAGCTCCACCTCCGCCAAGTCGTGGAACGGGATCTGGGTGAAGCCGCGGCGGCGTCCTTCCTGACGGTCAACTTCCACGAAATCGACGGTGAAGATGTCTGTCAGGTTACCGTGGAACCGAGCGATCATCCGATCTACGTAGAACATCCCAACCAAGCGCTGTTCTACGTGCGCAGCGGCAACGCGACCAAGGCGCTGCCCGTGAACGAGGCCGTCGCCTACGTCGGCCGCCGGTGGGGACGCTCCACATGAACCAGGGACCCACAGTCGATCAGGGAACGTCGAACGAGATCGTCAGGCGCATAGTCGAGGTCGCCGAACCGGACAAGATCATCCTGTTCGGCTCGGCGGCGCGGGGCGAGACGGGGCCGCGCCAGCAGGGCGTACTTCTCGAACACCTCCAGCTTTCCAGGAGCGTCGTTCGCTGGGTCGAGGAACGCCTTTGATCCCCCGCGAGTGCAAGCGCCTCGCTGAGGTCGACTTCCCGATCGCCGAGGTCTCGCGGCACGCAGTGCGCGAGAAGTCGATCCGGCACGGACATCCGTCGACGATCCACCTGTGGTGGGCGCGACGGCCATTGGCGTCGTCCCGGGCGATGCTGATGGCCCTGCTACTGCCGGACCCTTGCGATCCTCTTTGTCCCGAGGCTTTCAAACAGCAGGCGCGTGGAATCCTCAAGGAGGTGCGGCAGCCGCCCACCGACGACGAGGAGACCAAGAAGGCTCTTCTTTGGTTCATCGGAGCCTTCGCGAACTGGGACATGGCAGGGGAACCGACCTACGTTCGGGTCGCCCGGAACCTACTGCTTGCGGCTCACGGCGAACGTGCCCCGCTCGTCGTAGACCCCTTCGCCGGCGGCGGTTCAATACCCCTAGAGGCCCTGCGGCTCGGCTGCGACGCTTTCGCCAGCGATCTGAACCCAGTGGCATGCCTCATCCTAAAGGTCATTCTGGAGGACCTTCCGCGGCACGGACCCGGCCTAACCGGCACCCTTCGCCGCTTGGGGTCGGAGATCCAGGAACAAGCCACACAGAAGCTCGCCGACCTCTATCCAGCCGACCCGGATGGTGCAGAACCGATCGCCTATCTCTGGGCCCGCACCGTGCGCTGCGAAGCGCCTGACTGCGGCGCCGAGCTTCCGCTCTTGCGTTCATTCTGGCTATGCAAGAAGCCCAACCGCAGGCGAGCCCTGCGTCCGCGGACTAGACGCCTTTCGGGACAGCCGCCGCAGGTCGAGTTCGAGATTTTCGAGCCGCAGGCCGAAGGCGACGTGCGCCGCGCCAACATTACGCGCGCCAAGGCGTCGTGCTTGTGTTGTCCCAGCGTCCTGTCCCCGGAACGGGTGAAGGCACAGCTCGTCGCTCAGCGCGGCGGAGCCGACCCGGCTTTCGATTCCGAAGGCGGGCGGACCAGTGGGGCGCGACTGCTCGCGGTGGTCACACTCAAGTCTGGCAAGCCCGGCAGGCTCTACAGAGAACCGACAGAGGCCGACTACGCCCCGGTCTTTCGGTCCCAGATGCTGCTTTCGGCCATCCGAGACGATTGGGACTCCGGTGGAAGACAGGGCCTGTGCCCGGTGCCTGACGAACCACTACCGCCAATCGGCACTCTTGGTTTCCGTGTTCAACGGTACGGGATGCGCCGTTGGTCCGACTTGTTCACGGCTCGGCAAGCAGTAGCCCACTCTGCCTTGGCTCTAGCGACCGCCACTGTCGACCAGCGCTCCATCGACGCTTCGGCCTTGGCGATTGGCAAGCTAGTTGACCTCGGAAACAGCCTTTGCTCCTGGATGCCTGGCCAAGAATGTCCCTCAGCAGTTCTCAAACTGGGAAGATTGAAGATGAGTTGGGACTTCGTGGAGGCGTGCCCGCTAAGCCAATCAAGTGGGTCGCTGGAGAAGTGTACAGCCAACCTTCGTGCCGGCATCCGCTCCGCTGACGTGGCTCCCCCACGCGTCGGCCAGGCAAGTCAAGCCATGGCTCAACGGTCCCCACTTCCAGACAACTCGGCATCTCTTTTCTTCACGGATCCGCCATACTATGACGCCATTCCCTACGCTGACCTCGCTGACGCGTTCTTGGTCTGGCTAAAGCGAAGTTTGCCGGGGCATCCTCTGCTGCGAGACTCCTTTGACCCTGACAATCCTCTCTCTCCAAAGCGCCAAGAGGCGGTTCAAGACTCTTCGAAAGCCGTTGACGGTCGTCCCAAAGATGCGCTGTTCTTCAACCGAGCGATGGAGCAGTCGTTTATCGAAGGCAGGCGCATTCTACAGGGGAACGGTATCGGCGCGGTCGTGTTCGCGCATCAGACAACAGAAGGCTGGGAGGCCTTTCTCTCCGGGATGATTGGCGGTGGCTGGACGATTACCGCGTCGTGGCCCATAGCAACGGAGATGCCTCATCGCATCCGGGCTCGAGACTCGGCGGCTCTGGCGACAAGTGTGCATCTCGTCTGCCGACCACGTGCTATAGGTAGCCCTGCTGGCGATTGGGCCGATGTCCTACGCGAGTTGCCCGTTCGCGTCGCCGACTCCATGAAACGCCTACAGGGGGAAGGCGTCCGCGGCGCGGATCTGGTCTTCTCTTGCATCGGCCCCGCGCTCGAGATCTTCAGTCGGTACGGGCGGGTCGAAACCGCGGAGGGTTCCACTGTGGGCCTACCGGAGTATCTCGAGAAGGTCTGGGAGGAGGTCGCGAGAGCGGCGTTGAGGCAGGTGCTCAAGCACGGTAGTGAGGTCGGTCGCGAGGAGTTCGCCCGGAATCTGGAAGAGGACGCCCGGTTGACCGCACTCTTCCTCTGGACCGTGCAGCTTACTGACCCGACAGATGAGGCCCTAAGGAAGCAAGTACACGCCCGCGCTACCGTCGCCAAGGCCGCTTCTAAAGGCTTCAGCCTTCCATTTGATGTCGTCCGCCGTTTCGCCCAGCCGATGGGCATCGACCTTGGTGCCTGGACGGGCCGCATCGTCGTCCAGAAGAAGGGCGTCGTACGCCTGCTACCGGTTACGGAGCGGGCGCGCGAACTCTTCGGCGATGACGGCACCGCTAAAGCCGCGGTCGTCATCGAGCGCGACCCGATCGGGAGTCTTCAACAGGTCTTGTTCCCAGAAGCGGCTGCTCCGCAGGTATCTCGGCGGGGTCGCCGAAATGCCGGCAGCGGCCGCAGAAGGCAAGTCCGGCTGGACGCGGACCCGGCCCTCGACCCGGCAGGCGCCACGACACTCGACCGAGTTCACGCCGCCATGCTGCTCCAATCAAACGGCCACGCGAATGCGTTGCGCCGCCTGATCGAGGCGGAGCAAGAGCGCGGCCCCTACTTCCTGCGTCTCGCCAACGCCCTCTCGGCCCTCTACCCTCGCGGCTCAACCGAGAAACGGCTCCTCGACGCCATGCTGCTGGCGGTGCCAAGGTGACCCCATGACGGGCCCGGTCTTGAATCGGCTTCTTCTTCACCGCTCCCGGAGCCCGTCTTCCGAAGAGGTGGTCCTCGCCAATCCGATGTTTCTCGCCAGCAGGAACGGCTCGGGCAAGAGCAGCTTCGTGGACGCCTTCGCCTTTCTGGCCGAGGCGATGACGCCACTCCAGGTCGGCGAACCTCTGTGGGACCCGAATCGAGAGGTCCTGTCGTGACGGATCGAGTCCAGTTGAAACGCATTCGAATCCAGGGCTTCCGTTCCTTGGCCCAGGTCGAACTGGAGGACCTCCCTGCCGCAACGGTGCTCATCGGCGCCAATGGTTCGGGAAAGTCGAACTTCATCCGCTTCTTCGAGATGCTGAGCTGGATGCAGGGGCCGCGCCGCCTAGGAGAGTTCATCCAGATGAACGGCGGCGCCGACGATCAACTCCACGGCGGCAGCGAGACCACGACGCGGATCGAAGCCGACGTCTCGCTGAGCACCGGGGCGGGCCGTAACGACTACCGGTTCGTGCTCTCTCACGCCCACCCGGATCGCCTGCTCTTCACAGAGGAGTGTCTCCGGTTCCAGAGCAAAGCACTGCCCAACGAACCGGAGTGGCAGCCTCTCGGAAGCGGCCACGCGGAGACGGAAATCGGCCGAGCGGCTCACGGCGAGTACCCGAACGTCAACCCCACGACGGCCAGGACCATCAGATACCTGCTCCGCACATGCTCGGTCTTCCAGTTCCACAACACGTCCCGCACCTCCAGCTTTCACAAGAGTTGGGACGCACAGGACACGGCCTACCTTCGCTCCGACGCGGGAAACCTCCCGGCTGTGCTTCGATGGCTAGAAGAAGAGGACCCGGCCCGCTACGAGACGATCTGCGATCACATTGGCAGAGTTCTCCCCACTTTCGACGGATTCCAGCTCGCGGAACGCTACGGGAAGGTATCGCTGCGATGGAAGACCAGAGTCTCGAACAAGACGGTCGGCTCGCATCTCACGTCCGACGGCTCTCTCCGGTTCTTCGCCCTGGTGACGCTTCTGCATCTCCCGCCCGAGATGCTGCCGAACGTGCTGCTCCTGGACGAACCCGAACTGGGGCTCCACCCGGCGGCAGTCACCCTGGTCGGAAGCATGCTGAAGGCGGTGGCGAAGGAAAGGCAGGTCGTCGTGGCGACCCAATCGCCCCTCCTCGTGGATGAGTTTTCCCTTGACGAGATCATAGTGCTCGAGCTGCGGGACGAGCGGACTGAAGCACAGCGCCTGAACCCGGATCAGTACCGTAGTTGGCTCGAAGAGTTCGCCACCGGCGAGCTCTGGCAGAAGAACCTCCTCGGAGGGCGCCCTTGAACCGCCTGGCCGTAACCGTGGAAGGCGGTACCGAAGAAGAGTTCGTCAAACGCGTTCTCGCGGACCACCTGCGCACGGCCGGAGTCGAGCCCACCCCGATTCTCCTTGGCCGCGCCCGTAGTCGCTTCGGAGGAGGAAACGTCTCTGTCGAGCGACTTGTCTCGGAAATGGTCGAGCTGTCCCGATCGTTCGATGCCGTCACGTCATTCGTGGACTTCTACGGGTTTCGTCGCAAGGGCGAGCAGTCCGCAGAAGACTTGGAGAACATCCTCGATCAGCGGCTCCGCCAGAGAATGGGAAACCGCTGGCACCCATCGCGCGTGATTCCGTACGTGCAGCGGCATGAGTTCGAGAGCCTGTTGTTTTCGAACGTGGACGCCTTCGGGCACGTGCTCGGGGCTTCATCGGGAGCCGTCGACGACCTGCGTGCGATCCGCGCGGAGTTCTCGACTCCCGAGGACATCAACGACAGCACCCAGACCTGCCCCAGCAGGAGGATCGAGCGCTGCTTGCCTGCGTACAGCAAACGCCGGGACGGGCCGCGTGTGGCTGAGGATATTGGCCTGGCGACGATGTGCAGCGAGTGTCCCAGGTTCCGCGACTGGCTTACCAGCCTGGAGTCGGCGCGCCAAGATACACGGGCCGGCCTTGGGGAGAGAAGATGATCGCGAGAGACAAGGCATGGCGCTAGCGCCCTGGTACAAGGTCGTAACCCCTAGGCGCGAGGTTCGCGAAGGCCGCTCGTTCAGTCCGGACGAGTTCGCCATCGCGCTGGAGCAGGTAGTCGCCGGCACCGCGCCGGAGGACTACAAGAACCCAGAGCAGTTCTTCTCGCGGACCTGCTTCACGCGCGCGCTCAGGGAGCATTCCGGTATGGCGCTTCGCCGGCTCGCCGGCGAGACGGGCAATACGGCGCCGGTGCTCACACTGATCACGCAGTTCGGCGGCGGCAAGACGCACACGTTGACGGCGCTCTACCACCTGGCCAGAGCCGGCTCGAAGGCGGCCGAGCTTCCCGGCGTGCCGGAGCTTCTGCACAATGCCCGATTGACGACGGCTCCCGAGGCCCGCGTCGGCGTGTTCGTCGGCAACGCCTGGGATCCCTCGGAAGGGCGCGAAACGCCCTGGATCGACCTCGCGCGACAGTTGGCGGGCGCCGACGGCGTCGACGTTCTCGGCACTTCGGCACGAACGACTCCACCCGGCACCGAAGCGCTGGGCCGGGTGTTCGACGCGTCGGGCGGACCCGTGCTGCTGCTCTTCGACGAAGTGCTGAACTTCGTCAACCGGCACCGCGGCGTGGCGGACAGCTTCCATGCCTTCCTGCAGAACCTGACGGTCGCCGTAACCGGCAGGACGGGCACGGTCGCCGTGATCAGCCTGCCGCGAAGCCAGGTCGAGATGACGGCGTTCGACCAGGAATGGCAGAACCGGATCACGAAGATCGTACGGCGCGTCGCCCGGGACCTGATCGCCAACGACGAGGCCGAGATCGGCGAAGTCGTCCGGCGCCGGCTCTTCGAACACCTGGGCGGCGAGCGAACCCGCAGGAGGGTCGCCGGCGCGTACGCCGACTGGTGCTTTGAACGGTCCGCCCGTCTGCCATCCGAGTGGCTGAAGGTGGATACCGCAACCCGTCCAACAAAGGCGAGAGAGTTCCTCAAGAGCCGGTTTGAGGCCTGCTACCCCTTCCATCCGGCCACCCTCTCCGTGTTTCAGCGCAAGTGGGCCGCCTTGCCTCAGTACCAGCAGACCCGCGGCACCCTGGCCATGCTGGCCCAGTGGATTTCCTGGGCGGCTCGCCGGCAGTTTGCTCAGGCGCGGACCGAGCCCCTGATCACGCTCGGATCCGCGCCGCTCGACGTTCCCGAGTTCCGAGCCGTCGTCCTCGGCCAGTTGGGGGAGGCGCGTCTCGGCGCAGCGATCGAGTCCGACATCTCAGGAAGCACCGCGCACGCCCAGGCCCTCGACGCCGACACGAAGGGCCGGTTGCGCGACATCCACCGGCGCGTCGGCACCGCCATCCTCTTCGAATCGTCAGGCGGGCAGGTGGACAAGGTGGCGCATCTTCCCGAACTGCGGTTCGCGCTCGGCGAGCCGGCAGTCGAGACAACAACGGTTGACAATGCAGCGAGCGCGCTCGAAGCGTCGAGTTTCTTCCTCCGCGCCGTGGGGACGGACGGCTACCGCATCCACCACCAGGCGACGCTCCGGAAAGTCGTCAGCGACCGGCAAGCGTCCCTCGACGAGGAAGCCGAGGTCAAGCCGGCGATCCGGTCCCTGGTCGAGTCCGAGTTCCGCACCGGGGCCGACCTGCCTCTCGTCCTGTTTCCCGCGGACAGCGCCGCCGTCCCGGACTCCCCCCGGCTGACCGTGGTCGTAGTCGATCCCGACGCGGGAGCGGGCGACGAGGAGGCGCTCAAGACGATCGAGAGATGGACGGTCGAGCGAGGTAACTCGCCCCGCCTCTATCCGGGCGCTCTAGTCTGGTGCGCCAAGAAGCCGGGGCGCGAACTTCAGTCCAAGGTCGAAGCCCTGCTGGCATGGCAGCGAGTGGCTCGCGAAGTCGCGGAAGGCGTCCTCGGCGCCGAGTACGACCGGGCCGACCGGCAGCGAGTCCAAGCAACGGTCAGGGAAGCTCGCGACGCAGCCCAGGATGAGATCTGGGCAGGCTACCGCTTCGTTACGTTGCGGGACGGCCGGGAGAAGCGCCTCAAGACAATCGATCTCGGCGCCGGCCACGCCAGCCCCAGCGAATCGCTCTGCGGCCGAATCGTGGGCACCCTGCGAGCCGAGGCACTGCTCAGCAACTCGGTCGGCGCTGGCTACATCGAACGCCACTGGCCGCCCGCCCTGGACGCGGATGGGGCCTGGCCGCTCCGCGGCTTGCGCCAGAGCTTCCTGGACGGTGCCTTGACCCGGCTGATCGACCCCGACGCTGTCCTGCGGCGCCAGATCCTCGACTTCGTGGCCCGTGGCGACTTCGGCCTCGGTTCCGGAAAGGAGAACGGGAACTTCCGGCGGCTCTGGTTCGCAGAACCACTGCCGCCCGAGGAGGTGGCCTTCGAGCCCGACGTCTATCTGGTGACCAGGGCGAAGGCAGAGGCGCTGCGAACCGCGCCAGAGCCGCCGGTCGGCCCATCCTCGGAACCGACGTCGCCCCTCGAATCCGAACCGCCCAGCACGCCGCCGAGTGAGCCCGACCCGAACGGCGACCAAGCCGCGCAGAGGGTCACGCTTCGCCTTGTGGGCGACGTGCCGCCGGAAGTCTGGAACCGGCTCGGCACGAAGCTGCTCACCAAGCTCCGCACCGGAAGCGATTTACGGGTTGGAATCGAGTGCCAGGTTGCGGTCGATTCGACGTTCGCCGAAGCGCTGGCAAGCGATCTGCGGCTGATCCTGGAAGACCTCGGACTGGCAGAGCGGGTGCGCATCGAACGAAACCCGAGCTGACGTTCCGCACCTCCGCCAGCTCGAACCAAGTACTCGATTCCCGGCAAGGTTCTACGCCGGTGACGCTCTTGACAACTCCTCCATGCCTACCCAAGTAACCACTGGACGCGGCCTATCGCCCGCGGCGGCCTTCACCGGGCTGGTCGACCATGGCCTCTTCAGCGAGAAACTCCCAACCTGCTTCACCTCCGAGGGGCTCTCCGCCTGCCTACCTCCCGCCCTTCTGCCGGTCACCACCGAAGTCAACCCCAAGAAGCTGCGGAAACTCCTCGCGGACAAGACGCACAACTACATGCGGTACAGCCTTCTTCGCGACAGCAACGTCCCGCGCCAACTCGGCGTGCCGCACCCAGAGAGCTACCTGGCCCAATGTCTCGCGATTCAGCGGCTCTTCCCCACCATCAAGCGCCACTGTTCGAAGCCCCACCCACCGGTGAGCCGTATCTTCGTCCGAAGAACAGCCGGCAAACGCGTGTTCCAGATGAACTACCAAGGACAAGAGCGCTTCGACAACACCGAACTCGACCTGCAACACATGACCGGCGCCGCCTACGTCGCTCACACCGACATATCGAGTTGCTTCCCGTCAATCTACACACACTCGATTCCCTGGGCACTCCACGGAAAGGCCACCGCCAAGCAAGGCCGCTTCGCCTTCTCCGCGGGCAACTTGCTGGACAGGGCCACTCAATGCACTCAGGACGGGCAAACGAACGGACTCCTTATCGGTCCACACTCCTCCAACTTGTTGGCGGAGATCATCCTGACATCCGTTGACGAGAAGATCCTGAAGAGGGGTTACTCCCGCGTGGTTCGGCACATCGACGACTACAGGTTCTACGCAAAGACACACGAGGAAGCTGAGCGTTTCCTTCGCGAGCTCTCGCTGGAGTTGCGCAAGTTCGAACTGGTACTCAACGACCGGAAGACGCGTATCCTCCGAATGCCCCGTCCCCTCGCCAATGAATGGGTCAGGCAACTCAACGGATCCCGACTGGCGCGAGGCAAAGGGAGAGTGGGAATCGGCCCACCGCGCTCACTCCTCGATCTGGCGTTGAAACTGGCTCAAGAGAATGGCACGTCCGCGGTCTTGAACTACGCGATCAAGATGGTCCCGGCGCGTTTGTATCCCAGGGCTCGGCCTCTCTTCGTTCGACAGGTGGTCAACCTTGCGCTTCAGTACCCATACCTGGCAACCCTTCTCGACGTCCATCTCTTCCAGAAACACCGCTACGACGGCATCGAGACCATCGTCCGGGAGTTCAGCGACGAGCTCGTTGTGATCGGCACGAGGCGGCTCTTCTCGGACGCGATCTGCCAAGCCTTGTATCTTGCACTGAAGTACGGGTTCGACATCCCGTCTCTTGATGAGCAGCGCGCCAAGCAGATTCTCGACATGAACGACTGTCTGTCGGACGTTCTTCTCTTCTCCTACTCAGGCCGTCATGGTCTCGGACAGACGCGACGACGCCTTCGACAGCGCGTGAAGCAGCTACTGGGGCACCCGCCTGAGCAGCAGGATCGGTTCTGGCTTCTGCTCTACGAAGTGTCAACTCCGCAATCTCTGAGGCAGGCGGACCAGGAGTTCCTGGCGGACTTGAAGGACGGCGGATTCCGTTTCGTGAGGTTCGAGTGAATCTGTTGTAGCGTGGAGTGCGGCCTGGTTCTTTGGGCTTAGAGTTCCGGCCGTGTAACCGGCGGCCCCGTGCGCCACTCCTCCCTGGACGACGTTCATGCCTTCGGCCAGGGTCGCACCGCATTCCGCCGCGGCACGCCCCGGACGGCACGCGGCGGCCACCCAGTTAGCCCGAAGTTCTGAGGATCAGGCTTGGGAATCCCTTGCAGGTACGGGGCTTAGCGTGGAATCGGTGTGTCCGGTACTGGGTACGCCTGGTTCAGAGT
>JAPVWO010000058.1 GCA_027493375.1 Candidatus Multivorans thiocomprendens | reverse complement strand
GAGGCACGCCGTGACGGAGAGTACAACAGTGGTTTCGCTGGATGAGCGAGGGTCTTTCAGGGACGAGTTGACGGACCTTCTGCGGACCGGGGCCAGGGAGTTGATCGCGGGTGCGGTGGAGGCCGAGTTGGCGGAGTTGCTCTCGGGGCACGCGGAGAGGAGGCTGCCGGACGGTCGTTCGGCGGTGGTACGCAACGGGTACCAGCCGGAGCGTGAGATCGTGACCGGGATCGGTTCGGTGCCGGTGCGGATTCCCCGTGTGCGCGGCCGGGACGGAGTGCCGGTGACGTTTCGCTCGGCGCTGGTGCCTCCCTGCGTTCGCCGTAGTGCCTCGCTGGACGCCGCGATCCCCTGGCTGTACCTGAAGTCGGAGCGGCTCTGCGTGCTGGTGATCATCGGGGTCGACGAACGCGGCGAGAAGCACCTGCTCGCGGTCGAAGACGGCGTGCGCGAGTCCACCCGGAGCTGGCGCGAGGTGCTGCTGGACCTGAAGCGCCGCGGTCTGGTCGACCCTCCGAAGCTGGCCGTGGGCGACGGCGCGATCGGCTTCCGGGAGGCGCTCGAAGAGGTCTACGGGAGCACCAGGGCACAGCGGTGCCGGGTGCACAAGACGAGCAACGTCCTCAACTACCTGCCCAAGTCGTCCCAGCCAAAGGCGAAGCAGGCCCCGCACGAGATCTGGATGGCCGAGACCCGAGAGAAGGCCGAGAAGGCATTCGACTCGTTTATCGAGACCTGCGAGGCCAAGTACCCGAAGGCGACACACTGCCTCCTCAAGGACCGCGTGGAACTCCTCGCCTTCTACGACTTCCCCGCCGAACACTGGGTCCATCCGCGAACCACGAATCCCATCGAGTCGACCTTCGCCGCGATCCGTCACCGCACCGCCCGAACCAAGGGCTGCGTCAGCCGCAACACCATGCTGGCGATGATCTTCAAGCTCGGAACCTGCGCTCAGCGCCGGTGGCGCCGCCTCCGGGGCTTCGACAAGGCCGCGAAAGTGATCCGCGATGTCCGCTTCGTTGACGGCATCGAACAAACCGAGGACGACGATCAGAACAGGAACGCCGCCTGACGCTCAACCGCCCGTACACGAAACTTGACCATAGCTCGGATCCGCCTCCTCACTGTTGTCTGGACGAAAGCTCCATCCTGGCCCATCGCGAGGCCGTAAGGAGCGGGGCGGACCATCCCATTACCCAGTGTGTTCAGTTAGGTTTCTTCTTCTTCGTCCTGCGCTTGCGGCGGGTCCTGAGCAGCAGGCCGTCTTCGAGCGAAGCGCCGTCCTTCGCGTCGACGACGATCTTGCCGCCGCCGGCCAGCTTGCCGAAGAGGATCTCGTCGGCCAGCTTGCACTTGATCTTCTCGTCGATCAGGCGGCGCATCGGCCGGGCGCCGAAGTCCGGCTCGTATCCGTGTTCGGCCAGCCAGTTCCGGGCGGCGCCGGTCAACTCGATCGTGATCTTGCGGTCGTCGAGTTGCACGCCGAGTTCGCCCACGAGCTTGTCGACGATCAACCGCACGGAGTCCATTTCGAGGGCCTTGAAGACGACCCAGGCGTCGATCCGGTTGCGGAACTCGGGGGTGAACAGGCGCTCGACCGCCGGCTTGGAGGCGGCTTCGGCTGAGAGCTTCGAACGATCGCCGAAGCCCATCGGCTTCGTCGTCAGCTCCCGGCCGCCGGCGTTCGTCGTCATGATCAGGATGACGTGCCGGAAGTCCGCCTTGCGGCCGTTGTTGTCCGTCAGCGTGGCGTGGTCCATGACCTGCAGGAGGATGTTGTAGACGTCCGGGTGGGCCTTCTCGATCTCGTCCAGGAGCAGGACCGTGTGCGGCGTGCGGCGGATCGCGTCGGTCAGCAGGCCGCCCTGATCGAAGCCGACGTAGCCGGGAGGCGCGCCGATCAGCCGCGACACGGTGTGCTTCTCCATGTACTCGCTCATGTCGAAGCGGGTGAAGGCGATGCCGAGCACCTGGGCGAGCTGGCGAGCGAGTTCCGTCTTGCCGACTCCGGTGGGGCCCGAGAACAGGAAGCTGCCGATCGGCCGCTCCAGGGTTCCGAGGCCGGCGCGACCCAGCTTCACCGCCGACGAGATCGACCGGATCGCCTCGTCCTGGCCGAAGATGACCGCCTTCAGCTCCTCCTCCAGGTTGAGGAGGGCGTCCCGGTCGTCGCTGGAGACGGACTTCTCGGGGATCTTCGCCATCGAGGCGACGACCCGCTCCATGTCGACCGGGTCGAGGACGCCCTTGCGCTCGTCCTTTGTCATCAGGCGGTTCGAGGCGCCGGCCTGGTCGACCAGGTCGATGGCCTTGTCGGGCAGGCGGCGGTCGAGCAGGTAGCGGGCCGATAGGTCGGCGGCGGCGTCCAGCGCGTCGTCCGCGTACTTGACCTCGTGGTGCTCCTCGTAGCGGTCGCGCAGGCCGCGCAGGATCTCCGCCGACTCCTCGACCGACGGTTCCTCGATCTCGATCATCTGGAAGCGGCGCGCCAGCGCGCGGTCGCGGTCGAAGGAGCCCTTGTACTCGGCGTGGGTGGTCGAGCCGATGCAGCGCAGCTTGCCCGAGGCGAGGCCGGGCTTCAGGATGTTCGAGGCGTCGAGCGAGCCCGACGACACGGCGCCGGCGCCGACGATCGTGTGGATCTCGTCGATGAACAGGATGTGCTCGGGCTCGGAGATGATCCGGTCGATCACCGCCTTGAGCCGCTGCTCGAAGTCGCCCCGGTAGCGGGTTCCGGCCAGAAGCGCGCCCATGTCCAGGGCGTGGATCGTGACCTTGGAGATCAGCTCGGGCACGTTGCCTTCGTGGACTGCGAGCGCCAGCCCCTCGACGATCGCCGTCTTTCCGACGCCCGGATCGCCGACCAGGACCGGGTTGTTCTTGCGCCGACGGGCCAGCGTCTCGCATAGCACGCGGACTTCGTCGAGCCGCCCGACCAGCGGATCGATGGAGCCTTCGGCGGCACGCTCGTTCAGGTTCGATGCGAACTGCTCGAGTGGATCCTCGACCTCTTCTTCCTCGTCGCCTTCCGCATCCGGCTCGGCGCGCTGTGGGGCGGGGAGGCCGCCGCCCTGCTTGACCGTGCCGTGGGAGAGGTAGCGGATGACGTCCAGGCGGGTGACGTCCTGGCGCTGGAGCAGGTAGACCGCCTGGGATTCCTTCTCCCGCATCAGCGAAGCGATCACCGCGCCGGCGTCCAGCTCGCTCTTGCGGGCGCCGTGGGCGTGCATGGCCGCGCGTTCGATGACCCGCCAGAACGCGATCGTCTGCTTGGGAGGTTGTTCGCCTTCGTCACCGGAATCCGGGGCCTGCTCGACGCTGTCGGTCTGCTCGCCTTCCGCCTCGACCGGCGCGGCGCCTGCCGACTCGTCCGCCGCATCGGCGGGGAGCACCGGCGGCAGGGTCTCCAGTTGCTGCTCCAGGAACTCCTCGAGTTCGCCGACCAGCCGGGGCAGACGGACGCCGACCGACTGCAGCGCCTTGGCGCCCACCGGGTCGGTGCACAGAGCGAGCAGCAGATGCTCGAGCGTCACGTACTCGTGCCGACGCGACGATGCCTCGAGCATCGCCCGCCGCAGCGACTGCCGCAGGTGCTCGGTCATGTGCACGGAAGCGATGGCGGTACCTCCTTCGCGGCCTCAGTTGACGTCTCCGCCGTCGTCTCCGCCGTCGTCACCGTTGCCGTCGCCGTCTCCCGTGTCGGGCTCGATCGTGCAGAGCAGGGGGACTTCCGCCTGCTGGGCGAGACTGCCGACCTCGGCCACCTTGGTTTCGGCCACGAGCACCTTGTACAGCCGGGGACGGGCCAGCTTGGTCCTGGTCTTCGTCTTCGCGAGGACCTTGCTGTCGCCCTGCTGGTCGTCTTCGAAGTGCGGCATGAGGTCTCGATTATAGGTCCCCGGGCTCTACGCCGCCCGCGACGGAAGAGCCTTGGCGAACAGTAGGATGGCGCGCTGCTTCGATCCGTGAAGAGGAACCGTACACCCGACCGACTCCTGGAGGTGAGCCGACGATGCCTGAACTCGACCTGAAGAGAGACGACGGCCTGCGGCGCGCCTGCGAGGAGGCTGGTGCTTTGATGAACGACGCGCCGCACGCTGAGTGGCTTCGGGCGCGAGAAGACCTGCTGCGAAGGGTTCAGGCCACGCGAGCGGAAGAGCGTGCGAGCGAGGAGTTTCACAGGCTGGTCTGGTTCCACGAAACGCTCGCGCCGTCGCCGCCGGAGACCCACCTCGATCGAATGTCCGAAGCCATCGCGGACGGGGGGTTCAGGGCCTGGTTCGCTCGGCGGGTAGCTGTCGAGCTGCCTGGGCGCGAGGCGCAAGCCGCACGTATCGAGGCGCTGGAGGAGATGGGCGGGGAGCTCCTGGAGCGAGCGAAGCCGTTCGTGCGGCACGGGCCTCGCATCATGGTCCATGCGGTGCTCAGCGTGCTGTTTCCCGAAGACCTGGTCTTCATGCCCAGACAGGATGACCTCTTCCCGTTTCTTCGGAACGGGTTGGGCCTCAAGGGTCATTCGAGGGGCGGGAGATTCGTGACGGCGAACTCCTCGATTCACACACGCTTGGAGGAGGTCCTCGGACGGCCCCAGACTCTGGAGGCGATCTGCCGTCGCCAGTACCTGCCGATGCTCCTGTGGGACCGAATGAAGAAGTCCGAAGGAGCGGTCCCGGACGAGTCGCCGCCACCGGAGAAAACGCGCGTTACAGCCGTTGAGGCCAAGTCGTTCGGCGACGTGTGGAGAGTCTTCAGGGACTCCGTTCATCGGCAGGGCCTTTTCTTCGATCCCGCCGATGTGGAGTCCCTGCATCTCGGCCTCTGGGCCGACGAGCAGCGTCACTTCGCGGTACTCGCCGGCCTGTCCGGTACCGGCAAGACGCAACTCGCTTATCACTACGGATGGGCACTGCTTGGCGGCACGGACGACGACGCAGACGGCAGGTTGCTGCCGGTGCGGGTGCAGCCGGGCTGGCACGACCCGGCGCCGCTACTCGGCTACTCCAACCCGCTCGCCGGCGGTGCCTACCAACGCACGGAGTTCTTGAACTTCCTTCTCCGTGCCTCGGAACGCCCGGCTGAGCCCCATGTGTGCATCCTGGACGAGATGAACCTCTCCCACCCCGAGCAGTACCTGGCGCCGCTGCTCAGTGCGATGGAACAACGGGGCGGCAAGGTGGAGCTGCATTCGGGCAGTCCGGGGAGCGGCGCCGAGACTTCGGAGAATGGCGGCGTCCGCGGGGACGTTCGCGTGCCCCGGAGCGTGGACTACCCGCCGAATCTCGTCCTGATCGGCACGGTGAACATGGACGAAACGACGATGGGACTGTCGGACAAGGTGCTGGATCGGGCGTTCACCCTGGAGTTCTGGGACATCGAGGTAGGGGAGTGGCCGGGCTGGAAGACCTGCAAGCTCGCCCCGGGAGACCGCGGCCGCACGGAACGGGTGCTGAGCGACTTGATGAAGGCGCTTCAGCCGGCGCGACTCCACTTCGGCTGGCGGGTGATCGCCGAGATCGTCCACTTCCTGGAAGCTCGCGGCCGCGAGGGAGACAGCCTGTCCTTTGACGACGCGATGGACCGGGTGATCTACGCCAAGGTGCTTCCGAAGCTGCGCGGCGACGATTCTCCCCGGTTTGGCGATGCCCTCAAGGAGTGCCTGGAGGTGCTGAGGGCGGAGGGCCTGCAACGGTCCGTGCGGAAGGTCAAGGAACTGGACGAGGATCGGGAAGCGATCGGGAGCTTCCGGTTCTGGCGGTAACGGTCCGTGGCGAAGCTGCGCCCTCGCGCCGAGAACGGTCTGGTGTGCGTCCCGCGGCGCGTGCCGCTGCACGAGCCGTGTCGACGGAGGGAATAGCGGTGGACGGCGGCTTGGCCACGCTTCGAGTCCTCGCCGCTACAGGCTGGCGTGAACTCGAGTCGGGGACGCCCGGTCCGGCCGGGCCGAACCCTGGCTTCCGCGAACTCCTGCCGGCCACTCTCGCCGGTCCGCCGGGGGTCGATTGCCGCCTGTTGATCGACGATGAGGAACTGGAGCCGGTCACGGAGAGCGACGCGGGCGCTGACCGTGGTCCCGTAGACGGAGATGCCGACGGCCCGATGTGGAGTTGGGCGCCCGGCTTCTACGCGGGAGCAGTCCGCGCGGAGCTGATCGACCGGACGGACCGCAGCTTGGGAACCTGGTGGCTCGATGTGAGTCCGGATCCTCGCAAGGCGGGGAGCGAGATCTTCAACGCGATGGTCGAGACGATCCTGGACTACGACGAGGCGCTCCTCGTCGGGGAGGAACCAGCCCGCGGGCGCCTTGGCGCTCTCGGCGACCACGACAATCCGCACATCCTGTTCGAACGGTTGCGGCGGCGTGAGGGCGATCTGGACCGGGCGGTCGCCATGATTCAGCGCGAGCCGGCGAGCGTACTGCGGCCGCGACGCCGCTTCTCACCGTTTCGCGCGGTGCGTCGGACCGATCTGCGAACCGTACGAGCCGCCGTGCGACAACGAAACGCTTGCGCGGTCCTCCAGCACGGTTGCGGCAGATCTTCGGATCTCGTCGGCGACGTGGCCGCGGGACCATACTTCGACGTACCGGCGGTGGAGCGGCGCCAAGACGCGCCGGTGAACCGTTGCGCGCTCTATCTGTTGCGGGCGCTTCAACGGCGGTGCCGTCATCTCAGCAGGGCCCTGGAGGACCCGGGGCAGCGAGGAAGCGCGACAAGAACTCCGCTTCAAGCCCGGCATCGACGGAAAATCCTGGAGCGCATCGAACGAAAGTTGCGGCTGGCCGAGCGGCGTTCTCCCTTTCGGGATGCAAAGCGCCCTGAACTCACCTCTGCAGGATTGACTGCGGTTGCGGCGCATCCGCTCTATGCGCGCCTGTGGCGAGTGGGTTGGAAGGCGCTCCGGCGAGGCGCGTCGCGGCACGATCTACGGGATCTTCTGCCGATTACGCCGAGCTGGGAGGTGTACGAAAGCTGGTGCTTTGTCGAGATCGCGGGTCTTCTGAAGCGTTGGCTGCCGGAACTCGAGTGGTCGAGACGCCGAGAGGGCGGGTGCTGGTCCTGGCGTGGCCGGGACGGGTCCGGTTCAGAAGTCGCCCTTCACTACCAGGAGACCGCCCGACGCACGAACGGCAGGGAGCGGTCCGGTTTGTGGTCCGTATCGAAGGAGCTCAGGCCGGATCTGGTCCTTCGCTGGAAGCGGGGTCAACGAAGAGGGTTCGGCATTCTCGACGCGAAGTATCGGACCGGCCTGGACTCGGTCCTCCGCGGCATGGCGGAGTCCGCCCACCCTTATCGGGACGCACTTCGTTGGGGATCTGCTCGGCCCGATGTATCCCTGCTCTTGGTTCCTCGAGTCAGTGGCGGGCTGCGGTGGTTGGCTGAGGAGAGCTACGTGCGCAGCCACGGCATCGGCGCCGTGGCCTTGCGCCCGGACATCGGACCGCCAGATTGGCTTCGCGGCCTGGTCCTGGGCGAGGCATGACGAAGGTCTTAGGGTGTGAACTGGGGACGCCTGGTTCCCAGCGTTCGTATACTGAGATGTAAGGGGTTGGCCGGTCGATGTGCCGAAACCTCGCCGGGCCAGGAAGACGACACTGGAGAACGACGATGCTCCGACTGCGCTTGAACCTGTCGATGAAGCTCGAGCAGGAGGACGACGTTTGGGTCGCACTTTGCCCCGAACTGGACGTTGCGAGTCAGGGAGAGACGGTCGAGGAGGCGGCGGACATGCTGGACGAAGCCGTGCGTCTCTTCCTCGAAACCTGCCATGAGATGGGTACGCTGAGTGAAGTCCTCGCCGAGTCGGGGGTGACCATCGCGGTCGCCGGCGAAGCAGACGATGGGCCGGAACCGGTAGCCGTACCGATGGAACTCGTGATCGGTGCCCGGCAAGCGTCGCAAGCTGACGCCCATTGAGCCGCGTCGCCTCGTTCGGCTCTTTGAGAGAGACGGATGGCGCGAAACCGGGCGGGCCGGTAGACACATGACCCTGACGAAGCCCGGCTTCAAGCGGCCGGTCACGATCTCATTCGGGCGAAAACCCATCAGCCCCGGCGTCATCCGCGCCAACATGCGCACCGCGGAGATGACCCGGAGGCGGTACTTCGAGTTGCTGGACGAGGTGTAGCCGGGGCTTCCCCTTAGCCCAACTGACGTCGCTGTTCTCGCCACGCCTCGATTCCCTCGAGGCGGCGCTTCGCGTCGCGGCTGAGAGCCGCGCCGAGGAGCTGGTTCAGCTTCTCGTCCATGAACAGGTGGGAGCTGTAGACGGGCGCTGGCTCGAATCCGCGGCTGATCTTGTGCTCTCCGCCGGCGCCGCCTTCGAATACCTGGACTCCCCGGGCGATGCACTCGTCGATCGAGTGGTAAAGGCAGACGTTGAAGTGCAGGAAGCGGTGCTGCTCATGGCAACCCCAGTAGCGGCCGTAGAGGTGGGTGTCGGAGCGCAGGTTGATGGCGCCGGCGACGACCCGGCCGCCTCTTTCGGCGACCACGAGTTCGACCGCGTTGTCCAGCTTGCCGAAGAGGTCGCCGAACAGCTCCCGGTTCAGGTAGCGGCCACCCCACATGTACCGGTCGCAGGTGGTGCAGTAGAGACGGAACGCGGTCTCGGCCCAGCGCTCCGGCTCCGCGGCGATCTCTTCACCTCGGACGGTGCGGATGGCGATGCCCTGCCGGGCCGGCTCGCGACGCTCGCGCCGGCACTGGGTGCGGCGCTTGGAACGGAGTCTCGCCAGCCAGTCTTCCGGCGTCCCGTAGTCGTAGTTGTGCCAGTGGTACTGGACCATGACGCGCCGTACCAACCCGGCGCCGGCGAGGGCCTTGGCCTCCTCCTGGCTGTGGTACAGGACGTGAATCGAGGCGATGCCGACTTCCCGGGCCGAGTGGACCGCAAGCTGGACCAGCATCCCGGCGGCGAGCGCCGGGTCGAGGTCCGGCTCGGCCAGGATGCGGCGCCCGGTAACCGGAGAGAACGGCACGCCGACGACCAGTTTCGGGTAGAAGCGTCCGCCCGCCGCGCGCACGGCGTCGCCGAAGGCCCAGTCCCGTGAGAAGTCGCCCATGCCGTCGTTCTTGATGTAGGCGGGTGCAGCCGCGATCAGTTCGTCGCTCGGCCCCCAGGCGGTGAGATGGAACGGCAGCCAGCCGCGGTCGGGCGCCACGCAGCCGGTCCGTTCGAGGGCTTCGAGGAACGTCCAGGACAGGAACGGCCGGTCGCCGGGCTTCAGCAGGCTGTCCCAGGCCTCCTGCTCGATGTCTGCTATCGACTGGACGATCCTGAGCTCGACTTGGCGCCGTTCGGTGCGGTCTCCTGCCTGGGCCGCGGCGTCGTCCATCCGGCGAGTCTTGCACGGCCGGCGCGGGCGGAGGACGCCCGGATCGTCAGTAGCCGAGCGCCGCTCCGTCCTTGCGGGGATCGGAAGCGCCGTGGAGCGTGCCGTGGCGGTCGACCCCGATTGCCTGGGCGCCGCCGAACTCGGCGCCGCCGGCGCTGCGAACACGGTGGCCGAGCGCGGCGAGTCCCTCCACGGACCTGGGCTCCATGCCTCGCTCGCACAGGAGCTCGAGGCCGGCCGTGTGCCGCCACCGGGGTCGGTCGATCGCCGCCTGGAGGGGAAGGCCGTGATCGTAGTGGCTGGTCAGGAGCTGGACGTGGCCCTGGGGCTGGAACGGACCTCCCATCACGCCGTAGCAGAGTTCGAGCCGTCCCCGGTCCAGGACGATGCCGGGGATGATCGTGTGGAAGGGGCGCTTGCCGGGGCGGTACGCGTTGGGGTGTCCGGGCTCCAGCGTGAAGCCGGCGCCCCGGCAGTGGAGCATGATGCCCGTGTCGCCGCCGGCGATCGCGGCGCCGAAGGGTGCGAACAGGGAGTTGATGAAGGAGGCGGCGTTGCCCTCGCCGTCGACGACGGCCAGGTAGACGGTGTCGGAGCCCACCCCGGCGGCACCGGACGGGATGCCGCCCGGAGCGGCGCCGTCCGCCGCCCGGCCCGGATCGATCAGGCGGCTGCGCTCGCGGGCGTAGGCCTTGTCGAGCAGCTCGGGCAGCGGGATGCCTCCGGCGCTCCGGAGCGGCTCGCCCTCGGGGTCGCCGACGTGGGCGTGGAGGTCGGCGTAGGCCAGCTTCTTCGCCTCGACGAGCAGATGGGTGTGCTCGGTTCCGGCCACGTCCATCGAGGCGAGGTCGAAGTTCTCCAGCAGGTTGAGCATCAGCAGAACGCCCAGCCCCTGGCCGTTGGGCGGCAACTGGAAGACCTCCCGGCCGCGGTACATCGTGCCGATCGGATCGACCCAGGTCGATTCGTGCCGCCGGAGGTCCTCCAGCTCGAGAAAGCCGCCGGTGCCGCGGGCGTAGCGAACGATCTCCTCCGCGATCGGACCCTCGTAGAAGGCGTCGCGGCCGTCTTCCGCGATCCGCCGCAGAGATCGCGCGAGGGCCGGGGACCGGAACACCGCGCCGAGCGCGGGCGCTTCGCCGGAGGTGAGGTAGTGCTCCGCCGCCGCGCGGTCTCCGCGGAGTCGCGGGACGCAGGCTCGCCACATCGACTGGACGCGCTCACTGACGGGGAAGCCCGCTTCAGCCGTTTCGATCGCCGGACCGAGCAGGTCGGCGAAGCGAAGCCGTCCGAGGCGCCGGTGCGCGGTCTGCCAGAGATCGACGGCGCCGGGGACCGTGACCGCCGGCCAGGTGTCCGGATCGATCGCCGGCCCGGCGATGTCGGTTCGCTTCAGGGCCAGGGGCGAGCGCCCGCTGCCGTTGAGGCCCAGGAGCTCGCCGCGTCCGCCGTCCGAATCGGCGAGATGGTAGAGCAGGAAGGCGTCGCCGCCGATGCCGGTCATCATCGGCTCGACGACTGCCAGCATCGCGGCCGCGGCGACGGCGCCGTCGATCGCCGAGCCGCCGGCTCGCAGCATGTCGAGCCCGGCCAGGGTGGCGGCGGGGTGGGATGTGGCGACCATCCCCCGGCGTGCCATCACGACGCTGCGTCCCGCGCGGTGGGGACTGGCAAGCCGCGGGGGCGCGGCGGCGCTAGCGGAAGACGTCAAAGGTGCGGTTGTACTTGACGGCCAGGCTCCGGTCCGGCGTATCCAGGCCGAGCAAACCGAACTCCGAGATCTCGTTGTAGACGACGAAGAGTCCCCGGTTCGCCTCGTTCAGCCAACTGAAGCGGAGGTTCGTGTTCACGCTGTGGGTCAGGTCGTTGTACTGGATCAGGGCCTGGAGGAGCAGGGTGGTGCTGAATGCGTAGGTGACGCGGAGGCGTCCCAGGTGGGTCTTGAAGGCGCCCATGGGAAGGTCGATGTCGTTGTAGGACCAGCTCAGCTCGGAGGTCAGGTAGTCGCCGAGGCGGATGCTCAGGGACGGATCCAGAACGAGCTGGTTGCCGCCGAAGAAGCCGCCGCCCTGGACTCTGGTGAAGAGGCTGACGGCCCGGCCCCGGTTCGTGTTCATGAACAGGAAGAAGCCGTGGTCGTCGTACTCGCCGGCGGGCACGTGCACGATGCCGGCGAGGGTGAAGGGTTCGAGCAGTCCCTCGTAGCGGCCGCCGGCGGACAGGCTGATCTGCGCGCCGTTCCGGAACTCGACTTCGCCGCCGACGGAGTAGCGCTGGGTTTCCTGGTAGCCGTCGAAGTTCCAGAAGCCGTCGTAGAAGGCGCGCGGACCGAACTCCTTGACGCGACCCTCGCCGGCCGGGCGGAAGCGGCGTCGAACGTAGCCGTTGAACTGGCGGTAGCCGGATCGGCTGAGGAAACCGACCTCGGGGTTGAAGTCCTCGCCGATCTCGGCATAGCCGAGACGCCAGCGCCAGAACGGAGAACTGTAGCCGCCGTCGAGGCCGAAACCATGGTCCCGGCCGGTACGGCCGGGGGTTTCCGTCCGGGCCGCCCAGCCCGAGACGTCCGTGAACTGCCCGATGCCGACCTGGCCGTCGACGGCGTAGGTCCGGTTGCGGTCGCCGTCCGGCGCCAGCGAGCCGGTGCCCTCGCGGTTGACGACCAGCACGCCGGCCCGGCTCCGGTTGCGGTACTCGCGGCCGAGCCGCGCCACCGTGAAGTTGTTGCCGTGGAGGTCCCCCAGGTCGTCCGTCTGCATGTTCAGGAAGCCGACGTTGAATCCACCGGCCCTGCCGGACAGGCGGGCGCCGCCGAGGATCGGTACGGGCATGCCGCCGCTCAGGCCGATCCGCCGGCTGAAGAAGAGTTCGGTGCCGCCCCGGAACGAGGATCGGCCGCCGACGCGGAAGAGACCGGAGTTCTCCAGGAAGAAGGGCCGCTTCTCGGGGAAAAACAGGCTGAAGCGATCCAGATTGATCTGCTGATCGTCGGCTTCCACCTGGGCGAAGTCGGTGTTGACGGTCAAGTCAAGCGTCAGGCTCGGGGTCAGGCCGTACTTGAGGTCCATGCCGATTTCACTGTCGTCGGTGCGGCCCTCCACACGGTCGCGCGCCGAGCTCAGGACGTAGGGAGTCAACTGGAGATTGCGCTGGCGCGGCGGGTCGACGGCGAGGAGGTGGCCTGCCTCGGAGACACGGAACAGGTCGTGCTGGCGTCCGAGGTGGGCCCAGAACGCGGTCTCGCTCTTGCGCCGGATGTTGCGCTCGAAGTTCAGGCCCCAGACCGCGCGCCCCGAGCCGTACCGGAGGCTGCGAAAGGGAATCGCCATCTCCGCGCTCCAGCCGAAGTCGCCGCTCGACGTCCGCACGGTCCAGGAGGTGTCCCAGTCCAGATTGGCGCCGCCCGAACTGAAGCTGCTGCGGGAAGACCCTCCGCCGCCGCGGCCCTGGTTGGTGAACTGGCCGTCGTACTGGATTCCCGCCACGTTCGTGCCGAAGACGAAGCCGTTCTGCCGGTCGCCGAAGGTGTCCAGGATGACGCGGAAGCTGTCCTCGTCCTGGAGCCTGGCGTCGCGGCGGCTGTCGGAGATGGCCAGGGAGGAGGCGTCCCGGTCGAAGCAGATGACGGCGATGTAGAGAGCGTCGTCGTCGAAGGCGATCCGCACCTCCGTCCGTTCGCTCGCCGGCTCGCCTTCGAACGGTTCGACCTGCTGGAAACCGGTTCCGAAGTCGACGTCGAGCCAGAGATCCTCGCCGAGCACGTCGCCGTCGATGACCGGCGGCTGGTCCAGGCGCTTGGCGGTCAGGCGCGGCCGGTCGTCCCGGATGCCCTGGGCGGCCGCGATGCCGTGGCCGGCCGCAAGGAGGGCGATCAGCGCGAGAGCGCCGCCCGGAAGTGGAATTCGCGGCATCGGTCCAGGGAGGCGGGGGAGTCTCGTCTGCTTATCGGGCGGCCGGCGGCTGGACGGCGGGAATCGCCAACTCCCGGGCTCGCCGGTTCAGTTCTTCAAGCTGCGGTCCGGTCAACTCGGATATGGCCTCGAGGATCGGCAGGAGCTCGGCTTCGAGATCCTCGAAACGACGGCGTGCGCCGGCGGTCGGCCGGGCGGTGTTGCCGAAGACGTGAGTGTAGAGGTAGGCGTACTGGTTGTCGATGCGGGGCTGGAAGTTGAGCGCGTCCTGGGAGACGCGGCTCCGCGACTGGATCAGCCGCTCGTCGAGATCCCCGGCTCGCTCCAGGATCGCCTCGACGGCCGGTCTCAGCTCGGCGGCGCCGGCTTCGTCGAGACGTTCATCGAGCGTTCCCGCCTGTTCCCGGACGCTGCGCAGGCCGGCGATCGCGTCGTGGGTCGCCGTCAACCGCGCCGACAACTGGTCGAGCATCGCGTACTGCTCCTCCAGGTCGGCCTGGGAGATGTCTTCGAGCCGCGGGTCGGCCAGCACCTCGAAGGTCCGGCTGTCTGACCAGTCGTCGGTCTCGGGCTCAGCGCTGCCGGCGACCGTCAGCGTGGCCCGGTAGGTCCCCGGCGGCAGGTAGGGGCCGCCGGTGTACGACAGGGACATTATCGCGCCTTCGACCAGGTGGGGCGCCTGGCCGCGCAGGTTCCAGACGACCCGGTTGAGTCCCGTCTTCGCCTCGAAGGACTCGATCCGTGGACGCTCCTTGTCCCCGCCCTCGATCTCCTCGCCTTCCGGCACCGACACGAAGCGCCGTAGCACCCGGTCTCTGCCGTCAGGGGAGATCACGAGCTCGACGCGGCCCGCCGGCTCTTCGGGGAGGTCGAACCAGATCGAGGCGCCGTTGACGAAGCCGCCGCCTCCGCCGGGCCGGTCGATGCGAACCACCGGTTCGGGAGAGAAGAGCCGGGGCACATCGCGCT
>JAPVWO010000057.1 GCA_027493375.1 Candidatus Multivorans thiocomprendens | reverse complement strand
CCTGCGGCCGTCGCGTCGACGCGGACGCGCTCCGTCGCCTCCCCTACCAGGTCGGAGAACGTCGTCAAGGCGACGAGTTGACGCGGAGTGAAGAGGTCCCCGTAGTTCTTCAGGCCATACTGGACGGTCCAGAAGTTCCGGGGATCGTCCGGCAAACTCTGGTCCGGGCGCCACCCAACTACAGCCTCGCGAGCCGTGTCTTCGTGCTCGGTCGAGGGCGTCAAGTAGACACGACCCCGGTCACCCTCTGCCACTACCGCCATTAGCCTCGCCCCCATCCGCTTGGCTCGACCTTCGGCCTTGATGTAGTCCGCGTTGATTGGCGCTCCTGAGATCAGGCAACGGAAGTTCGCGCCGCGCGACAGCTTCGTCCCCGCTTTCGCCTCTACCGAATCGGGAGGCGCACCCGACCTCACGGCGAACCGATAGCCCCTGCCCTCGATCACAGGTTCGACGTGCGCCTCCCTACCCTTCTTCGTCGACAGCATGAACGTCGAGATGAGCGGCACGTCCACATCGGCAAACGCGGGGTTCGGGCTCTTGACTGTTCGCGCCCACAGCCAGGAGATCACGGTGAGTCTCCGACCTTCGTACTGCTTCAAGTCGGGCCGCTTCTTGACGATCGCCGGCGTGATCTCGACCTGCGGATAGAGATGACCAATCCGACTCTGCGCCTCGTCCCGCATCCAGCGGCCGTAGTACCGAACATCCTCGGCCAGCCCCTCCGCTCCACGCCACTTCGGAGCAACGACCGAGCGCTCGTTCCCTGAGTCCGGGTTCACGGGAGCCTTGCCGGCGAATCTGGGCGGAATCTCGATCATCGCCTTGTTGATCAGCACTGCTACCGGGTTCAGGTCGCTGGCATGCGCCTCCAGACCCAGCCGTTGCGCTTCGAGCGGCAACGCTCCGCCGCCGGCGAAGGGGTCATGGAAGGCGGGGAGCTTGTGACGGTCGAACAACTTCTTCGCGTGCGGGTGGTCAGCGTTCTCGGCGCAGGCACGCCGCCAGCTCCGCCAGATCTCGTCCCTTGCCTGCTCCAAGACGTCCTCGTTGGTCGTGTTCTCCCACCTAACGAGTTCTCTGAGAATCCCGAACAGCCGCTCACGTTCAAGCGCCGCCGCGATATCGGCGATTGCCTGCTCATCGTCCGCCGCGGTGGGCGTTTCGCTGCCCGCTGGCTCGCTCTGGGTCCGCCGCTTCTTCAGCTCTCTTCGCGCAACGCGTCTCTTCGCCGGATCCGACAGCAGCACATCGCCGTACTCCGACGGATCGTCCACCATCTGCGCGAAGATGACCGCCCGCGCCGCTGCGAGTGGCCGTCGTGCCCACCACAGGTGTAACGTCGACGGATGTCCGTGTCGGATCGACTTCTCCCGGGCCGAGGCCGCGTTGATTGCATCCAACGGCAACGCCACCTCGATCAGCTTCTTGCGCAACTCGATCCTCCTTGATTCTGGCGACCGCGACCCATCTGGGCGGTGGAAATCCGGAACCGGTCACTCCCGCAGTCGGTGCACGACAAGACGGTTGCCCCACATGAAGACACTGGCAACTGCCGGAACGCTCACTTCGGCTATCGGGCTGTCCCGGCCGCAACTGCTGCCATGCGTTCGACGGCCGCCGCTAGTGACGGGAGATCCTGTTCAACGACCGTCCACACGGCCTCAACGTCGATTCCGAAGTAGTCGTGGACAAGAACGTTGCGGAAGCCCGCGATGGCGCGCCAGGGGATCTCCGGCTCCGTCGCCCGGAGAGTTTCACTGAGCCGCTGGGTCGACTCGGCAATGGTCTGGAGGTTGCGTACTACGGCATCCTGAACGAGAGTCGAACCGAAGAACTTCGAGCTGTCGCCGCCCGTGTACTCCCCGATGCGCGAGATGCGGTCGCGGATGTGCTCCAGGAGCACCAGGTCGGTCCCCCCGTCGGCCTTCACAGGATCTGGGCTTCTTCCAGAATCCGGTGCCGAAGATCGGGGTGCAGGCTACGCTCCGTTACCACGTCTACCCGCCGTCCCAACAGGTCCTGAACGTCCATCAGCAACGCTCCCAGGGCCAGCCCGCTCCGGCCTTTCGGCAGGGTCACGAGTAGATCCACGTCGCTCCGCTCGTCTGCATCCCCTCGGGCCATTGAGCCGAACACGCGCACGTCGTCGAAACCGTGCCGGTCAGCAACGGCTCGTATCTCAGTCCGGTGGGATTCGATCAAGGAGTGCATGCGGGAGTCGTGCGGCCACTTCCGCTTGACGGCCATAGCTAGCCTGTTGGCAGCGCGGTCCTGCCGGCGTGCGAGTGGGGAGGAGATCCTAGCAGCGGTCGCCGCACGGCCGGAGCGCGCATTGGGAGCCTCGGCTCCGATAGATGTTGCAATCTCTTGGCCCGGCGCGGACGCGGCTTTCGCCTCGCCGGTCGGCACTCCAAGAACCGAGGCAAGGGCGGTGCCGATGCGCTCGGCCGCTGCCTCGGTTTCGCGGTCGCCCGCGTGTGCGTAGCGAAGACTCATTCGAGAGCGGCTGTGTCCAAGCAGCCGTGACACGACCGGCAAAGGCACGCCCTGCATGACAGCGTGGCTCGCGAACGTGTGACGGAGATCGTGCAGCCGCACCTCCTCGATCCGGGCTTCCCGTCTTACCTTGCGCCAAAGGGACAGCTCCGAGGAGCGGGGCTTCGAGGAGTCGGAAAGCGAAGGGAAGACAAACGGGCTGCCGTTGCGAGGCTGGCGGACGAGTATGCGCTGCGCTTGGTCGTTCAGGTACACCAAGCGCGGACCAGTCTTGCTGTCACGGAGCCGCAGCGTGCTCTCGCTGACTTCCGACCACCTGAGCCGAACGAGTTCTCCCTTTCTGCAACCTGTAAGCAGCAATAGGCGAATGATGTCGGCCTGTTGTCGGCCGGACCCTCGTCCTCGGTGCGCGTTGAGTGCCGCGCGCAAGCGCGCAACCTCGGTTCGCGAGAGGAAACGGGTACGCAACGGACTCGCGTTACGCACGACGCCACGGGCGGGGTTGGCGTCTTGGTGGCCACACGCGACAGCGTGGTTCAGGATCTGTCGTAGGACATCGAGCGTGCGGTTTGCGCCGCCGGGCGCTCTCTCGCTGTAGCGGTCGAACCAAGCGTGGACATCTCCCGCCGTAATCGCGTCCAAGGGCAAGTGGCCGAAGGTCGGCAACAGTTGCGCGCCCAAGGCGCTATCCATCCGCGTCTGCGTGGACGCTTTGCAGCGCTCGTAGCAGGCTTCCCTCCAGGGGCCCTGCACGAAAGCCCGGAATGTCGGCACGGGCATCAGACCCCCAACACGGTGCCCACGGCCTCGACGGCCTTCCGGGCCGAGGCGTCCGCGAAGTGCGTGTATCGAAGTGTCGTTACCGGGTCGCGATGCCCCAAGAGGCGGCCGATGGTCGGAATGGTCTCGCCCTGCTGGAGGGCGATGCTCGCGTAACTGTGGCGCAGGTCGTGCAGCCGCACGTCTCGGAGATCCGCCATCTCGCGAAGGGCCCGCCAGTAGCGATGAAGTGCGTCGGAACCTATGGGCCCTGGGCGACGCGGGGCAGGGAACACCCAACGATCGCGGCGCGGAACGCGAGCCAGCACCCGGCGGGCCGGCGAAGACAGCCACACCATTCTGGGGCCGGCCTTGCTGTCGCGCAGGAAGAGGTGGCCTGCTCGGTAGTCGCTCCATTGGAGAGTCCTGATCTCTCCCTGTCGGCAGCCGGTCAGGAGCAGCAGACGGATTGCCGCGGCGGCTCGAGGCGACGAGGCTTCTAGATCAGCCAGCGCTCCGCCAAGGCGCCGAACTTCCGGCAGAGTAAGGAACCGCTCCCGGCTAGGGCACCGATAGCGCCGGATACCCGAGCAAGGATTGCTGTTCTCCGGTCGGTAGCCGTAGATCTCGGCCTGACGCATGATCACCGAGAGGACGGGCAGCGCTCGATTCGCCGCCGCAGGCGTCGACCTCAGAGAAGAGAACCAGAGCTGAACGTCCTCGTGGGCGATCCCCGCGATGGGGCGCTGGTTGAACCACGGCGTGATCTGGTTTCGTAGGTACGAGCGGTTTACAGCCGCCGTCCCTGGCTTCCAGGAGCGTCCGTAGCGGCGAAAGACCGTTTCGGCGACTGCTTCGAAGGGCGCAGTGGAACCAAGGGCGGATTGGGCTCCCGGATTCTGCGGGTGCGACTCTGACGTGGTCGCCCGCTGGGATCTTGATCGGTGGTCTTGCATTCTGACGTCCTCCTGCTTTCATTCACTCGCGGACTGAGGGCGAGAGCCCAAGCCCAAACGGGCTAGTAGACATCAAGACCGGCACCGGAGGACTGGCTTGAAGCCGAAACCGGTTGGGCTAGCATGGCCAACCTCGCGCCACGCCGAAGCCCCAACGCCTCGCCGAAGCGCCCCTCAAGAAGAAGTCGTTTACAGGTCTGGCGTGAGCAGGAAGCTGATCGAGGTCGCGTTGCCGCTGGCTGCAATCAACGCAGCCTCCGCACGGGAGAAGTCGATACGGCACGGACATCCGTCAACCTTGCATCTATGGTGGGCGCGACGGCCCTTGGCGGCGGCGCGGGCTGTCCTCTTCGCGCAGATGGTGGATGACCCGTCGGAGTACGTCGACGTGCTGCTGTCGGATCCGGCGAAGAGCCGCGCGGCCCGAAGAGAGCTGAAGAAGCGGCGGGCTAAGGGCGGGCAGACGGACAGCGGGACCCCCACCGCCGCCGACCAGTTGGCACTGGCCGAGGTCGCGGCGGAGCTTGAACGGGAGCGGCTATTCGGGATTCTCAGGGAACTCGTGAAGTGGGAGAACACGACCAACGAGGAACTCCTGGAGCAGGCGCGGGACGAGATCTGGCAGAGCTGGCGGCGCACCTGCGCGGCGAACGCAGATCATCCGCTGGCGAAGGAACTGTTCGACCGGCACAAGCTCCCGGCGTTTCACGACCCGTTCGCTGGGGGAGGTGCGCTACCGCTCGAAGCGCAGCGGCTGGGCCTGGAAGCGCATGCCAGCGACTTGAACCCAGTCGCGGTGCTGATCTGCAGGGCGATGATCGAGATCCCGCCCAAGTTCGCCGACCGACCGTCGGCGAACCCCGGGTCTAAGAGTGATTCGACGCTCGTTGCGAATCGATGGTCCGGTGCGCAGGGTCTGGCCGAGGACGTGCGCTACTACGGCCGCTGGATGCGGGAAGAGGCCCAGAAGCGGATTGGCCATCTCTATCCGCAGGTTGAGATCACACCGGAGGTGGTTAGGGAGCGGCCCGACTTGAAGCAGTACGAAGGCCGGAGACTCACCGTGATCGCTTGGCTGTGGGCGCGGACCGTGAAGAGCCCGAATCCCGCGTATGCCGACGTAGAGGTGCCGCTCGTCTCGACGTTCATGCTGTCCACGAAAAAGGGGAAGGAAGCGTACGTCGACCCGGTGGTCGAGGGTCGGGGCTACCGTTTCGCTGTCAAGGTCGGGCCACCGGCGGCCAGGGAGACCACGAAGTTGGGGACCAAACTCTCCCGCGGGACGTTCCGTTGCCTCATGTCGGGTACACCGATCGGCGGAGACCACATCAAGGCCGAAGGTCAGGCTGGCCGGATGGGTGCCCGGTTGATGGCTATAGTCGCGGAAGGCGACCGTGGCCGCGTCTACCTCAAACCCACGGCCGAACATGTGGGCACATCGGCAGAGGCGCGGCCTGAGTGGATCCCCGAAGGTGATGTCCCGGCTCGGCTAACGGGTGGAACGTGTGTACCCTACGGGCTAACCACTTGGGCGGACCTCTTCACTCCGCGTCAACTCGTCGCCTTGACGACGTTCTCCGACCTGGTAGGGGAGGCGACGGAGCGCGTCCGCGTCGACGCGACGGCCGCAGG
>JAPVWO010000056.1 GCA_027493375.1 Candidatus Multivorans thiocomprendens | reverse complement strand
GATCGTTGCCGCGTTCCTCAAGGAAGAGGCCGAACGGGGACTCGCCCCGGCGTCGCTGTCACTGATTCACGCAGCGATCGGCGCCGCCGCGCGTTTCGCTGACGCGGACGACCCGCGCGGACCACTGACGGCCCGCACTCTCCGCGCCCTGAAGAGGCAACACGCCGAGCGAGGGCGCGGTCAGGTCGACGGCCTGAGACGGAAAGACGTCGACGCGGTCGCCCGCCTCGCGGCGGCAGAGGGCACGTTGCTCGGCCTGCGCGACGCCGCGCTGCTGCGCCTCGGTAGCGACGCCTTTCTGAGGATCAGCGAACTCGCCGCCGTCGAGGTGGAGCACCTGGAGGAAGGAGAGGACGGGAGTGGCAGTCTCAGGCTGCGCCGGAGCAAGACGGACCAGGAGGGAGAGGGCAAGACGCTCTACGTCTGTCGCACGACGATGGCCGCCATCGGCGCCTGGCGAGAAGCTTCGGGCGTCTCTTCCGGACCGCTGTTCCGCGCCATCTCCAGGGACGGAACCCGTGCCAGAGCGACGGCGCTGAGCGAGAGCACCGTCCCCAGGGTCATCCGGCGCCGCGCGCGGGCCGCGGGGATCGAGGGCAGGATGAGCGGGCACTCGCTCCGTGTCGGCAGCGCCCAGTCACTCGTTGCCAGGGGAGCCTCGACCGCCGAACTCATGCAGGCCGGCAGGTGGACCGACGAGAGAACCGCGACCCGCTACGCCGCCAACGAACTCGCCGCAAACGGCGCCGTCGCACGGTACTTCGAAGACAGCGACGAGTAGGAGCCGGCCTTCGGCCGGCGCGTTTCATGGGCCGTCGGCGACGGCAGCCGGCGGGGACGTCGGCGCACCCAGTGTGCGACGGCCTGCCTAGAGGGACACGTAGTCGAGAACTTCGGCCAACGAGCCGATGTCGCCGTGCGCCGCATCCAGCCACAGCGCCTTGAGGCCGGCCGCCAGTGCGCCTTCGCGGTCCTCGATCTTCGCGTCGCCGACGTGAAGCACTGAGGCCGGCTCAAGCGCCAGTTCCTGGCAGGCGGCCAGGAAGATCGGTTCGGCCGGTTTCGCCGACCCGACTTCCTCGGAGCAGACCACGGCGTCGAGGTAGCGCCCTAGTCCGAGATTGGCCAGCACCCGCGGCAAGCGTCGGTCCCAGTTGCTGGTTACCACGACTCGCAGGCCCCGGCGACGCAGTTTCGTGAGCACCTCCCGGCAGCCGGGCCGGAGTTCCCAGGCGTCGGCGCGTTCGAAGCGGGCGAAGAGCTCCGCGCCGGCGAAGGGTCCCGGCGCTTCCCGCTCGAGCAGAAGACACATGCGCTCCAGCAGATCGCCCCAGAAGCCGCGAGCTCCGTTCGGATGGCTGTTGTACCGGTCCTCGCCGCGGGCGAGGCGGCACTCGAACTCCTTCCAGGCGGTCAGGAAGCCCCGCTCGATCTCGGCGGCGGAGAGTTCGAGACCGTGGCGGGCGAGGACCTCGGCGTAGATCTCGCCGCGCCGAGGGCAGGCGATCAGCGTTCCGGTCGCGTCCAGCGAGACGCCCCGGACCCGCGACAGGCCGTCGCGACCCGCGGCGACCGGACTCTCTCGTCCGCCCCCGGTCAAGAGAAACCGTACCGGCGGGCGTAGAAGTAGAAGGCCGTGACCACGAGGGAGTGGCTGATCTCGCCGCCGGCGATGCGCTCCGGAACTTCCCGCAGCGGCACGTGGACCACCTCGAGTTCCTCGCTTCCGTCGCCGATCGGGTCGCCGGTGTGGATCAGGTCGCGGGCCAGCCAGAGGGAGCAGACGTTGTCCAGGATCGCCGGGTTCGGCTCGACCTCGCCGAGCCGTTCGATCGTTCCCGCCCGGTATCCGGTCTCCTCGTGAAGTTCCCGCGCCGCGGCGACTCCCCCGTCCTCGCCCGGCTCGACGATGCCGCCGGGGATCTCCAGCGACTCGGCGGCGCGGCCGAAGCGCCACTGGCGGATGAAGACAACCGTCGCGCCCTTGGCGTCCACCCCGGGCTCGGCCTCGATCAGCGGGATCACGTTGACCCAGTCCGCCGACCGCAGGACGACCGCCTGACGCCGGTCCGCGCCGGCGCGCAGCTCCTGCGCCTCGAGCTGCAGAAGAGGGTGGTCGAACTCGGTGCGCGCGGCCTCGACCTGCCAGGGACGGACCTTCATCCTGGCCTCAACCTTCAGTCCTCCCGCTCGAAGGGCGGACGGAGGTACTCGAAGCGCAGGACGCGAATGGCCCGGCCGCTGAAGAAGATGAGTACCGCGACTCCCGCTCCGCTCGAGAGCGCCATCAGCCAACTGAACTCCCGCCAGAGCATGACGATCCCGATCGTGAGTCCGCCCACGACGATGGCCGCCGCGAGCAGGCGGCCGGCGGTCCGGTCGAACGTCGGCGGCCGGATGATCGGCGAGGCGTCGTCGGGGGTTTCCGGCATCTCCCGGGGAGCTTATGCCGTGTCGAGTCTGGCCAGGCAGGCTGCCGCGACCCGGTCGGCATCGAGCCGCTCCATGCAGGCGAAGTCGCCGCGGCTGCAGGCGCGGCGCCAGCACGGCTGGCAGTCCAGCGGCTGATCGAGTCGCACCGCGGCCGACCGGGGCCCGTAGGGACCGTTTCGGGCAGGATCGGTCGGGCCGAATACCGAAACGCAGGGCACGCCCAGCGCCGCCGCCAGGTGGGCGGGACCGGAGTCGCAGCCCAGGAACAGGGCCGCGCGCCGCAGCAGCGTCGCCAGTTCGCGGAGGCCGGTCGGCGGCGCCAGCAGGACGCGGCAGGCGTCCCCGGCGCCCGAGACGATCTCCTCGGCCGCACGTCGCTCGTCTTCGCCCGCCCAGGCGACGACGACCGGCAGGTCGCGCTCGCTCCCGAGACGCCGGACGACCGCCGCGAAGTGCCGCGGGGGCCAGTGCTTCGTGCGCCACACCGTTCCGGGCGACACCACCGCGTAGCGGCCGTCGCCCAGACCGTGGCTCTCGAGAAACGCGAGGGACGCGGGCTCGGCGTAGTCGGGCAGGCGCCACTCCACGTCCTGGCCGGCGTCTCCGGCGAGCCCGGAAGCGCGAAGCAGGGCGAGGTTGCGGTCGACGACGTGCCTCACATCCAGGTCGACGGCGAAGCGCCGGTTGAGAAACAGGGCGTTCAGCTCGCGGCTGCCCATCGCCGGCCCGCCGCGGAAGCCGACCCGCTCCCCGGCGCCGCTCCACCAGGCGACCAGGCCGCTCTTGGTGAGGCCCTGGACGTCGAGCGCCGCTTCGTACCGGCAGCTCCTGAGTTCGCGGCGAAAGCGCCTGAGCGCGTCGAGATGGGCGCCGATGCCGCGGGTCCGTCGCGGATACAGGTGGACGCGGTCGACGCCGGCATGGCCGCGCAGCAGGCTCGCGGCCGGTTCCTGGATGGCCCAGCCGATGAACGCTTCCGGATGGGCGCGACGGAGCGCCGACACCACCGGGGCGGCGTGGAGGCAATCGCCGATCGCGGAAAGGCGCACGAGCAGGACGCGGAGCGGCCGGCCTGGTTTCTGCTCGCGGGTCATTCCGTCAGAGCATAAGCGGAGCAAGGCCTTCGGCCGCGCGCTCTTTCCCTTCGGAAGGCCGGCGGGGACGCCGGCGCACCCAGTGTGAACCGTCGACGGAGTCACAGACTTGCAGCGGTGCTATCATCCCGCGCCTTGCCTGTCGGGGCGTGGCGCAGTCTGGTAGCGCACCTGCCTTGGGCGCAGGGGGTCCTCAGTTCAAATCTGGGCGCCCCGATATCGCTCGCTAGCCCGGACCTCGGCTAATCTGTCGCTTTCGCCTGCCTGTAGCTCAGCTGGATAGAGCGGCGGCCTTCTAAGCCGCGGGTCGGGGGTTCGAGTCCCTCCAGGCAGGCCAGATCGTTGAGAGTTCGGTTCAAGGATGTCTGGTGGATGTAGCTCAACCGGTAGAGCGCTTGATTGTGGTTCAAGTGGTTGGGGGTTCAAGTCCCCTCATCCACCCCATCTCGACTCCGACATCGTCCCGTTCGCGCGCCCGTAGCTCAGCTGGATAGAGCGACGGCCTCCGGAGCCGTAGGTCAGGGGTTCGAATCCCTTCGGGCGCACCACGGCACCCCGCTAGAGCACCTCGAGCGGGGCGTAGCGGCGGACGAGCTTCCGCTTGCCGGCCTTGTCGAAGAAGACGGTCAGCTTCGCGTTCTCGCCGTCTCCGTCGAGCTGCAGGACGACGCCCTTGCCCAGGGTCGCATGGCGAACGACGGCGCCGGGTCGAAGCACGCCGGCAATCCGTTCGCTCGGCGGTTTCCTTGCCGGCCTGGCGCCGGTGTCTCGCGCTGCCCGGAAGGACGCACCTCCGCCGGCGCGGTCGCCGCCGAAGTAGCTGCGCACGCCGGCGGTCCGCGGGCCGCCCCAGAGTTCCGTGCTGCGCGTGGTTTCGACGAGTTCCTCCGGCAGGTCGGCGAGGAAGGGCGACGGCTGCTGGTCCTGGAACTGTCCGGCGACCATCCGGCGGCGGCAGCCGCTGAGGAACAGCCGCTGCTCGGCCCGGGTCATGCCGACGTAGAACAGCCGCCTCTCCTCCTCGATGTCGCGGGCCGCGAAGCCGGCGTGGAAGTGCGGGAGCAGGCCGTCCTCGAGACCGGTGACGAAGACGGCCGGATACTCGAGGCCCTTGGCGCTGTGCAGGGTCATCAGGGCGACGCCCAGCTCGGCGTTCAGGCCGTCCGTGTCGCTGACCAGGGAGACGTAGTCCAGGAAATTCACGAGGGGACTGACGGCTGGCTCCGCCGCGTTCGACCCGTCGTCGAAGAGGGGCGCCTCGCCGGTATCCGTGCCCTCCCCGTCGCCGGGAACGGCGGCGGTCCTCGCCGGAACGCCGCTCAGGCCGTGCAGGGTCTCGAAATCGTGGGCCGAAGACACCAGCTCGTTCAGGTTCTCCAGCCGTTCCTGGGCCTCCTCGTCGCCCTTGCCGTAGAGCGCCTCGAAGCCGGCGGCGACGATCGTGCCCCGCACGAGTTCGGCCAGGGGCTGGCGTTCCGCCTCCCCGCGCAGCGCCTCGATCAGGCCCTTGAAGTTCCGGACCGCTCGCAGGCCGCGGGCCGGCAACTCCTGCAGGGGGTCGAGGCGGATCGCGTCCCACAGGGAGTTGCCCATTTCGGCGGCGCGCTCGAGCAGCACCTGCTCTGTCCTGCCGCCGATGCCCCGCCGCGGCTGGTTCAGGATCCGGCGCAGGGAGAGGTTGTCCCGCGGGTTGGCGATGACCCGCAGGTAGGCGATCAGGTCCTTCACCTCGGCGCGCTCGTAGAAGCGGATGCCGGCGACCAGGGAGTAGGGGATCTCGTTGCGCAGCAACTGGTCCTCGATGGCCCGGGTCTGCGCGTTCGTCCGCACCAGCACGGCCATGTCCCCGAACTCGAAGTCCTCCGTGCGCAGTTCCGCCAGCCGCCCGACGACCCAGCGCGCCTCGTCCTCGTGGTCGCCGGCGTAGAAGAGCTCCAGGGGGTCGCCGGCGCCCTTGTCCGTCCACAGGGTCTTGCCCCGGCGCTGTTCGTTGCGGGAGATGACGGCGCCCGAAGCATCGAGGATGTTCTGGGTCGAGCGGTAGTTCCGCTCCAGCTTGCGGACGCAGCCGCCCGGGAAGTGCTTCTCGAACCGCAGCAGGTTGTCGAGTTCGGCCCCGCGCCAGCCGTAGATGCTCTGGTCCTCGTCGCCGACCGCGGTCAGGCCCGAGACGGTACCGTCCGGGTCGATCACCAGGTTCTTGACCAGTTCCAGTTGGGCCGCGTTCGTGTCCTGGAACTCGTCGACGAGCAGGTGGCGGAACCGTCCCCTGACCCGCGCGCCGACCTCCTCGTCGTCACGCAGGAGGCGTACGGCGAGCGCGATCAGATCGTCGAAGTCGACGCCGCCGGTTCGGCGCAGCTCGGCCTGGTAGCGGCGGAACACGAGGGCGACGTGACGGTCGAAGAAGTCCTCGGCCTCCTTCTCGAACGCGGGCGGCGTCAGCAGGCGGTTCTTCGCCCCGCTGATTCGCCCCTGGACCGCGCGCGGCTGGAACGCCTGTTCGTCGAGGTTCTCGGCCTTGAGCGACGCCTTGATCAGCCGCAACTGGTCCGGCGCGTCGACGATCGCGAAGTCCGGCCGCAGACCGACCCGGTCGCCGTAGCGCCGCAGCAGACGGACGCAGAAACGGTGGAAGGTGCCGACGAAGACGCTGGCATTGCCCCCGACCAGGTCGAGCGCCCGCCCGCGCATCTCGTCCGCGGCCTTGTTGGTGAAGGTGACGGCCGCGATCCGCCACGGCTCGACGTTCCGCTCGGCGTTCAGCCAGGCGATCCGGTAGGTGATGACCCGCGTCTTGCCCGATCCGGCGCCGGCGACGACGAGCAACGGGCCGCCGTCGTGGGTGACCGCCGCGAGTTGTTCCGGGTTCAGGCGGGAACGGAAGTCCACGCCGTCACCGGGGGCGGCGCTTGATGTTCTTCTGTCGCGCGCGCCCAACCGCGAGCGACTCTTCGGGCACGTCCTTCGTGATCACCGATCCGGCGCCGGTGTAGGCGCCGGCGCCCACCTCGACCGGCGCCACCAGGATGCAGTCGCTGCCGACGAAGGCGCCCTCGCCGATCACCGTCCGGCTCTTCTTCTTGCCGTCGTAGTTGCAGGTGATGACCCCGGCGCCGATGTTGGCGCCGGCGCCCACCGAGGCGTCGCCAAGATAGGCGAGATGGGACGCCTTGACGCCGGGACCCAGCGTCGCCTTCTTGACCTCGACGAAGTTGCCCACCTTGGCGCCGTCCTCGAGCACCGCCTCCGGGCGCAGACGGGCGAAGGGGCCGATCGTGCAGTCGGCGGCGACGCGCGCGCCATCGAGCACCGAGTAGGGCAGCACCTCGACGCCGTCGGCGAGGACGCTGTCGCGGATCCAGGCGCCGGCGTGGACGGTGCAGCCGCTCCCCAGGCTGGCGGCGCCGAGCAGGGTGACGTTGGGATGCAGTATCGAGTCGGCGCCGACCGTCACGCCGGCATCGATCCAGACGCTCTCCGGGTCGAGGACGGTGACGCCCGCGGCAAGCAGGGCATCGACGCCGCGCCGGTAGAAGACGCGCTGAACGGCCGCGAGCTCGGCCCGCGAGTTGACTCCCAGCACCTCCGAGGCGTCCTCGACCCGGACCGCCGCCACCGGCTGCTCGCGAGCCGCGGCCGAGACGGCATCCGTCAGATGGAACTCGCCCCCGGCGCTGCCGGCGTCGACCTTCTCGAGCCAGTCGAAGATCTCCGGAACGGGAAGCGCATAGTGGCCGGCGTTGACCGTACGAAGCACGAGCGTGTCGTCGTCGGCGACCGCAACGCTGCCCCAGCCGGCGCCGGCTGCATCGAGCAGGGCTCGCAGGGTTTCCGGGCGCACCAGGGGCGCGTCGCCCGAGAGGACCAAGGCGAGCCCCTCGGAGCGCAGGAACTCGCGAGCCATCGACAGCGCGTGTCCCGTGCCCCGCTGCTCCGGCTGCTCCACCCAGACGATGTCGCCCGCGCCCTCGCTTTCGAGCACCAACCGGATCTCGTCCGCGTCGCTGCCTGCAACGACGCAGATCGGAGCGCAGCCCGCCTCGCGCGCGGCCCGCACGACCCAGGACACGAGCGGCTTGCCGCCCACCCGGTGAAGGACCTTCGGCTGTTCCGAACGGAGACGCTTGCCGTGACCGGCGGCGAGGACGACCGCCGCGGCGGTGCCGGACGTCATCCTCCGTCGCTGTGGTCATGGACGAGGCTCAGGAAGCGCTCGTCTTCGTTGAGGGATTCGAAGTCCGTGTCGTGAAAGGCCCGCACCCGGTTCGTCGGATCCAGTTCGACCGCCTTCGCGAGCGAATCGAGCGCGGACTCCGATTCGCCCAGCAGGGCGCGGATACAGGAAGCAAGGTAGACGAAGCGACCGTCCCTGGTGCGCGATCCCGCCGTACAGATCTTCAGGGCGCCCTCCAGGTCGCCGTCGTTCCGGGCCATGACCGCCTCGATGAACGCGTCGCCGCCCTTCCCGTCCTTTGACGCTTCAGCCCGGCCGCATGCCGTGAGGTAGTCCCTGGCGCGGCTCGTGAGGCGGCTCTCCGCCCCCGCGGCGATCACCGCCTCGAACTCGGCCCGGGCTTCAGGGACCCGATCCCCGTGGAACAGCTCGATCCCGGCTTCGAGCTTCTTCAACGCGGCGTCCGCCGCCTCAGACCCAGCCCCGCTGCTCGCCATCCACTACCTCCGACTCGACGCCTGCCGACCATTCGGCCTACCGACCACTCGGAACGCGCAACCCTAGCGCAGAATTGGCGCCTCCTACAGCGGAATGTAGTCCTCGCGGAGCAGCGCGTACAGGTAGTGGTCGGTGCGGCGGCCCTGCAGCACGAAGTAGGAACGGAGCCTGCCTTCGCGCACGAACCCCAGCTTCTCCAGCACCCTGCGGGAGGCGTCGTTGTCGATCGCGCAGCGGGCCTCGAGGCGCTCAAGCGGCGTACGCAGCAGGAGCTCGGGCAGCAACTGGCCGAGCGCGGCGGTCATCATGCCGCGGCCGTGGTGCCGCGTCGCCAGCGCGTAGCCGAGTTCGCCCAGGCCGTGCTCCCAGTTCACGACCGCCAGCGTGATCCAGCCCGAGCGCTCGCGGTCGGTTTCGATCATCCAGGTGTAGCGCTCGCCGCGACCGCGGTAGAGGTCACTGGGGCGCTGCGCCGCAAGGTCCGCGCGCAGCCTGGCGACGGACACGTTGTGGAGTGGCTGGTAGCGGCGCACGGCGGGTTCGGCGCGCCAGCGACGGAGGAACGCCGCATCCGAAGGCTGCGCGGGCCGCACGACGACGTCGATCGCGGGAGGAGGCGGTGGATGACGTGTCAGGGGGCTGGTCATCGCTACAGGGTGCGGCGCCCCAGCCTGGGCAGGGCGCCGCCGAGGGCAATCAGGCTATACCCCTGGGCGAACAGGTAGAGAAAAGGCAGGGACCACCAGCGCCCGTAGAGTCCCGCGGCGGCGACGCAGACCCAGAAGTAGAGCGCGAGAGTCGCTTCGCCCCAGAGACTCCATACCGCGGCCGACCGGTAGAGCGCCGGCGGGTTCCGCGCGGCCGCCGGGATCTTCGGCGTGCGGGCGAAGACGCCGCCCCGGCGCAACAGCCCGCTGATCGTCGCGGCCGAGTTGTTGAGCGACAGACCGATGCCGATGGACATCGCGAGCGGCACGTCGAACCAGAACCTGGATCCTCGCCTCCCGGCCCGGCGCTGGCCGGCGGCGTAGCAACCGGCAACCGCCACCGTCCCGAGCAGGAACAGGGGCGCGTCGATCCACAGCAGAAGGTGCGGCGACTCCTGCCGCTCCAGGATCGCCGGCAACAGGAGAAGGCCGAGAGCCACGAGCAACGGATAGCAGATGCCGGACGTGAGGTGCGCGGCAGCCGCCAGCTTGACCCGCGGCCTCACCCGGCTGCGCAGGATGCGCCCGAGGAGCTTGCGCATCGTCTGGGCCGATCCCCGGGCCCAGCGGTGTTGCTGGCTCTTGAAGTCGTTGACCCGGGCCGGTAGTTCCGCCGGCACGGCGAGGTCCGTCATCAGCTTGAAGCGCCATCCGGCGAGCTGGGCCCGATAGGAGAGATCGAGATCCTCGGTCAGGGTGTCGACCTGCCAACCCCCCGCTTCCTCGATCGCGCGCCGCCGCCAGACGCCCGCTGTGCCGTTGAAGTTGAAGAAGCAGCCCGCCCGGTAGCGAGCCGCCTGCTCGACCAGGAAGTGGCCGTCGAGCAATACCGCCTGGGCGCGGGTCAGGAGCGAGTCCTTGCGGTTCATGTGGCCCCAGCACGCCTGGACCATGCCCAGGCCGGGATCGCGGAAGGCCGGCACCGTCCGCCGCAGGAAGTCGGGTTCCGGCACGAAGTCGGCATCGAAGATCGCGACCAGCTCCCCCCGCGCCTGCTCCAGACCGGCAGCCAGCGCACCGGCCTTGAAACCCCGCCGGTCCTTCCGCCGCAGGTGCCGAATGAGCGGCAGCGGCCGGTTCCGCCCGGACGCCCGGGCGAGCTCGGCCTCGACCCGGTCGGCGGTGTCGTCGGTCGAGTCGTCGAGGATCTGGACCTCGAGCCGGTCCGCGGGGTAGTCGAAGTCGAGGACGGCGGCGATCAGCCGGGGCGCGACGTAGCGCTCGTTGTAGATCGGCAGTTGGACGGTGACCAGGGGCCACGCGGCATTGCCCTGCGCGCTATCTTGGACCTCAGCGGAGTCCGTGCCGCCATCCTCGCCGGCGACCGGCGATCGCGACATGCGAAGCACCAGGAGCAGGACCAGCCGATGCAGTCCGTAGAGAGCGAGCGTACCGAGAACGGCGTAGTAGACCACCAGCGCCGCCAAACCTGTCGCTGACTCCATGTTTGGCCCCAGCCCCCACCTCACCAGGAGCTTGCGCCCGCAGAATTCACGAGTGGCATTCTACGGCGCAAGCTCCTGGCAGCACGGACGTTGACGATATGGCAAGGCGACAGGGGTTCGGATTGCTGGCGGCGTCCTGGCCTCTGCTTGCCTGCTTCGCGTCGCTCCTGGCCCTCGACCTCGCCGGGCTCGGACCGGCGCCGGGCGCTCCGGGCGCCGGCGTCTCCTTCCTGCTGGTCCTGCTGCTGGCGTTCGCCGCGCTGTGGTGGGGGCTGCGCCGCCTGGGCGCGGAGCCGGACTCGCGGCGCGCGGTTCCGGTCGCGGGCGTCCTGGCGGTGGCCGTCGTGCTCCGCCTGCTCGCTCTGCCGCTGACCCCGAGCCTCTCGGACGACGTCTACCGCTACCTCTGGGACGGACGGGTCGCCGCGTCGGGAGCGAACCCGTATCTCCTGACGCCGGACGACGAGAGCCTCGCCGAATTGCGTGACGACCTGTGGCGGAAGACCGCTCATCGCGACGTCGCCACGGTGTATCCGCCGCTCGCGCTGGCAATGTTCGCCGGCGCCGCGGTCCTGCCCGAGCCGCTGCTCGCCTACAAGCTGGCGCTGGCCGCCGTGGACCTGGCCGGCTGCGTGTTGCTGCTGGCGTTGGCGCGCCGTCGCGGCAACGGCTGGGCGGCTCTCGCGTACGTCTGGAATCCGCTCCTGGTCGTGGAGGGCGCCGGCATGGGGCATATCGACGTGCTCGGCGCCTCCCTGGTCATCGCCTGCGTCCGGCTGCTCTCGGTGGGAAGGAAAGCCGCGGCCGGCGGCGCCGCCGCGCTTGCGGTGCTGGCGAAGCTGGTGCCTCTGGCGGTGCTGCCTCTCTGGTGGCGGCATGTGCGCGGCCGGGGGCAACGGACGTTCGCGGTCGGCGCTGCCTCGCTGCTGCTGCCGGCGACGGTCGCCGTGCTGCCGTGGACTCGCGGCGTTCCACCGGGTCTCGTGGAGTACGCGCTGCGCTGGGAGTACAACGGTCCTCTCTACGAACCGCTGTGGCGCCTGATCGGCGTGCCGCGGCTCGACCTGGCCGCTTCCGGGATCGTCCACCTCGTGCGGTCGATCTTCGGCGGCGAGGTCGAGGCGGCGCCCTGGAGCACTCTCTATTCCCTCGCCTATCCCCAGTTCCTCGCCCGCCTCGTCCTCCTGGTCGCCGCCGCGGTTCTCTGGCTTCGCCTGTGGCGGCGGCGCCCGGAACCGGTCGCGGCTGCGTTCGGAGCCCTCGCCGTCGTTCTCCTGATGAGCCCCACGTTCTACCCGTGGTACCTGATCTGGATACTCCCCTGGGCGGCGCTGACCGGCACCCGCGCGGTCCTCGTGCTCTCCGCGACTTTGCCCCTGGCGTATCTTCCGGCTCTCGCCGGAGTCCCGTACTTTCCCTGGGTCTACGGCGCCGTATGGCTGCCGCCGCTGACTCTGCTGCTGCTCGCACACCGACGATCCGGGGCACCGCCACCGTGAAGTACCGCCTGCTGATCGCCTACGACGGCACCGACTACGCCGGCTGGCAACGCCAGGACAACGCCCTGGCGGTCCAGCAGGTGGTGGAGGAGGCGGTGGCGGCGGTCGTCGGCCGGAACGTCACGGTCCATGGGGCCGGCCGCACCGACGCCGGCGTCCACGCCTCCGGGCAGACGGCGCACCTCGAGCTTCCCGCCGGGAACGTGCCGTCCGCCGAAACCCGCCGGGCGCTCGTCCAGGGTGTGAACCACCATCTTCCGGCGGCGGTCCGGGTGCTCGCCGCCGACGCCGCCGACGACTCGTTTCACGCCCGCAATAGCGCCTCGTTCAAGGTCTACAGCTACCGGTTCTGCACCGCGGCCGTCATCGACCCGTTCCGGGCGCCTTTCGTCGTCCCGGCGCCGCGAAGGATCGACCTCGAGCCGATGAAGGCGGCCGCGGCGCTGATCGCGGGCCGGCACGACTTCTCGGCCTTCGCCAAGGCGGGCGGCAGCCACAGGAGTCCGGTGCGGACGATTCGCGAAGCCCGATGGACCGAACAGGGGGACGAGATCCGGTTCCGGGTCGCCGGCGACGGGTTCCTTCGCGGCATGGTCCGCGCCCTGGTGGGCACGATGCTGGAGGTGGGCCGCGGCCGCCGGACGCCGGGCGATCTGGCGGCGCTGCTCGAGGGCGGTCCCCGCAGCGCCGCCGGACCGAACGCCCCCGCCCGCGGCCTGTGCCTGGACAGCGTGGAATACGATTCCCGCAAATGAAACGCGTTGTCACGGGCGTCGTGACCGCGGCGCTGACGGCCGCCCTGGTCCTCTACCTCGACCCCGTCCTGTTCGGAGTGGCGGCCACGCTCGTGATTCTCGTGGCCGCGGCCGAGTACAGCACCCTGGTGCAGCGGATCGTCGTCTCGCGCACCGTGAGTTGGGCGCTATGGCTCGCCGTCGGCATACTGGCCCTGGCCGACACGACCGCGAACGAGTTGATCGACGTGCCGCTGCCGGCCGGCCTGAGCGGCGCCGGCACCTGGTTCGCCGCCGCGGCCGCCATCCTCGCCCTGGCCACCGCGGTCGGACTCGCCAGCCACGCCGACATCCGCGATCGGCTCCTGACCTCGGCTCTGTTCGCGTTCGGCGCCCTCTGGCTCGGGCTGTTCCTGGTCGCCGCCATCAACCTCCACGTCGTCGAGCCGGTGCTCCTGCTCTGGGTCCTGGTCGTCGTGTCCCTGGGTGACATCGGCGCCTACTACGGCGGCCGCCTGCTCGGACGCCGGCCGCTGGCGCCGGTCCTCAGCCCGAAGAAGACGATCGCGGGCGCGGTGAGCGGCCTGGCCGCCAGTTGCGCGGCCGGGGTCGCGGTCGTCCTGGTCTGGCGCGGTCCCGAAGCACTCGGCCTGGACGTCCCTGTCGTGGCGCTGCTATGCGGAGGCGCCGGACAGGCCGGAGACCTGGTCGAGTCGATGCTCAAGCGGGCCGTGCAGGTGAAGGACACGGGGGGCCTTCTGCCCGGCCATGGCGGACTGCTCGACCGTCTCGACAGCGTTCTGCTGGCGACGCCGGCGTTCTACGTCGCCATCCAGGGCGGGGCGACGCCATCGCTCCTGCCGTGAGCGCGCGAAAGCTGGCCGTACTCGGCGCCACCGGCTCGGTCGGTGAGGCGGCCCTTGCCGTGGCCCGCCGGCACCCGGACAGGCTCCAGGTGTGCGTGCTGGCGGCGAGAGGCACGAAGCCCGCGCGGCTCGCGGAGCTGGCACGCGAGTTCCGGCCCCGGCGGATCGTCGTCGAGACGGAAGCAGCCGCGGGGCGACTGCGCGCCGACCTGCCGCCAGGCACAGGCGTCGGTCGGGGCGAAGCGGCCCTGGTCGACGCGGTCGGCGGCAGCCACGTCGATCTGGTCCTGACGGCGATCGTCGGCGCGGCCGGACTCAGGCCCGCCGCCGCGGCCCTCGCCGCCGGCGCCGACCTGGCGCTCGCGAACAAGGAGGCGATGGTCGCCGCCGGCCCTCTTCTCCGCCGGCTGGCGGCCGCCTCGGGCGCGAAGATCCTGCCGGTCGACAGTGAACACGCCGCGATCCACCAGGCGCTGCGCGCGGGGCGACTCCGCGAGGTCAGGCGCCTCGTGCTGACCGCCTCGGGCGGCCCGTTCCTGGACCGCGACCCGGCCACCCTCGACACGGTGACTCCGGCCGAGGCAACGGCCCATCCGACCTGGAACATGGGGGCCAAGATCAGCGTCGACTCCGCGACGCTGATGAACAAGGGACTGGAACTGATCGAGGCCAGCTACCTGTTCGACGTGCCGGGATCCCGGATCGACATCCTGATCCACCCGCAGTCGCTGGTTCACTCGATCGTCGAGTTCCGCGACGGCAACTCGATCGCCCAGATCTCCGCCAACGACATGGAGCACCCCATCCGCTATGCCCTGTCCCATCCCGAACGCTGGCCGCTCCCCGACGACGGCGCCGCGAACGGGCTGAGCGAACTGCTCGAGGCGGCCTCCGAACTCAAGTTCAGAAGAGTGGACCCGGACGTGTTCCCGGCGCCGTCTCTGGCCCGTGAAGCGCTCAGCCGGGGGAACGGCGCGCCCGCGGCGCTCAACGCGGCGAACGAAACGGCGGTGGCGGCGTTCCTGGGCGGCACGGCGCCCTTTGCCGCCATCGTGCCGGCAGTGGCGGAAGTGCCCGACCGTCACGTCCGCGAGGCCGGCGGCGCGGAGCCGGCGACGATCGACGAGGCGCTGGAATGGGATTCCTGGGGTCGCCGCCGTGCCCGGGAAGTCCTCGCGCGCGTCGGCGGTTAGAGTCGCTAGCGCGGCAGATCCGGAAGCCCGCGCTTCGCGCCGGATGCCGGCGGGGACGCCGGCGCACCCAGTGCTGCCGCTCGCGTTCCGCGGTCTCTCGAACGATGAACTTCCTGAGCAACATCCTGGCCTTCCTGGTCGTGATCGGGGTGATCATCTTCATCCACGAACTGGGGCACTTCCTGGCCGCGAGGCTGTTCCGGATCAGGGTCCGGGTCTTCTCCGTCGGCATCGGTACCCGCCTCTGGGGCTTCGAGCGGAACGGCACGGAGTACCGGCTGGCCATGATTCCGCTCGGCGGCTATGTCGCCTTCTCGGGAATCGACGCCGCGAACCCGACCGGCGACGCCGGCGACTTCACCGCCAAGCCGCGCTGGCAGCGAATGGTCGTTCTCCTGGCCGGCCCGGCGGCCAACGTCGTGCTGTCGATCGTCCTGATCGCGGCGGTGCTGATGGCCGGGACCGAGTTGGCGGGACCGCGGGACCTGAGCACCGAGATCGGCGGCGTGGCGCCCGATTCGGCCGCGGCCGAAGCCGGGCTGCTTGCGGGCGACTTCATCCTGCGCCTGGACGGCGAGGAAGTGTCGGACTGGAGAGAGGTTTCGAACACCGTCCTGATGTCGCCGGAGCGCCGGCTCGCGATCGACTTCGAGCGCGACGGCGAAGCGCTGAGCACGGTCCTGGTCCCTCGCCGGATGCCGCGCTACGAGCTGGGCGACGCCGGGCTCTACGCCAGCCTCCTGCCGCGGGTGCGCCAGGTGTTCGAAGACACCCCGGCCGAGCAGGCGGGGCTGCGCTACGGAGACACGCTCTACGCCGTCGACGGCCATCCCGTCGCCAACGCGGACGACTTCCGGCGGCTCGTCGAGCCGCGCGCGGGCCAGGAAGTGAGCCTCGAGATCGGCCGCGGCGAGGATCGTCTGGTCTTGCCGCTCGTGCCGGAGGAGGAGGGCGGGGTCGGCCGCGCCGGCATCGCGATCAGCCATTTCTCCTATCAGCGCGTCGGCCCGGTCGCGGCCATCGCCGAAAGCGCCCGGATCAACTGGGAGACGACGACGGAGATCTTCGACTTCCTGGGCGGCATGCTGGAACGGCGCGTTTCGCCGCGGAGCGCGCTGGCCGGCCCGATCGAGATCAGCCGGATCAGCGGTCAGGCGGCTCGCAGGAGCTTCAGCGACCTGGTGTTCCTGATGGCCCTGATCAGCCTGAACCTCTGCATCCTGAACCTGCTGCCCATCCCGATCCTCGACGGCGGCCAGCTCGCCATCCTGCTGTTCGAGAGCGTCCTGCGACGCGACCTCTCCCTCCAGGTCAAGAGCCTGGTCACCCAGTTCGGCCTGGCTCTGGTCGTCGCCATCATGCTGTTCGCGATCTACTCCGACCTGGTGAAGAACCTGCCCGGCCTCGGGCGCTGAAGGCGGTCCCGATGACGATGGCAGGCAAACTCCGGGACTGGACGGGCAAGGCGATACGCCATCCCTGGCTCAGGCGAGGCGTGCTCCTCGCGGCCTACGGGGGCCTGCTCGTCGCCCTGCTGGGCGCTTCGTCCTACCTGGCGCTTTCGAACTTCGTCCGCAGCGGCGTCATCGCGGTACCCGACCTGGTTGGCCTTGACCGAAGCCAGGCCGAAGCGGGCCTCGCCACCGCGGGCCTGGCATTGCAGCGCGTGGAGGACGACCGCTTCGACGAGGCGGTCCCGGCGGGCCATGTGCTCCGGCAGGACCCGCCCGCCGGCAGCGCGGTCAAGGAAGGCAGCGGCGTGATCGTGTACCTGTCGCGCGGCCGGGAGCTCGTCGAGACGCCGGACCTGAGCGGCCAGGTATTGCAGACGGCCCAGGTGAGCCTGACGGCCTCGGGCCTGCAGATGGGCAGGAGCCGGAGCGTGTTCGCCGAGTCCGGCGTGCCGGGCACCGTGGTCCGCCAGGACCCTCCCGCCGGCAGCCGGATCGACCCTTCGTCCCAGGTGGACCTGATGGTCAGCCTGGCCAACCCCGGGGCGACGTACGTCATGCCGGACCTGATCGACCTGCCAGAGGACCCGGTCCGCGACTTCTTCGAGACGCGCGGATTCCGGCTCGGAAGGGTAAAGTACGAACCCTACGAAGGCGTCCCAGCCGGGATCATCCTGCGTCAATACCCGCTTCCGGGTCACCCCCTGCGCCAGAGCGATTCGATCGCCCTCGTCGTAGCCGCGCAAGACAGCCGCTGAACCCGCTCGCTGAACCTGCAAAGCACGCCCGCAAGAACCCAACGATGAAGATTGCGCCTTCGATCCTGGCGGCGGACCTCGCCGACCTCGCCTCCGCGGTCGGACTCTGCGAGGACGGCGGCGCGCAGTTGATCCACGTCGACGTGATGGACGGCCACTTCGTGCCCAACCTGACCTTCGGCCCGCCGGTGATCGTCGACCTGGCCAGGCGAACGCGCGTCGGCTTCGACATCCACCTGATGGTCTCGAACCCCGAAGCGCTCCTCGACCGGTATCTCGACAGCGGGCCGGCCTGGGTGTCGATCCATCACGAAGCGACGGAGGAGCCGGGTCGGCTTGCGGCGCGCATCCGCGAGCGCGGCGCCGGCGCCGGCGTGGCGATCAACCCGGCGACGCCGCTGGACGAACTCCTGCCCTACCTGGACCAACTGGACTTCGTCCTGCTCATGTCGGTGGCGCCCGGTTTCGCCGGCCAGGCCTTCCACCCCGAGGTGCTCGACAAGGCCCGGCGCCTCCGCGCCGTCGTCGACGAGCGGGGTCTGCCCGTGAGCATCGAGATGGACGGCGGCATCAAGCCCGGCAACCTCGACGAAGTGGCCGCCGCCGGCGTCGATGTCGCCGTCGTCGGTTCCGGCGTCTTCGCGGCGGACCGGCCGGTCGAGACCCTGACCGCGCTCCGACGGCAGGCGGGCGAATGAACCGTCGCGGCGCGCAAATCCTGCTGGCGGCGGCGCTGGCCCTGACCGCCGCGTGCGGCGGCGTCAAGGACGATCCCCTCCTCCGGCTCTCGTCGGCCGAGGCCCTGGAGATCGGCAAGCAACTGCTGGAAGACGAGAAGTTCACGCAGGCGCGCGAACACCTCGTCCATGCCTTCGAGGTCGAACCGAACTCCGAGACCGGCCGTGAAGGACTTCTGCTGGCCGCGGACGCCCTGTTCCAGCGTGGCGGCTACCAGTCGTACGTAGAAGCCGAGCAGCGCTACCGGGACTTCCTGAACCGCTTCCCGACCTCCGACCAGGCGGCGTACGCCCAGTTCCGTCTCGCCGCCTCGCTCGCCGAACGAATGGAGAAGCCGGACCGCGATCAGCAGACGGCCCGGCTGGCGCTGACCGAGTTCGAGAACGTCCGCCGGCTGTATCCGACCAGTCAGTTCGCCGGTCAGGCCGCCCAGCGCATCGTCGAGGTCCGCAACCACCTGGCGGAGCATGAGTTCGTCGTCGGGGCCTTCTACTACCGTTTCCGTACTCCCACGGCTGCGGGGAATCGCTTCAGGGAGATGCTCGAGCAATACCCGGACTACCCGGAGCCCGACAAGATCCTCGCCCACATGTGCCTCACGTACCGGCTGGTGCTCCAGCAGATTCCGAGCAGGTTGGGACTCGACCGCTACGAGTACCTGCGCGAAGCCTGCGATCGGCTGCGCAGCGAGTTCCCGGACAGCCCCTGGCTCAAGAAGGCGCCCTCGGAGGAGCAGCTCCGGAAACTCCGAGTCAAGGTGCCGGCTTCGCCCATCCGGCCGGACCGGGATCGACCGGATGGCCCGCTCACGGAAGAGAACGCCGACAACTGAACGGGGCTCGCGCCGGCGTTCCTGTGCTAGAATCGTTGTTTCGGCATGTGACTCGCGTTGAAGCCACTCAGCCCAGACGACCGCTTTCCGGACGACGCGAACGACGATCTCAACGGCCAGCTTGATCGCCTCGTGAACCAGTTGGCTTCCCAGGGTGTCACCCTGGCACAGGCCCGCGAGATCTTCGAACGGCAGTTCATCCTCGCTTCCCTACGACTCAACCAGGGCAACATCACCAACTCGGCAAACCACCTGGGCCTCCATCGCAACACGTTGCGGAACAAGGTCGCAGCGCTTCAGATACAAGCCGCTGACTACCGAGGCTCCAGCAAGAGGATTCAGTCGAGCTAACGCTCCGAAACGCATCGCAGACTCGCCGGCCCGAACCTTCATCCGACCCGGATCAGGCCGGCATGCAGCTTCCTCTTTCGCAACCTGGTCAGGTCCGCCCGCTGGCAGCGAGCGCCTGACGCCGTCAGAAGACGGACTCACCCGCCAGCAATTCGGTGGGGCCGACGACGGCGCCAACGTCCTCATGACTTCCCAGAAACCCAGCCTCCGGAACCGGACCATCGCCGTGGCCGTGGCGGCGGTCGCGATTCTGATCGCCGCGCCCCGCGAAACCGCGCCCGGTCGGCACATGGAACCGTTGCCCGTGTCGTTGCCGCTGGAAGACGTCGTTCTCTTCGAGCAGATTCATGCCTGGCTTGAACCGGCGACCGGCGCCGCCTCCGCATACCTGGGCGGAGGTCCACTGTACGAGCGCATTCAGGTGCGCCGGGAGAGCTTCGAGCTGTTCATCGGCGCCGCCGACGAGGAGGCGGTCCGCGACCGGATGCGCCGTGTTCCGTATGGCGACCTGATCCTCGGTGCCGCCGAGCGGCACGGCGTCGACCCGCTCCTCGTGGCGGCCATCGTCCAGGCCGAGTCCTCATTCGACACGGAGGCGGTCTCGCCGCGGGGCGCCCTCGGCCTGATGCAGATGATGCCGACGACCGCCGAGCAGTTGGGAGTCGCCGATGCCTGCGACCCCGGCCAGAACGTCGACGCGGGCGTGAGCTACCTCGCTTACCTCCTGCTCCGCTTCGAGAACGACCTGGTCCTGGCTCTCGCGGGCTACAACGCGGGTCCCGGCGCCGTCGACCGTTTCGGCGGTCTGCCCCCCTTCCGCGAGACGCGCGGATTCACGAACAGCGTGCTCCGCGTCTACATCGCGCACCACCGCGCGGCCTGGGCCGCCGTCAATCCGGGCGGGCTCGACTTCGCGGTGCTGGCGGGCGGCTAGCGGCTCTAGCGGCCCGCGGCGTCAGCTAGCTGCTCTTGGCGCCCGACGAAGACGCGTTTTCCTCCTCCAGCTCGGAGGAGTCGTCGCCCCGCAGCCCCCGCTTGAAGTTGCGGATACCCTCGCCCATCCCCCGGCCAAGCAGCGGCAGCTTGCTGCCGCCGAAGATGACCATCAGGATGACGAAGATGATGAGAAGCTCTTGGATGCCGATGGAAGGCATGGGGTTCTCCTGTTGGAAGGTCGGGATTCTAGCAGTTGAACGCCGTCCATTCCCGGCGCAGGCGGGGAGCGAGTTCACGGCCCTCGGGAAGGGCGTCCAGCGCGGCGAAGAACCGCCGCAGAGCTGAGCCAATCAGCGGCAGGTGACGGTCGTTGCCGAGCGCGGCGAAGTGGGAGAACGTACCGGCGATCTTGAGCATTCGCTGCGCCACCGCGGCGTTGTAAAGGGCAAGCTCCTCCACGTCTTCCCCGAGAACGGCCAGATGGTCCCGCCGCTCGCCGGCCGAGAGAGTCAGGCTGTCGTTCAGCAACGAGGCCAGGTCGTAGTGCGGCGGCCCCGGACGCAGGTCCTGGTGATCGATGACGACGACCTCCGGCTCGGCCCCTTCCGGGGCCCGGGCCCGCAGCATCAGGTTGCGGACCATGAAGTCGCGATGACAGGGCACGGGCGCCGCCGAGCCGAGACGCTCGCAGACGGCGTTGCAAAGAGCGCGCAGTTCCGCGGCCAGGGTCCGGTCTCCCACCAGCCCGCGCGGCTCGAGGAAACGCTCCCAGGTCAGGTCGAGCTCCGCCATCAGCAGCTTCCGGTCGAGCGGCGGCGAGCCGAGAGAGCGCACGCTGACCGGAGACAGGAGCTGGATGCGGCCAATGTGCGCAACTGCCTCGGTCAGGCAGCGGTCAAGTGCGGCCGGGCTCAGACGACCGCCCTTCCACCGGTCGAAGACCGTCTCTGGTCCCAGGTCTTCCAGGAGGATCCAGACCGGCTCGCCGGGCGAGTGCCGCTCGACCCCTGGCAGCGGCACGCCGACCGAACCCAGCAGTTTCGTCGCGGCCAGGAAACGCGACGCCACATCCGCCATGTCGTCCGGGTAGGCGCAGACAACGAACTGCTCGCCGCCCGCGAGACGCAGCCGTGCATAGCGCCGCGCGGAAACGTCGCCGGCCAGCGGTTCGAAAGAAGCAGGCCGGAAGCCCGCGGCTCCAAGCCCTTCGATGATCGGCCCCCAGAGACCCCGATCGCCCCGTGGCGGATCCCGACTGTCGCGCGGAGCGTCTCTTTGGGATAATGATCTCGCTGCCATGGAACCCCGGCTCAAGCAACTGCTCAAAGACCTCACCCGCTCCCTGTGCGAAGCGATCGCGGACTCGTCCGAGGTCCATGACCGGCTCGAGTCGATCCGGCAGGAAGGCTACACGCTGAACCTCTTCCTCGACTGCAAACCGTTCGAGAGCGACGACGAGGCCGAGACCGAGGATGAGGCGAGTCGTCGGCCTGTACCGGCGCCGCCCTTCAGGATCAACGGTCGCGACCTCGCCTTCCTCCGGTCGGTCGGGATCGATCCGACACGCAAGGCCCGCAGCCGGACTTCCCGTCAGTAGCACTCTTCGCGCCAGATGAACCCGTAGTTGCGGCCCGCCCGGGCGCCGTCTCGCCGGTAGCTCCACCAGTCCGGACTGCAGCGCACGCAGCGTTTCACCGTCGAGACCCGGGCGACACCCAGACGGGCGAGCTGCCGCGACGCGGCCAGCGCCAGGTCGAGGCGCGGCTTCCGGCCGGGTCGTCGAGCGACCACCTCCGCACCGCTCCGGGACGCCACCTGGACGGCAACGTCTTCGCCGACCTCATAGCAACAGGGTCCGATCGCCGGACCGATCCAGGCTTCCGCCCGCGCCCCGTCACGGAACGAATCGCCGCCGTTCAACTCGCGGACGGCCGACGCCAGCACTCCGCCCGCGAGCCCGCGCCAGCCGGCGTGGACGGCCGCCACCGAATCGCCGGCGGCAATCAGCACGGGCACGCAGTCGGCGACGAAGACCGTGGCCGCCACTCCGGACGCCGACACGATCAGCGCATCCCCGTCGCCGGTCGGCCCGGGCCCCGTCGCTCTCAACGCGTCGGCGCCGTGCCGCTGGCGAAGCCAGGCCGGCGCTGCCGCGTCCGCCGCGGGAACCTGGCGCGCCAGGATCTCGAGGGCATCCTCCGGGCCGGCGGCTTCCGCCGGCGGCACCGCGCCAAGAAACGCGGCCCACACCGGCCCTCGGTGGTAGACCGCGAGTGCGTCGTTCGCCGACGGGCTGCTGTAGGATGCCGCGGCCATTGAGACGGCCATGAGCGTAGCGCAGAGCACGACCGGGGCGGGGGCCGTCGGAGGTCCCGTCGACACGGGATGGGAAACGGTCATTGGACTGGAGGTCCACGTCCAGCTACGCACCCGGACGAAGATGTTCTGCCGTTGCGAGAACCGCTTCGGAGCCGAACCGAACGAGCTCGTCTGCCCCGTCTGTCTCGGCTATCCGGGCACGCTGCCGGTGACCAACCAGCACGCCGTCGACCTTGCCATCCGCCTGGCGCTGGCCCTCGGTTGCGAAGTCCGGCCCCGGTCGGTATTCGCACGCAAGAACTACTTCTATCCGGACCTGCCCAAGGGCTACCAGATCAGCCAGTACGACCAGCCCCTGGCCGAGGGAGGAGGCGTACCGCTGCCGTCAGGGCACACCGTACGCATCCACCGGCTCCACCTGGAGGAGGACGCCGGCAAGCTGCTCCACGAAGTGCCCGGAGGGGGACCGCTCCCGGGCCGGAGCCTGGTCGACTTCAACCGTTGCGGCGTGCCCCTGGTGGAGATCGTCACCGAGCCGGAGATCGGCTCGCCCGAGGACGCGCAGGCCTACCTGCAGGTGCTCCACCAGGTCCTGCTCTACACCGGCGCCAGCGACGGCAACATGGAGGAGGGCAGCCTGCGCTGCGACGCGAACCTCTCGCTCCGGCCGGTCGGCCAGACGGAACTCGGCACGAAGACGGAGGTCAAGAACCTGAACTCCTTCCGCCACGTGGCGAAGGCGCTCGAGTACGAACGGGAACGCCAGTTGCACGTGCTGACGACGGGCGGCCGGGTCGAGCAGGAGACACGGAGCTTCGAGCCCTCGACCGGCGTGACCCGGTCGCTCCGGTCGAAGGAGGAGGCGCACGACTACCGCTACTTTCCGGAGCCCGACCTGCCCACCGTAGTGCTCTCCGGCGAACGCATCGAGCGGCAGGCGAACCAGCTTCCGGAGTTGCCGTGGAAGAAGAGCGCCCGTTTCCGCGACGCTTACGGGCTACGCTCGGAAGAGGCGGCGCTGCTCTCCGGCAGCGTCGCCCTGGCGACCTACTACGAGCGGGCCGTCGCCGCCCACCCGAAGGGCAAGAGAACGATCGCCAACTGGGTGATGACGGAACTCCTGCGCGAGCTGAAGGAGCGGAGCATCGACGTGGAGCGAGCGGTCGCGCCGGAGCGCCTCGCCGCCGTAGTCGCCCTGGTCGACTCCGGCGAGCTATCGACTGGTCGGCCAGATCATGAGAGCTTCACGCGGCAGCGCCGAACCTCGAGCCGCCCAGGAGATCCTGCGCCGCAAGCTGGCTGACCGCTAGCGGCGCGGCGGTTCCTTTGAGCCTCCGGTGATCTCGTCCAGTTCCCTCTGGATCTCGTCCATCCGCTGTTTGATCACCTCGATCGTGGCGTTGTGCTCGTCCGCTTCCTTGTTGTCGGCGACGATCTGCTCGTTCTCCCGGACACGGGCAGCTCCCTCCGGATCTCCGGCCCTCCCGTAAGCCTCGATCGCCTCACTGAACTTCTTCTGCTTCTCGAGCACGAAGGCCAGATACGCCCAGATGGCCTTCGCGTCCACGCCTGAGGCCAACTCCAGGGCTCTCGTTAGCGGCGCTTCCCGTGTTCCCCAGCTTCGCGTGGCTAGTTCCCGGACCTGAAGGCCGCAGCTCCAGCTTCGTAGTCGGCCAACGCGGCGTTGGCGGCCAGCAGGAGGCAGCACGCGATCAAGGCATACACGAATCGGCAGTTAGTCATCTACTGGAGTTGGAAGGTGACGGTCAGGCTGTAGTACACGGCGACCGGTTTGCCGTTCAGCGTCGCCGGCTTGAACTTCCACTGCTCCACCGCCGACACGGCGGCCTCGGCCAGCCCCATGGGCAAGGGCTTCAGGACCTTCGTGTCGGTGACGTCGCCGTTCTTGTCGATCGTCGCCTGGAGGACCACGATGCCCTGGATCCGCGCCTTGCGCGCGATCTCCGTGTACTGGGGCTGCGGAGCGCTCAGCTTCTCCGGTTCGGTCACGTCGCCAGCGACGTTGATCGGCCCCTCCGGTTCCCGCGGAGGCGGTGCCTCGGGGAGCCTGAGATCGAGAGCGTCGACCTCGGGAATGTCGATCTCGTCGGGCTCGTCGATCCGGATCGGCTCCGGCTCCTTGGGCGTGGGATCGGGGATCGGGACCTTCTTCGACTTCGGCTTGGGGATCTGCTGCTCTTCCTTCGGCGGTGGCGGCTTGAAGCGCACCTGCTGCACGACGAAGACCTTGGGCTTCGGCGGCGGCGCCACCACGTCGCCGTACAGGTCGGGCAGCTTCACCATCAGCAGGATGCCGTGGAGGATGACCGCCAGCCCCAACGAGTAGCGGAAGGCCCTGTTGTCCTCGCGGGTCTTCTGCACGTAGGTCAGCAGGCCCTGTTCAGCGGAGGTCGGCGCGGCCGGTTCCTCCTTCGCGGGCGCCTCCACCGGAGATGCCGCCTGTTCGAGCTCCTCGTCACACATCCGGTTCTCCCTCCTCGGTCGGGTGTTCTGCCGCGTGGTGTCTGAGTTCCAACGTCCAGTCGGTTTAGGCCTATTCCGACCTTCAGAACGAAGACCCCCACGACCTCGGCCGAGGCCAGGTCATTGCCAATCGCTGGTCGTCTGCCCGCTGGAGCCCCCCGAGACCCGGACGCGGCCGGACTCCCTGGAAGGCGCGGCTTCAGCGGCCCCCAGCGACTCCGGAGTCGTCAGAGAAGTCCCCGGGGAGCCACTTCGGCGGTCCTCCCCGACCTATCGCCTCCACCCGGGCCTCGAAGTCCTCCGCTTCCTCCCTCGCGCGCCGTTGGGCCTCCCGCACCTCCTGAGCGGCTTCGGAGTTGCCGCCGCTGTGGTAGGCGTCCGCCGCCTCTGCGTATCGCCCTTGCCCGTACAAGACGAAGCCGAGCCAGTTCCAGACCAGGTTCCTGTCCTCGCCGTCGGCCAATCGCAGAGCGGCCCGAAGCGGGACCTCGGCCCGCTTGTAGCGCCCTCGTTGAGCGAACGTCTGACCGAGAACGACGTACGCCTGCCAATCGTCCGAATCGAGCGAGATCGCCCGCCGCAGGGTGGAGGCCGCAGCCCTGTAGCGCTCGGCGGCGAACAGCGAGCGGCCGAGCATGAGGTGGCCGGCGTGCTGATCCGGCCGTTCGTCAACGAACTGCTGGAACTCCGCCACGGCCTGCTCGAAGTTCGACGCCTTGTAAGCGTCGATGCCCGCCTGCCAGTCCGCGAAGGCCGCCGGACTCAGGGCAAGACAGGCCGCCGCCCAAGCCAGCAAGCTGCCAGGAGGGGTCATCTCGCCCACTGCCGTAGTCCAGCTGCGGCTATGCGGAGCCGGCCTAACGGCCGGCGCGTCTCTCTGGCCGCCTTCGGCGGCAGCCGGCGGGGACGCCGGCGCACCCTCCTGGGCGATCTGCTGGTTCTCACGGACCCGAGCCGCGCCGCCCGCGTTGCCCGCGCGCTCATAGGCCGAAATCGCCGCCGCGTACTTGTTCTGCTTCGAGAGCACGAAGCCGAGATAGTCGAGGATCTGCCTCTTGTCGGCTTCATCGGAAGCCAGCGGGAGTGCGGTGTTCAGCGGTCCTTCGGCGTCGCTGTAACGCTCGAGGGAGCCGAACGCCTGCCCGAGGTAGAAGTGCGCGTGCCAGTCGTTGCTCTTCTTCGAGATCCCCTGCTGGAAGGTCGAAGCCGCCGAGTCGTAGTTCTTGGCGCCGAGTTGCACCTCGCCGAGCAGCAGCAGGTTGTCGTACGAGGGGCTGGCCCCTACCAGGCTTCTGGCCACGTCCTCCGCCTTGCGGTAGACGCCGGTCTTGGCCGAGCCCTGGGTGCGCCGACCCTTGACCTTCAGCGCGTTCACCAGAACCCTCTTCCACTCCGCCTGGCTTCCGTCCATCGAGATCGCTCGCTCATAGGCGGCGATCGCCGGGTCGAGTTGCGCATCGTTGTGGAGCATCTGGCCGTACTCGAAGCGAGCCCCGGCGTCACTGGGCTTCAGGTCGGCAACCCTCCCCAGGTCGGCAGCCGCGCTGCCGGTGTTGCCCAGCCGCGCGTAGCTGGCGCCGCGCGTCTCGTACACCCCGACCTGGATGTTCGCCGGCAACCCGCCGATGTTGAGCCTGCTCAGGGTCGAGATGCACTCCCTGGGCTTGCCGCTCTGGTAGAAGGCCTGACCCAGCAACACCTGGCTGCCGATGTCGTCGGCTTTCATCTCGATCGCCTTCTGGAACGCGGCAATCGCTTCGCCGGCCTTGCCGCCCCGGAGAAGGGAACGGCCCAGCATCTGGTAGCCGGCCTGCTGGTCCGGGCGCTCCTCGACGAACTGCTGGAACTCGGCGATCGCCTGAGCGTAGTTGCCGGACCTGAATGCGGCGACGCCTTCGTCCCAGCCGGCGAAGGCCGCCGACGCGGTCAGCAGTGCGCAGATAGCAGCAAGTGCGAGTACGGATCGGCGAGTAGTCATTGGGCCGTGATCCTCCGCTCTACTGAAGCTGGAAGTTGACGGTCAGGTTGTAGTAGACGGCGACCGGCTTGCCGTTCAGCGTCGCCGGCTTGAACTTCCACTGCTGCACCGCCGACACGGCGGCTTCGGCAAGGCCCATCGGCAGGGGCTTCAGGACCTTGATGTCCGTGATGTCGCCGTTCTTGTCGATCGTCGCCTGGAGAATGACGACACCCTGGATCCGCGCCTTGCGCGCGATCTCGGTGTACTGGGGCTGGATCTCGTTGATCTTCTCCGGCTTCGTCACGTCGCCGGTGACGTAGATCGGCCCGGTCGGTTCCGGCGGTGGCGGCGCCTCGGGGAGGTCGAAGAGATCGAGATCGTCGACCTCGGGAATGTCGATCTCCTCGGGCTCGTCGATCCGGATCGGCTCCGGCTCGTCAGGCGTGGGATCGGGGATCGGAACCTTCTTCGACTTCGGCTTCGGAATCTGCTGCTCTTCCTTCGGCGGCGGCGGCTTGAAGCGCACCTGCTGCACGACGAAGACCTTGGGCTTCGGCGGCGGCGCCACCACGTCGCCGTACAGGTCGGGCAGCTTCACGATCAGCAGGATGCCGTGGAGGATGACCGCCAGCCCCAGCGAGTAGCGGAAGGTCTTGTTGTCCTCGCGGGTCTCCTGCACGTAGGTCAGCAGGCCCTGCTCGGCGGAGGTCAGCGCGGTCGCTTCGTCCTTCGCGGGCCCGTCTGCCGGGGAGTCTTCCGCGGGGGATGCAGCCTGTTCGAGGTTCTCGTCACTCATCCGGTTACCCCTCTTCGGTCAGGTTCTTGTGTCGCGTTGGTGTCTGGGTTCAACGTCCAGCCGGGTTCGGCGTATTCCGCTCTCTAGTACCAGAAGCTCTGGATCTCGCGCTGCGTGGGAACGGAAATGTTGATCGGCTCCGCCAACCCGTGATCCTCGCCCTGGCGCAGCTCGTCGTACACCTGGACCATGTACCGGTACGGCGTCGCCGTGTCCGGCCGGATGATCACCGGCTTCTTCGGGTTCCGCTCCAGCTTCGGCTTCAGGTAGGGGATGATCTCGTGCAACGGCATCGGATCCTGGTCGACGATCAACTCGCCGGTCGGCAGGATCTCGATCAGCACCGACTCCTCTTTCTCGACCACCGGCGGATCGTCGTCGTCCTCGGGAAGCGCGAAGTCCAGTCCGCGGGTCGCGGTGAACGTCGTCGTGATCATGAAGAAGACAATCAGCAGGAAGGCGATGTCCGCCATCGAGGAGGTCGGGATCTCATCGTCCGGGCGATCACGATCAAGTCTCATCTTGCGTCTCCATCCATCGTCAAGCCTACCCGTCGGTGACGGTTCGCTGATCGGACAGCAGGTACACGTCCCGCACCTTGGCCCGCTTCAGCGCGTCGATCACTTCGTCGACCTTCTCCCACTGCACGTCGCCGTCGGACTTGACCACGAAGACCTTCTGGGGGTCCATCGCGATGACCCCCGCGGCCATCGAGAGCACCTCGTCGGCCGCGCTGACCAGCGCGCTCTGTTCGTTGCCGTCCGACACCCGGATGCGCCCGTTCGGATCGATCGAGACGTAGGCGGACTGCTTCGGGATCTCGTACCTGAGCGTCGTCTTCGGCAACTGCACCTGGGTCTTGTCGACCTCGAAGGTGATCGTCAGCATGAAGAAGATGATCAGCAGGAAGGCGATATCCGCCATCGAGGCCGTCGGGATGTTCGGCTTGTGCTCGATGGTTGCCTTGAGCTTCATGTCGATCTAGCTGGCGTCGCCGCCGGACTCCGGCGGGATGCCGCTCCGCTCCATCTCGCCGAAGGTCTCGAGCAGCATGTTCGCCGACGTCTCGATGTCGCGGACGAACTTGTTGATCCGGCTCATGAAGTAGTTGTAGGCGAGCTGCGTCGGAATGGCGACCGCCAGACCGCCGGCGGTCGTGGTCAGCGCCTCCTTGATGCCGGTGGCGACTGCGCCGGGGTTCGACAGGCCCTGTGCCGCCAGGGCGTCGAAACCGGCCATCATGCCGGTCACCGTGCCGAAGAACCCGAGCAGCGGGGCGACGTTGGCCGTCGTCGCCAGCACCGCGAGGCCGCGCTCGAGGCGGCCCATCTCGAACAGCGCCGCGTTCTCGATCGTCTTCTCGACGTCTTCCTTGGGCTGGCCGTACTTCATCAGGCCGGCCTTGAGGATCGAGGCGACCGGCCCGCGGTACTCCTCGCATACCTTGACCGCTTCACGAATCGAGCGGTTCACGACAAGCGCCTTCCGCACCTTGGGGAGGAACTCGTGAACGTTGATCCGGGCCCGCCGCAGCGCAATCAGTCGCTCGACCACCACCGCTGCCGCGATGACGGAGAAAGCGAGCAATGGCCACATGACGGGGCCGCCCTCGTTCATCAACTTCCAGAACGTGCCACCAATGTTCACCTAGCTACCTCCTCAGGACTACGCCCGCCGTCTACGGGCCTGGTTGAACCGCCCGCCAGCAGGCGGACGCGATTCTGGACATGCGGTGACCCCTACACCGGGAGGGGTGCCTGGCTCACCTTGGAACGGTGGAGCAATATAGCACACGGGTTCGGCTTTGGAACCGCCCGATCAACCACGTTCCGGCGACGCGGCGGCCGCCTTCACGACTCGCTCCAGAGGCCGGCGGTGGAGGTAGCAGAGGGCGGCGGCCAGAGCGTCGGATACGTCGGCGCTGCGCCGCACCGGCGCTGGCCCCAGCAGCACGTCGACCATGCGGGAGACCTGGGTCTTGTCGGCCCGGCCACTGCCGCAGACCGCCTGCTTGACCTCGGCCGGCGAGAACTCGCGGACGTCCAGGCCATGCCGCCCAAGCACGGACAGGATGACGCCCCGGGCCTGAGCCAGCGCGATCAGGGAGCGGCTGTTGCGCCCGTGAAAGAGGGACTCGAGCACCGCCGCCGCCGGCTGCCAGCGGTCGAGCGTCTCCTCGACGCCCTCCGCCAATCGCGCCATGCGCGCCGCCGGCGTCGGCTCGGAAGCGAGGGCGATCCGGCCCGCGTCCAGTTGGCGAACCCTCGACCCCTCCTGCTCCACCACGCCGAACCCCGTGTAGCGACTCCCGGGATCGATCCCGAGGACGATCACCGCAACGCCACGGAGACGGTCAGGACGCCAGCCGATCGAGCAGTTCGTCGTCCAGGTCGAAGTTGGCCCAGACGTTCTGCACGTCGTCCTGATCCTCCAGCGCATCGATCAGGCGCATGAGCGGACCCGCGCCCCCTTCGTCGACCTGGACCAGGTTCTGCGGTTCCATCGTCAGTTGCGCGACGGTCGCGGTCAGGCCGCGCTCCTCGATCGCATCCTTCGTCGCATGGAACGCCTCGACCGAGGTGTAGACGCTATAGCTCTCGTCCTCGACGGAGAAGTCCTCCGCCTCGAGTTCGAGGGCAAGCTCGACCAGCGCTTCCTCGTCCACGCCGGAGCCTTCGAGGGCAGCGCGATCGAAGGCGAAGAAGCCGCGACGATGGAACATCCAGGCGACGCAGCCGTTCTCGCCCAGGTTGCCGCCGTGCCTGGTGAACAGGTGCCGGACCTCCGAAACGGTCCGGTTCCGGTTGTCGGTGAGGGTCTCGACCAGCACCGCCACGCCGCCGGGGCCGTACCCCTCGTAGGTGACTTCCTCGTAGGACACGCCTTCGAGTTCTCCGGTGCCCTTCCTGATCGCCCTGTCGATGTTGTCTCCCGGCACGTTCTGCGCTTTCGCCTCCGACAGGGCGTGACGGAGTCTCGGGTTGCCCGAGGGATCGCCCCCGCCGAGCCGGGCGGCCACCGACACCTCTTTCAGGATGCGAGTGAAGACCTTGCTGCGACGGGCGTCCTGGGCCGCCTTCTTGTGCTTGATCGTGCTCCACTTGCTGTGACCGGACATCGCTCGTTTATCTTATGCTGCGCCGCCACGTGACCGGCGCGACCAAACCCTCGGCGAGCGAGATCCTCGACCGCCTCGAAGTCTGGGGACAGAAGCTCGGCCTCGACGCCACGCGGAGCCTGCTCGACGTGCTCGGCAGGCCGCAGCAGCGCGTGCCGGCGGTGCTGGTCGCGGGGACCAACGGCAAGGGTTCGACCAGCGCCGCGCTCGCCTCGATCCTGAGCGCCGCCGGCTTCCGCTGCGGCCTCTACACCTCGCCGCACCTCGAGCACGTCGAGGAGCGGCTCCGGATCGACGGCACGGCGATATCGGAGACCGAACTCGGGCACTGGCTCCGGCGGGTGCTGGACGCGGCCGGCGAGGCGCCGCCGACCTACTTCGAGAGCCTGACCGCGGCGGCCTGGCTGCACTTCGCCCATCACGGCGTGGACGCCGCGGTGTTCGAGGTCGGCCTGGGCGGCCGACTCGACGCGACGAACGTCTCGGACCCCCTGCTCTCCGTGATCACCCAGGTGGCGCGCGACCACGCACCGCAACTGGGCTGGACCCTGACCTCCATCGCCGGCGAGAAGGCCGGCGTGATGCGCCCCGGCCGCACCTGCCTGACTTGGCCCGGCCGGCCGGAGGTGCAGCGTGAGCTCCGCCGCTGCGCCGCGGTCCGCGGCGCGCGTCTCGTCGACGCGAGCGTCGGTGCCGAGCTCGACCGTCTTCAGGCGCCACTGGCCGGCCGCCACCAGCTCGGCAACGTCGCGCTCGCGATTCGGGCCGCGAAGGAGTTCTGCGCCCTCGCCGAAAGCGAACTCCCCGCCGCAGCCGTGAGGAATGGCGTCGACGCACTGCGCTGGCCCGGCCGCCTGGAGTGGGTCGATCTGGAGGCCCATGGGGCACGCCGCCGGGTGCTCTTCGATGCCGCCCACAACCCTGCCGGCGCGGCCGCGCTCCGCACCTACCTCGACGAGACCGGGCTCCGGTTCGATCTCCTCTACGGATCGCTCGCCGAGAAGGAGCCGGAACTGTGCCTTCCCGTACTGGCCGAGAAGGCGGACCGGGTCGCGCTGACGGCGTTCGACCACCCCAGGGCGGCGTCGCCTGAAGCGCTGGCGCCGCTGCTGCCGGCAGGTCGCGCCGTCATCCATGAAGACGCCTCGAACGCACTCGAACGCTGCCTCGCGGCACCGTCGAGCCCGGACCACGCCCTTGTCGTCACCGGCTCGTTGTACCTCGTCGGCGAGGTCCGATCGGCCCTGCGCGGCCGCTACAACGTACCTCCCGCCGCAAGGAAAGTGGTCACGGGCTTCCGGCCGTAGCCGGGTCAGCGGCGCTGTCGATCTTCGCGACGCGGGCGGTGTGGCGGTCGCCGTCGAAGGGAGTGTCGAGGAAGACCTCGAGGAGTTCGGTCGCCTGGCCGGCGCCGAGGACGCGGGCGCCGAGGGCCAGGACGTTCGCGTCGTTGTGGGCGCGGGACATGCGCGCCGTGAAGCTGTCGGTGGGGTTGACGGCCCGGACGCCCGCGAAGCGGTTCGCCGACATCGCCATGCCGACTCCCGTGCCGCAGACGAGCAGTCCGCGGTCGGCCTCTCCGGCGGCGAGGGCGCGGGCGACCTGGGCCGCCTTGTCCGGATAGTCGACGGACCCGGAACCGTCGGCGCCGAAGTCCACGAACTCGATGCCGCGCGCCCGCAGCACCTCGCCGAGCTGGTTCTTCAGCTCGACCCCGGCGTGATCCGCGCCGACCGCGAACTTCATCCGCCGGGCTACTCCCCGGACTCCGTTTCCGGTTCCGGCTCGGGCGGCGCTGGCGACGCCTTGGTCTTCTTGCTCGACGCCTTCTTGCTCGACGCCTTCTTCCTGGACGCCCTGGCCTTGGTCCGCCGCACCTTCACCGCCCGCGGCGCCGCCTCCCGGGCCGCGGCCTCCTCGCGGCGGCGCTGCTTGAGGCGCTTCAGCCGGCGCTGGCGGCGACGACGGAGTTTGCGATCCTTCTCTCTCATTCCTGGAGCGTAACCGCATCCTGCCGCACGCGCTCGTCCGCGGCGGCAACGCGCTCGCCCATCCCGCCGCGGTAGCCCTTCAGCGCGGCGGCCAGATCCGGATCGCCGAGCGCCAGGATCTGGAGAGCCAGCAGGCCGGCGTTGTCGGCACGGTTCACGCCCACGGTAGCGACCGGGATCCCGGGGGGCATCTGCACGATCGCCAGCAGAGCGTCCACACCGTTCAGCGGACCGCTCGCCACCGGGACGCCGACCACCGGCAGGGTCGTCGCGGCGGCCACGACGCCCGGAAGCGCGGCGGCAACGCCGGCGCCGGCGATCAGCACGCCGATGCCACGTTCGGCCGCGCCTTCGGCCCACTCGGCCGTTTCCCGCGGGGTCCGGTGGGCCGAGAGAACCCGCGCCTCGCAGCCGACCCCGAAATCGGCGCAGACCTTCGCCGCCTTCTTCATCGTCGGCCAATCCGAGTCGCTGCCCATCACGATGCCCACTCTGATGTCGCTCATTCGCTCCTGATCTCCGCGTCGCTGCTGGTGATGTGTCGATGTGTCGTCCGTGACGCCGCTCGCCTAGAGCGGAACGCTGCCGTGCTTCTTCGCCGGTACGCCGGAGCGCTTGCCGGCGAGCTGGCGCAACGCGCGCACGATCTCGCCGCGAGTCGTCCGCGGTGCGATCACCGCGTCCACGAAGCCGCGCTCGGCCGCGACGTACGGATTCGAGAACTTCTCCCGGTACTCGGCGGTCAGCCGTTCGCGCAACGCCTCCGGGTCCCCCGCTTTTCGGATCTGCTGGCGATAGAGGATGTTGACGGCGCCGCCGGGGCCCATGACCGCGATCTCGGCGGTCGGAAACGCCAGGTTGACGTCCGTCCGCAGGTGCTTGCTGGCCATGACGCAGTACGCGCCGCCGTACGCCTTGCGCGTGATCACCGTGATCTTCGGCACGGTCGCCTCGGCGAAGGCGTAGAGGAGCTTGGCGCCGTTCCGGATGATTCCCCCGTGCTCCTGCTGGACGCCGGGGAGGAAGCCGGGAACGTCCTCGAAGGTCACGAGGGGGATGTTGAAGGCGTCGCAGAAGCGGACGAAGCGGCCGCCCTTGATCGCCGCGTCGATGTCGAGCACGCCCGCCAGGTAGTTCGGCTGGTTGGCGACGATGCCGACGCTGCGGCCGCCCATGTGAGCGAAGCCGACGACGATGTTCTGCGCGAAACTCCGGTGGACTTCGAGGAACCGGCCGTCGTCGACGACGGCCCGGATCAGGTCGAGGATGTCGTAGGGCTTGTTCGGGTCGACCGGGACCAGCTCGTCGAGTTCCGGCGCCTCGCGATCGTCCGGGTCGTCGGTCGGACGGAGCGGCGGATCGTCCAGGTTGTTGCCGGGCAGATAGCCGAGCAGATCGCGGACCAGAGCCAGGCAGGCGGCGTCGTCCGGCGCGGTGAAGTGAGCCACGCCGCTCTTGCGCGCGTGCGTCATCGCGCCGCCGAGCTCCTCCATCGAGACGTCCTCGTGCGTCACCGTCCTGATGACGTCCGGACCGGTGACGAACATGTAGCTCGTGCCCTCGACCATCATCACGAAGTCCGTGATGGCCGGCGAGTACACGGCGCCGCCGGCGCAGGGGCCCATGATCGCGCTGATCTGCGGAACCACCCCCGACGACAGCGTGTTGCGGAGAAAGATGTCGGCGTAGCCGCCGAGCGAGGCCACCCCTTCCTGAATCCGCGCGCCGCCCGAGTCGTTCAGACCCACCACCGGCGCTCCGTTCTCCACCGCCAAGTCCATCACCTTGCAGATCTTGCGGGCGTTCGTCTCGGACAGCGAACCGCCAAACACCGTGAAGTCCTGGGCGAAGACGTAGACGGAGCGCTGGTCCACGCGGCCGTGGCCGCAGACCACGCCGTCGCCGGCAACGCGCTGCTCGGCCATTCCGAAATCGGTGCAGCGATGCGTCACCAGGGCGTCGATCTCGACCCAGGAGCCGGGATCGAGCAGCAGGTCGATCCGCTCGCGCGCCGTCATCTTGCCGCTCGCATGCTGCCGGTCGATCCGCTCGGCGCCACCGCCCAGTTGGGACTGCTGGAGCCTCCGTTCCAGCTCCTGGACCTGCTGGCCCCGGACGTCGCCGGCGGTCTCGTCTGGTTTCGCTGCCGCGGTCATCCGATCGGCTTTCATACCACAGGCGCGCAAGGGGAACCTCACGTACCGCCGGCGGCCGGTTCCGCGCGAAGTACCCCTAGAATCCAGGCGATGAGGTCGAACGCCAACGGTGCCGAGCAGCGACCGCTGCTGACCTCCGACGTTGCCGCCCCGGCCGACGCCCTGACCCGACTGGTCGCCCGCGGAGACCAGGAGTTCGAGGCGTTCTTCGAGCGCGTCGAGAGCGTCGAGCTGCTGCCGAAGGGCGCTCCCAACCGTGTCCGGCTGAGGAAGGAACAGGGGCTCGCGGTGAGGAAGATCGAGAACGGCAGGAGCCGTCTGGCGGCGGCCGACACGATCTCGGGACCCGCCTTCGCCGCCTGCTGCGACCGGGTGGCGGGAACGACGCGGTCGATCGGCACGACACCGCCGCGAATCAGGACCGGCAGGTGGCCGGCGCTGCGCCTCGCCCAGATCGAACAGGCGGAATCCAGGCTCACCCGTGCCGTGAACCGACGGCGCGTCGGATTCCCGATGGAGATCACCGCGCGCCGTCATCGCCGACAGGTACAGGTCATCCGCAGCCGGATGGCCGCGCCGCCGCAGTTCGAGGAGTACTTCAGCCTGCACGTGAAGACGCCGTGGGGCGTCTGGGGCGGTCTGCTGCCGTCGCTCGCGGCCGAGGACCTGGACCCGGTCGCCCTCTGCCTCGTCGACCGGCTGCGCTCGCGAGGCCTGCCGCCCCACCGGCCCGGTCCCGGCGTCATCGTCCTCGGGCCCAACGCCGCCGCGGTCCTGCTCCACGAAGTCGTCGCGCACGCGCTGGAGGCGGACACCCTGGCCCTCTCCGGCTCTCCGGACCAGGTTGTCGGGCTGAAGCTCGGTGGCCCCGAGCTCGACGTGGTCGACGATCCGCGTTCCGCGCCGCTGGCCTGCAAGCGCTCGAGCGACGACGAGGGCACGGCGGCGATCAGCCGCTGGCTGCTCAGGCGCGGCCGGGTCCGGCAACCCCTGGCCGACCTTGCCTGGGCCGAACGCTGCCCGAGCATGATCCCGGGCGCCGCCCGCCGGGCGAGCCGGCATCGGCTCCCCGGACCGCGCACCACCCACCTCGAACTGCTTCCCGGCGCCATTCCCGAGAGGGAGCTCTTCGCCGAGGCCGCGGGCGGCCTCTACATCGGCGAGTTCGACAGGGGCAATCTGGATCCCTTCGACGGCCGGTGCGTGCTCCGGGCGCCGTGCGGCCGGCGAATCGGAGCGACCGGACCGCGTGACCACACGGGTCCGATCGAGATCCGGTCGCGGGCCGTCGATCTTCTCGCGGCGGTCGCCGCGGTCGGGGATCGTCCGCTCGCGGGCGGCGCCGGTTGGTGCGCGAAGGACGGCGCACTGCTGCCGGTCTGGGCCCGCTGCCCGTCGGTCCGCCTCGAAGGACTGCAGGTGGCCGATTGAAGTCCGCTCGGCTGCCCGGCACGCGGAGCCTCAAGCTGGCCCTGGGCGCCGTGCGCGAACGGACCGGCGCCGCCGGTGCCGAGCTCTACGTGAAGGTCGGACGGACCCGCCGGATAGAGATCGATCCCTGGACGACGCCCCCGCCCGCCGACCCGGACGACCTGCCTGCCCAGGTGTCCATCCTGGACGAGCGGGGGTGGGCGCTGCGCGCCGGGGGCGCCAACCGCGCCCTTTTTCTCGCCGACTCCGGGCCCCTCCCGGAGCCGAACGGATGGAAGCGCCTCAGCCGCCACTCCCCGCGGCCGGGCACCCTCAGGCTGCCGGCGCCATCCTCCGAAACCTCGCCCGGGATTACGCCGTCCGCGAGTGCCGGCGCGGGCGAACGCGAGCCGGACGACGAGGAAGCGGCCGGCCTGGCACTCCTGCAAGGCGTCCTGCGGGGTCTCGGCGAGCGCATGCCCGAGGCCCGTCTCATCCGGGGTCGGCTGGATTGCGGAGCCAGCGCCGCGGTGCTCGCCAGCACGACCGGCGTCACCGGACGGACCGCGCTGCGGCTCGCAACGGTTGAACTGGACTCCGCCGCTTCACGGGACGGCCGTCTTGGACACTGCAGGCTCTACCGCGCGGCCTCGAACCTCCACCTGCTCAGCGCCGACTCCATCGCGAGCGAGATCGCGGAGCGTCTGACGCTGGCGACGGCCCCCGCTCCACCCTTCCTGCCGGCCGGCGAGGTTGCCGTGTCGCCGGCACTCGGCTGCTACCTGCTGGCCCTGCTCGCGCCTCTGCTGCGGGGGCGCAACGGCTGGCGGCGGCTGCGGAAACTCGGCGCCGACCGGCCGCTCGGGCCGCCGCAATTGCAGATCGTGGACGACGGCGCCCTCGATGCGGGCTGGATGAGCGCGGCGCTGGACGACGAGGGCGTGCCGACCCGGGCCGTGGCCCTGGTACACGACGGCGAACCCGGCGAGCCCCTCCTGAGCTGGGAGGACGACGGCTGGTCGGGCTTCGCCGCCGCCGGCTGCCGGCGCAGGTCGGGATGGCGAGCGCTACCGGAACTCTGCCACTCCCACCTCTACATCGCGGGCGGCTCCGAACCCGCGGAGTCGATCCGGACCGGCATCGTGCATGGCTGCTACCTGCTGGACAGGGCGCACGACGGCCAGTGTCATGCGACGTTCGAACCCTCGACGAACGGCAGCGCGGGACGTCTGGGAGAGGGACACTTCGAAGTCGACGCGATCGGCCTGGTCATCCGTCGCGGCGCCGTCCTGGGAGAGGCCCCCAGGGTGAGGCTGACCGGCTCCGTGCGGCAACTGCTCCAGGGCATCCGCGCCATCGGCGACGATCTTCGCTTCCTGCCCGCGCCCGGGGCAGTCGGCGCTCCGACCCTGCTGCTGACCGGGCTGCAGGTCGAGGCGATCGGCTAGGGCGCGGGCACGGTGGGCCGGCGGATCGTCGTCTCGAGCTGCGCGCTGCTGCGAGCGCTGGGCTGGAAACGTCCACCGCTGCCGCGGAAGGTCCCGGCCGCGGGAGGAGTCGACTGCCTGCCGCCGGGGCCGACCGGCGTTCCGAGCTGAACGCCGCCGCGGGAACCCCCGAGCGGGATCGCCTGTGCCGGAGCGCCGCCCGGCCGTGCACCGGTCACCATGGGAGCGGCCCCGAGCGTGCGCGTTCGCAGGTGATCCCGGGTGAAGACCCGCGGCCGCTCCCCGGTGCGCCCTGCGTCCGACTCACGCTCGGAGTCGGCGGCTTGCAGCTTTGCGTCGCCGGCGTCCCAGTCCGTTTCGAGGGCCTGGAGGGGAGCGGCGCGGTCGAGCGGCCCGTTCAGGACACGGTCGCTGGTGGCCGGCGCCGGCAAGCTCCCCGGCGACTGGATCACTCTTCCTATGCCGTCGGCGCGCGCGCCCTCGCCTCCGGGCACCCGGCTCGCTCTCCGGGGAAGATCCCCGTCCGGCTCGGACGTCTCTGTTGCCTCCGCCGCCTCGACGGCGTCGCCCGCGTCACCGGCCGCCGCTCCCTGCTCCACCCTCGGCAACAGCAGGCTGCTGATGCGGCCCGGTTGGGAGTAGGTGCGCGGCGGCAGGGTCTCGAGCCGGCTTCGATCCGCCTTGAGGAGCACCTCGGTGGCGAACCGGTTGACCGCGAAGTGCGGGTTCACATCGGTGAAGGCGAGGCGCGTGTCCAGGCTCAGGGCGTGGACGTAGTGATCCACGGCAGCGGCCGCGTCTCCGTCGTCGTCCGCGATCCGGCCGAGCTGGTAACGCGCCCAGGCGTTCCCCGGATCGAGTTCGACCGCCGTCTCGAGGTGCGCCGAGGCCAGCTCACTGTCGCCGGTCGTGTACGCGAGCAGCGCCAAGTTGTAGTGCGCGGGCGCCCAGGCGCCGTCCGCCGCGATCGCGGCCAGGTAGTGCTCGAACGCCCCCTCGACATCCCCGCGCAGTTCCAGCAGGTTCGCCAGGTCGTTCAGCGCGCTCGCGCGATCCGCGGACCGGGTCTGGTCGCCGACCACCTTGCGCTGCGCCGCGATCGCCAAGTCGAGGTTCCGGACCTCCGCCGTCGCAGGCTCGACCGTCTGCGCCGCGCCCTCCGGAACACCGCCGACCGGCAGGCCCGGCCCGGCCATCAGCCAGGCCAGCGCCAGCACCATCGCTCTCGACATCGTCTTCATGGCAGTCATGTGGCTCTTTCGCGCGGGATCGGAGTTGGCGGATTAGGATCCTCGGGACGTGAGTCAACTGCGACGACTACCCGCAGTCGGACATCTGCTGCAGGAGAGCCCGCTTGCCGAACTCACTGGATTATACGGAAGGGAAGCGCTGAGGGTCCAAGCGACCCGCGTTCTCGACGCGGTGAGGGCCGAGATCCGGACCGGAATCGAGGACGACCAACTGGCGGAGAGAATCCGCGAGATCCCGGAACGCGTCCGCGCCGCTCTGGAGGCCGAGGCGCCGCCGCTCAGGCGCGTGCTCAACGCGACGGGCATCTTCCTCCACACCAACCTGGGCCGGGCGCCCCTGCCCCGCCAAGTCGTCGCCGATCTGGCGGATCGCCTCGACGCGTACTGCGACCTGGAGATGAGCCTCGAGACGGGGCGGCGCAGCGACCGCGGCAGGCGCGTCGAGAGCCTCCTGCGCGCCCTCACCGGCGCCGAGGCGGCGCTGGTCGTCAACAACAACGCCGCCGCCCTGGCCCTGGCTCTCTCCAGCCTGGCGTCCGGCCGCGAGGTCCTGCTGTCCCGGGGCGAGATGGTCGAGATCGGCGGTTCGTTCCGGATTCCGGACATCCTCGAGGCGAGCGGCGCGCGCCTGGTCGAGGTCGGCACGACGAACCGCACCCGCATCGCCGACTACGAGCGCGCCCTCCGTCCGTGCGTCTCCCTGGTGCTCAAGGTGTACCCGAGCAACTACCGGATCCGGGGCTTCGTCGAAGAGGTCGACCCCGCGACGCTCGCCGACTTCGCCCACCGCCACGACCTCCCGCTCCTGGTCGACGAGGGCAGCGGCATGCTGCGAGCGGAGGCGACGCCCCGGCTCCTCCGCCACCAGAGCTTCCACGACCTGATCGAAGCCGGCTGCGACCTGGTCTGCGGCAGCGGCGACAAGCTCCTCGGCGGCCCTCAGGCGGGGCTGATCGCGGGTCGGGACTCGATCGTCGCGCGGCTCCGGCAGTCGCCCCTCTACCGGACGCTCCGGCCGGGAAGGCTGGTCCTGACCGCTCTGGACGCGGTGCTCCGGCGGCACCTCGCGGCGCGGCCCATGCCGATCGCGGCCCTGTGG
>JAPVWO010000055.1 GCA_027493375.1 Candidatus Multivorans thiocomprendens | reverse complement strand
CGACCCGGGCCCCGAACGGGAGGTCATCGAGCGCCTGCGCGCCGCGATCTTCAGCGACGACCGTGAAGTCGAGCCCCGGACGGTCGTCCTGGCCGCGCTCGCGCACGCGGTGGGGCTGCTCAACCCGACCTTCGGCCGCCGGGAACTGAGGCCCCGCAAGCAGCGCCTGAAGAGCCTCGTCAAGGGAGACGTCATCGGCAAAGCGACGTCGGACGCCGTCGAAGCGGCGCAAGCCGCCGTCGCCGCGGCCGCCGTCATGCCCGCCATCATCGCCGCCTCGACCTCCTCGCACTCCGGCTGACGTTGCCCAAGCTCTACGCGGAAATCGCCCCCTGGTGGCCGCTCATTTCGCCGCCTGCCGAGTACCGGGAGGAAGCCGGCATCTACCTCCGGCACCTGCTCGAAGCCTCCGACGGCACGCCCCGAACGGCCCTCGAACTCGGCAGCGGCGGCGGCCACAACGCCTCCCACCTCAAGGCTCACTTCGAGATGACCCTGGTCGACCTGTCGCCCGGAATGCTGGCGATGAGCCGGCAGCTCAATCCCGAGTGCCGGCACATCGAGGGCGACATGCGAACGGTCCGCCTCGACCGGACGTTCGACTGCGTCTTCGTCCACGACGCCATCGACTACATGACGACGCTCGACGACCTGCGCGCCGCCATCGAGACGGCCTGGGTCCACTGCCGGCCCGGCGGCGCCGCCCTCTTCGCGCCCGACCACCTGCGCGAGAACTTCCAGCCCGGAACGGACTGCGGCGGCTGCGACGGAGAGGACCGCAGCGCCCACTACCTCAAGAACACCTGGGACCCGGACCCCGACGACACGACGATCACGACGGACTACGCCTTCGTGCTGCGCGAGGCCGACGGCAGCGTCGAGGTCGTGCATGACCGGCACGTTACGGGCCTCTTCCGTCGCACCGATTGGCTCGACCTGCTGGCCGACGTGGGATTCGAGGCCAAAGCCGTGCCCTGCGACCACTCGGAGATCGAACCGGGCGAGTACGAGTTGTTCGTCTGTCGGCGGGTGTAGGGTGTTCCGCTAGCCATGACGACGCACGAGACAGCTCGGCCCAGCGAGCCGCCGACCTTCGCCGAGACGCAGGGAACCGCCCGTCCGCAGGACACGTTGGAGAGTCTCTTCACGTCGCCGTGGGAACAGCTCGTGGAACGCCTCGTCGAAGGCGACCTCGTTCCCCTACTCAAGGCAAGGGGGATCGTCGTCGAAGGCACTCACCAGCGGCACAGGGGAAGGCGGAACGGCGAATACTTCGAGTTCGACATCGTGGCCTTGAACCGGCGGGACGTCGTGGTGGTCGATGTCAAGACGACCCTGCGGTCCGAGGACGTGACCCGGTTCCTCTCCAAGCTGTCGAAGTTCACCGACTTCGCACGCGAGTACCGGGGCAAGCGGATCCTGGGCGCCGTGGCCTACCTGAAGAGCGACGGCGACGTGACGACCTACGCGGAGCGCAAGGGACTGTTCGTCATCCGGGCCACGGGCAGCAGCGCCAGCATTGTCAACGCCGAGGACTTCGAGCCCAGGTCGTTCGGCAGATAAGGCGGCTTGACGGCCCGGTCAAAGGTACTTGTCGGACGAGGCGCGCCCAAGCGACGCTCGGCTACACTCGTTGGCCCTGCAAACTTGGTTGCGGTCGCGTGGGACACGCGGACGGGCACGGGAGACATCCTCACCGACGCCGAGTGCTTCAGCGGACCGAGTTACGACCAGCACAGGGCCTGTACACGGAGTCACCATGACCATTGCAACACACCCCGAGCCGACGACACCAGCCATTCCGACAGACCTTGACGAACAGGTCGAGGAAGGCCGGAGGCAGATTCGCGCCGATGGCTACGCCATGTCGCTCGGAGAACTCGCCTCGCTCTACGATGAGCGCGAGCTCGAGATCCAGCCCAAGTTCCAGCGCTTTTTCCGGTGGACCATCGATCAGAAGACACGGCTCGTCGAGTCCATCCTGCTGGGAATCCCACTGCCACAGGTGTTCGTGTCACAGAGAAACGACGGCGTCTGGGAGGTCGTCGACGGCCTACAGCGGCTCTCGACCCTCTTCGAGTTCATGGGCAAACTGCGAGGGGAGGACGGAACCACCAGAGAACGGCTGTGCCTTACTCAGGCAAAGTACCTGCCGGCTCTGGATGGAGTCACCTGGACCGATCTCTCGCACCCGCTCCGGATCGACTTCAGACGAGCCAAGGTCAACGTCAGCATCCTGAATCGCGGAAGCGATCACCGGGCGAAGTACGACCTCTTCGAACGGCTGAACACCGGCGGCACGCGTCTGAGCGAGCAAGAGGTTCGGAACTGCATCCTCGTCATGGAGAACGAGAACTTCTACGACTGGCTGCAGGACCTGTCCGCAACGGGCTCGTTCCGGCAATGCGTCGCGGTCAGCGAACGGCTGGAGAAGGAGGGCTTCTACACAGAACTGGCCTGCCGGGTTCTGTCTCTCTCGACGGTCGAGATTCGCGACCTGACCCAGGACATCGGGCCATTCGTCACCGAACGCATGGTGGATCTCGCCGGCAACGACAGCGCCGACAGGCCGAGACTGGAAGCCGCGTTTCGGGACACCTTCGCCATACTCGACGACGACTGCCTTAGGGAACAGGCGTTTCGCCGCTACAGTCCCGAGCGAGACGATTTTCACGGCGCGTTTCTCATCTCCCCGTTTGAAGTCGTCGCATGCGGCATCGCGCATCACCTCCTCCACGGAGCGCGACGGAGCGACTACTCGGCACCCGATGTGCTGGAACCCGTCAAGGCCCTCTGGTCCGACGGCGGTTTCCTGGCGCAGTCCCGAACCGGCATGTCGGCGAAACAGCGCCTGCGAACCACCATCCCTTACGGCCGGAAGCTCTTCGCACCGTGAACCAGGCGGCCAGCGAGGCCGTTACTCGGCTGCAGCGTGCCAGCGGTTGGCGGAAGAAGGAGCTGCAAACGCTGCAGTCCGCCATGCCTGTCATCGGCGTGTCATCTCGCTTCAACATGATGCGCGGCTCGCTCGTGCTCCTCTGTGCACACTGCGAAGGATTCCTCCGGGACGCGACCGCCATCTTCCTCAGATACTTGGAGGATCGCTCGCCGGCCCTCGCCGACATCAGAGAGAGCTACATCATCCTGCTGAAGCCGGACGGCCTACCCAGGCCCTGGCAGGCTGCCCGCAACGAACTGCTCGGCGACACGTCCGGGCGCCGGCGAATGCTCGGCGACCTGAGACGCCACGTCTGGCTCCTGGGCCTCGACTACCCGCCGTTCGAAGCGCAGGAGAAGCCTCTGGGCGAACTCGTCAGGCTCAGGAACGCGATAGCCCATGGAGAGAAGCAGTGGCTATCGGACGACAACTACTCGGAACACACGCGTCGGGTACTGACCTTCATCGACACCCTCGAAGACGAGGTCATCGGCTCGGTCCGGAATGAGCGGTACCTGAGGTCGGCCGCCTGAACACGCTCAGCCCACCCGTGAGCACGTCATCCGCCTGAACGGCTCAGCGACGCGAGCCCCTAACGGTTCCGGCGCACCCCATCGCGTTCGGGACCGCACCGGCGTCGATCCTGACGACCGCATCCCCACAAGCTCCCGCTTCGGTTCGCGGATCTCCTGCCATCTCCAACAAGACGGTCACACTCGCCGGGACCGCACCAGTTTCACCGAGTCCCTCGCCGTCTCGTACTCAGTCGGCAAGAAGCAAGTAAGCCACCGCTCCAGAACCTCAAGGACGTCGCGAGCCTCCCGGTCTTCCGCAGCAACGCCCATTCCGCCCATGACCTGAGTCAGGTCTGCTTCCGTCATCTGACCTACTTCATCGATACGCCGCAGGACCGAACCCACCAAGACACTCCCGCTCAGCGAGGCTCCGACCCAAGTCCGGAACTCCTCGCGACTCAGACCAGGCGGCACGCCGATGGTCTTCAGGTCCTGCTGCATCGCCTGTCGTGTGATACGGCTGACGTCGCTCTCACCGCTGTAAGCCGCGTACAGCTCCTCCGGGTCCCTGGCGCTGGGAACCCAGTCCGGTGCCAGCACGTCCAAGCCAGCGCTGCGCTGACGCATCTCCGTCTCTTCGCCGCTCCGGATGCGGTCCCCTTCCAGCAACTTCGCCAAGCAGTCCCGCAATGCCCTTGAAGCCGGTACGGCTCCTCTCAGCATCTCCGCCTCAAAGCCACAACTTCTGCAGTCGTCCTCTTGACAGGTATCAGCAGCTCCAGATTCGCCGGCTCACGCCAACCGAGCGCCGCCGAAGTGACGTTGGCCGAACCAACGAGACATCTGTCATCAGCAGCAAAGAACTTCGCATGCAGGTCCTGCCGGATGTACAGTTCAGGCTCTTTCAAAGAATGGGTGGGTTCAGGCGGCATGGGGATTGACGTTTCGGAAGTCGAGCTTGCCAGCGATGAGGAAGAAGGCGATGAGTATGGT
>JAPVWO010000054.1 GCA_027493375.1 Candidatus Multivorans thiocomprendens | reverse complement strand
AAGAAACGGCTGGTCCCGATGAGCAGCTATGAACTTCGTCATCGATCTCCCTCCACTGACAACGAAACACTAACCCGCCAAGTCCGACAGACTGCTAGACCGCTGGCGCGGATATCACTTCGCCGACACGGGTCGAGCTTCGCCGATGAAGTCGGCGCCGGACTTGGACGACAACCGGCATCTACGGCCCGACGGCAAGAACCTCGCCGCGTACCTGTACCTCCTGCAGGCCAGGCACAAGGGCGCCTACTCCCAGATCCGCCGTACCGTTCAGTTGGCGGCTCCTTTCTTCGAGGACTTCGTACTCAAGCCGCGGTCTCTGTGCCCCGACACCATCCAACTCGAGTGGCGGCATCGTCACTCGGATGCCCACTTCGGCACCTCCTCGCTGTCGGACGGCACCCTGCGGTTCATGGCCCTTGCGACGCTGCTCCTACAGCCTGTCGCGATGCGGCCCAAGGTGATCCTGATCGATGAACCGGAACTGGGCCTCCATCCCTATGCGGCGACGCTCCTGGCGGCCATGCTCCGGGAGGCGTCGGTGGACTCGCAGATCATCGTAGCGACCCAGTCCCCGCTTCTTCTCGATCACTTCGAGCCGGAGGAGGTCTTGGTGACGGACCGGCAGGAGGGCGCCACGACGATTCGGCGGCTGTGCGCTGAAAGTCTGGGCGGGTGGTTGGAGGACTACAGTCTGGGTGAACTCTGGGAGAAGAACGAGTTCGGCGGACGCCCCGCCCCTGAGTTGGCGAGGCGAAGTAGCTCCGGGTGAAACGGCTGCTGGTCCATGTGGAGGGCGAGTCCGAAGAGGTATTCGCCAAGATGTTGCTCTGCCCTCATCTGGTTGCGCACGGTGTCCAGGCTTCGGCGCGACTGCTCGGGCACCGTAGCGAGCGGGCGCGGCGCGGAGGCGTGATCAGTTGGACCAGGGCACGCGGCGATCTCCTCAGACACCTTAAGCAGGATGACCGTCTCTATGTGAGCACGTTCGTGGACTACTACGGCATGCCGCAGTCGGGAAGCAGCGCCTGGCCCGGCCGTCGGCAAGCGGCTTCGGCACCTTTCCCCGGCCGGGCGGAACTGGTCGAGAAAGCCCTTCGCAGGGATGTCGTCGCTGCCATGGGACCGAGCTTTGTCGCGTCCCGTTTCGTCCCGTTCGTGATGATGCACGAGTTCGAGGCTCTGCTCTTCAGCGATTGCGATGCGTTCGCCAAAGCGATCGATCATCCAGCCTTGGCGTCTCGCTTCCGGGCGATTCGGGACCAGTTCTCAAGTCCGGAAGAGAACAACGACTCGCAGACGACGGCCCCCTCCAAGCGGCTCGCTGCACTTCTCCCCGGCTACTCGAAGATCCGCCGAGCCGAGCTTGCCGCTCCCGCAGTGGGCTTGGACGCCATGCGATCGGAATGTCCGCACTTCAAGCGCTGGCTTGAGAGCCTGGAACAGCTGCCCTGAGGATCGAGGCCTTGGAGTTCCTTGACGATCTCGTCTCAGCAAGACGAAGCCGGCCAGACGGCCGGCGCGTTCTATGGGCCGCCTTCGACGGCAGCGGGTCAGAGGACCCGCGTACCCAGAGAGACGGCGCCGGCCAGTTGTGATGTTCTATTGCAGTCCGCGAGTTCCCTGCGGTGCCGTGCAGCGCACGAGGTGCGGTCTCCTAGAGGCCGAACACTGCGTCCGCCAGTTCGTCCAGTGTCCGGATGTCCTCCAGCGGCAATACCTCCGGCAGCTTGTGGAAGACGTCCATCGTCCGGTGCTGGGCCAGACCCACCGCCTGGCGGTGGAACGCCTGGACGAGGGCCTGGCGCGCGAACGAACTCCCCACGGGCCAATCGCTGTGGTGCAGGAAGGTGCGGAGGAGCTCCTTGTTGGCCGCGAACAGGTTGAGCTGTAGCTGCGCGAGTTCGTAGTGCGGGTCGGCTATCAGGGCGTCGCCCCAGTCGATGGTCCCCGCGAGCCGCTCCCCTGAGACGAAGACGTGGCGGTCCATCAGGTCGCCGTGCACGACGACGGGATCGTGGTTGTCGGAGAGATCTCTGCTGGCAACGTATTGTTCGACTTCGGCGATCAGGTGTTGCGGCAGGGCCGTCTGTGCAACGGCTTGGGCGGGGCCGGGCGCTGACCAGGCTTCGGGCGTCGGGATGCCGGAGGTCGGCTGCAGCGCCTGGAGCCGCCGGACCTGGTCTCCCAGATCCGCGGCGATCCTGGATCGGCCGGCGTCGGAAAGCGCGGCCTGGTCCCATGGCGTGCCCGCCATGCGCGAGGTGATCAGGTAGGTCCACGGTGCGGCCGGCGGGCCGCACAGCCGACCCTGGGCAAGCAGCCTGGGCGCAAGAACACCGTCATCGCCGGCCAGGCATCTGAACGCCGCCAGTTCGGCGTCGTAGGCGCGCTTCGAGAAGGGCAGGTGACCGAAGAGCTTGACCACGGCTTCGCCACAGATGAACGTGGGGAAGGTCGAGCCGCGCCCGGCATGAACCGGTTCGCCGGAGTCCTCGAGCCCGTGCCGCGCAAGGACCGAGACCACGTACGGGCGCCAGAACTCCCGATTCCCGACGGTTTCCACGTAGGCCGCGGTTGACGTGAAGAAGGGCGGCCCGAGCATCGTCCCCGAAGCTTGACGTAAGCTCGCCGCCGCCCCGGGGCCGGACGGGTGAGCCTCATTCCCGTGCCGACCTGACTAGAGGAGATCCTTCATGGCGCTCAACACCTACCTGACCTTCGACGGCAACTGCCGCGAGGCGTTCGATTTCTACCGCTCCGTCTTCGGCGGCGAGTTCTCGGACTTCAACACCTTCGGCGAAGGCCCGGAGGGGCTGCCGCTGGCCGAGGGTCAGGAGGAACAGGTGATGCACGTGTCCCTGCCGGTCGGCGACAGCGTGCTGATGGGGAGCGACAGCACGACGTTCGGGCCGCCGCTCGAGATTGGCAACAACTTCTCGATCTCGGTGGAGGCCGAGAGCCGGGAACGGGCCGACGAACTGATCGCGAAGCTGTCGGACGGCGGCGCGGTGACGCTGCCGATGGAGGACCAGTTCTGGGGCGCCTACTTCGGCATGTGCGCCGACCGCTTCGGCGTCAACTGGATGCTGGTCTACGCACCGCCGCGGGAGTAGCCGGGAAGCACGGCTACCACTACCGGGGAGTTTCAAGGAGCCATCACGATGACCGCCATTTCTGCACACGACGGCCCGGTCGCCGTCACCGGTGTATCCGGTTTCACCGGCGGCCACATGGTGCGCGAACTCGTCCTCCAGGGTTACACGGTCCGGGCCTGCCTGCGCAACGCCGATTCCTGGCGCGGCCGGGACTGCGTCGAGTACCTGAACCGGCTGCCCAACGTCGAGATCGTCGACGGCTGCGACCTGTTCGTGCCCGGTTCGTACGACGAGGCCTTTGCCGGTTGCTCGGGCGTGTTCCACGTCGCCGCGGTGCTTGGCAACTCGGCCGACGGCAAGTCGCAGCCGTTGGGCTCCGGCAACGTGTCGACGGACGTCTACGAGGGCGGCATGGCCGGGACGCGGAACGTGATCGACTCGGTGAACCGGAGCGGCAGCGCCAAGCGCGTCGTCTACACGAGCTCCCTGGCGGCGGTGGCGGGCCTGGGAGCGCCGGCCATGCCTCCGGGCTATGCGTGGACGGAGACGGACTGGGCTTCCGGGAACTTCCCGGAGGAAGTCTGGAACCACCCCCGGATGGCCTATGCCCGCAGCAAGGTGGACACGGAGCATCTGCTGAATCAGGCCGCCGACGACAGCGGCGGCCGCTGGGACGTGGTCACGCTGAACCCGGCGATGATCTGCGGGCCGATCCTGTTCAAGGCCCAGGTCGGCCAGTGGATCGGGCAGATCGGCCGGCTAGCCGCGGGACAGGCGACGTCGTGGCCGACGCCGTACGACATGTACTACAACATCATCGACGTGCGTGACTTGGTGAAGGCGGAGCGCCTGGCGGCCGAGTCGAACGTCGATCACCGGGCCACGAACGGCGGCAGCCGCTACCTCCTCCACGGCAGCGGTGGGCGTTCCGCTCTCCGGCTCGGCACGGAAGTTCGCGGGATCATCCAGGAGCTCTTCCCGGGCTTCGTGGTGGGCGAAGCGGAAGTTCCTGAGGGCGGCACGCCACCCCCGGCGGCGATCAACCACAGCAAGAAGGCGGTGTCCGTGCTGGGCGCCACCCTCCGCCCGGTTGAGGACACGATCCAGGCGGTCGTCGAGACCTCCATCGAGCTCGGCGTGATCGAGCCGCGGCTCAAAAGCCGCTGACGGCGACCCGGCGGTGGACGGCTGCCGGACGGCTTCGGGTCGGAGAGGTTCGACGGTGGCTTTCGCCACGCTGCTCCTGCGGGCGGCTCTCGCCACCCTGGCCATGGGCGTTCCGCTTGCCGCCGACGACCCGAACCCGGCGCGCAACCGCGTGGCGGAGGCCGCGGATCTTCCGGTGTTCTGGGATGTCGCGTCCGGCGAGGGCATTCTGTGGTCAGCCAACCTCGGCAAGACGACCTACGGCGGCCCGACGATCGCGGGCGATCTCATCGTTGTCGGCACGAACAACGAACAGCCACGCGATCCGGCGGTGACCGGCGACCGCGGAGTCGTGATGGCCTTCGACCATCGTGACGGCGGTTTCCGCTGGCAGATCGTTCACGAGAAGCTCGAGACCGGGGACGCGAACGACTGGCCGCTCCAGGGCGTGTGTTCGACGCCGTCGTTCGATGGCGAGCGGCTCTACTACGTCTCGAACCGGGGGGAGATCGTGGCCGCGGATCGCGCCGGCAACGTCTCCTGGTCGTTCGACATGGTCACGGAGTGGGGAGTGTTCCCGAAGCACATGGCGGCGTCGACGCCGCTCGCCATGGGCGATCTGGTCTTCGTGTCGACCGGCAACGGGATCACGGACGACGGCCGGGTGCCGGCGGCCGGGGCGCCGAGCTTCGCGGCCTTCGAGCGTGCGACGGGGCGTCCCGTCTGGCGCGACGGCAGCCCCGGCGCGGCCCTCGTAGACGGACAGTGGGGGAGCCCTTCGTACGGGCGCGTCGGCGGCCGGGACCAGGTCGTTTTCCCGGGCGGCGACGGCTGGCTCTACGGCTTCGAACCCTCGACGGGACGGGCGCTGTGGCGGTTCGACGGCAACTCGGCGCTCGGCGCCGACGAGGTCGGCCGTGCGCAGTTCATGAACGCGTTCGTGGCGACGCCGGTACTTCACGAGGGCATGGTCTTCGCCGCCGTGGGGCGGGACCCGGAGGTCTCCCTGCGGCCGGGCGTCGTCTGGGCAGTCGACGCGGGCGGCCGCGGCGACGTGACCTCGACCGGCGTCCGCTGGCGCTTCCAGGACCCGGATCTCGGCCGTGCGATCGCCACGGCGGCGGTGGCGGACGGCATCGTCTACGCCGCGGATCTCAACGGCTTCCTGTTCGCGATAGACGCTTCGACGGGAGAGAAGCTCTGGACCTACGACGCGCTGGCGCCGTTCTGGAGCTCGCCCCTGGTCGCCGACGGCAAGGTCTACGCCGCCGACACGGAGGGCGATGTCGCGGTGCTGAGGCATGGCCGGACGCTCGAGGTTCAGGCCGAAATCGCGATGCCGCGGCCGGTGTACACTTCGCCGTCCACGGATGGCTCGGTCGTCTACTTGGCGACCAGCGAAACACTCTACGCGCTGGTTGCCCGGGCTTCGGGCGGCGGCGCGGACGCCTGACAGCGACGGACCCCCCTGACAGCCACGGACCAAGCTCATGAAGACCCGAATCTCCCTTTCCTTCCTGCTCGTCCTGGCGTCCCTGGTGGCGGGCGCCGCAGTCGCCGCGGCGAACGAACCGCCGGCGATGTTCGGCAACACGCCCGCACGGAACATGGTGTCCGGCGCCAGGAACCTGCCCACCGAATGGGACGTCCGATCCGGCGAGAACATCGTCTGGCGGGCCAAGGTGGGTTCGCAGACCTACGCCGGCCCCGTGATCCACGGCGGCCGGGTGTACGCCGGCACGAACAACGAGGGGCTTCGCCGTCCCGGCATCGAGGGCGACAAGGGTGTCCTCATCGCGCTCGACAAGGAGACGGGCGCCCTTCTCTGGCAGGCCACGCACGACAAGCTGGGGGCCGGGAGAGTCAACGACTGGCCGCTCCAGGGCATCTGTTCGACGCCGTACGTGGAGGACGAACGGGTCTATTACGTGTCCAACCGGGCCACGGTCGTGGCCGTCGACGTGGACGGCTTCCGCGACGGCGTGAACGACGGCATGACGGACGAGCAGTACCGGCAGGAGCTCGACGCGGACATCGTGTGGGAGTACGACATGATCGCCGAGCTCGACGTGTTCCCGCACAACCTGGCCGCCGGGTCGCCCCTGGTCATCGGCGACCTCCTGTTCACCGTCACCGGCGCCGGCGTCGACGAGGGGCACATCAACCTGCCCTCGCCGGCTTCGCCGGCCTTCATCGCGCTGGACAAGAACACGGGCGAGCTGGTGTGGGAGAGCCTCGACAGCAGCGACGCGGTTCTTCACGGCTCCTGGTCGAACCCGGGCTACGGAGTGGTCGACAGCCAGCCGCAGATCGCCTTCCCGGGCGGCGACGGCTGGCTCTACACCTACGAACCGGCGACCGGCAACCTGCTGTGGAAGTTCGACCTGAACCCCAAGGACTCGATCTGGGAACTCGGCGGCGCCGGCACCCGCAACAACATCATCTCGACGCCGGTCTTCTACAACAACCGCTTCTACCTCGGAGTCGGTCAGGATCCCGAGCACGGAGAAGGCCCCGGCCATTTCTACGCCATGGACGCCAGCGTCGAGGGAGACGCGACCGACAGCGCTTCCGTCTGGCACTTCGGCGACGAGGACTTCAACCGGACGATCTCGACCGCGGCGATCTCCGACGGCCTGCTCTACATCCCGGACCTGAGCGGCTTCCTATACGTCCTGGACGTGGAGACCGGTGAGCATCTCTGGACGCACGACACCTTCGCCGCGGTCTGGGGTTCGGCCTTCGTCGCGGACGGCAAGGTCTACCTCGGCGACGAGGACGGCGACATCGTCGTCCTGGAGGCCGGCCGCGAGGAGAAGGTGATCGCCGAGCACAACATGGGCTCGGCCGTCTACACGACCCCGGTCGCGGAGGACGGGAGAATCTACGTGGCGACACGCTCGGACGTGTTCGCGATCGGTTCCGACTGAGGCGCCTTCGCGCTCCCCGGGTCGTGGCGATCAAGCGAGGCCAGCGACCGCTGGAAGCGGGCGACTCCTGGAGCATCGACACCGCGCCGGGGCGGGTGCTCTACGGCGCGGGCGTCATCGACCTCGTCGGCGAGGTCGTGCGGGAACTCGGCGGCCGGCGGGTGCTGGTGGTCACCGATCCGGGAGTCGCCGCCGCCGGCCACGTGCATCGTGCCTCCGTTTCCCTTCGCGAAGCGGGTCTCGAGCTTGCCGTTTTCTACGGCGTTGGTGAGAACCCGGGCGAGCGCCACGTGGCGGCCGCGGCGTCTGCGGCACGGGTCCAGGAGGCCGACTTCCTGATCGGCCTGGGCGGCGGTTCCGCGATGGACTGCGCCAAGGGCGCGAACTTCGTGTTCACCAACGGCGGCCGGATGGAGGACTACTGGGGGTTCGGCAAGGCCTCGAAGCCGATGCTTCCTTCAGTCGGCGTTCCCTGCACGGCGGGCACCGGCAGCGAGTCCCAGTCCTTTGCCGTCATCTCGCGCGAGGACGACCACCGCAAGATGGCCTGCGGCGACCCGAAGGCACGGTTCCTGGCCACCCTGCTCGATCCGGAACTGGTCCGCACGGCGCCGGCCCGCGTCATGGCCGCCGCGGGTCTGGACGCCTTCTCCCACGCGATGGAGAGCTTCGTGGCGACCGCGGCCAACCCCTATTCGCGGATGTTCGCCTCGGAGGGTTTCCGCCGGCTTCTGCGCGGCTTCGAGGTGGTCGTCGAAGCTCAGTGCCCCGACTCCCGGGCGGGCTCGAAGCCCAAACCGAAGACGGACGCGGAGATCAACGAGTCGTGGGGCGACATGCTGTTGGGAGCGCACCTTGCCGGGGCGGCGATCGAGGCGTCGATGCTGGGAGCCGCCCACGGCTTGGCGAATCCGCTGACCGCTCGCTACGACATCACGCATGGCGTGGCCGTTGCGGTCATGCTGGATCACGTGGTTCGCTACAACGGCGAGACCGGCGACACGGGCTACGGGGACCTCGTCCGCCTGCTCGGCGGCGAAGGAACGCATGACGGGTCAGCGAGTACGCGGCTTGCCGATTCCTGGACCGGTCTTCGCCGCAGCGCCGGAGTGGCGGGGCGCCTGCGGGATCTGGGTGTCGAAGAGGCGGATCTCGAGGTGCTGGCGACCCAGGCGTCCAAGCAGTGGACGGCTCAGTTCAATCCGCGCGCCGTGAGTGCCTCCGATATGCTGAGCCTCTACGAGGCGGCCTTCTGAGGGGTACGGAACCGGTTCGCCTCGAGCCGCCGATCACTGTCCTGGTAACTGCCATGTTTGAGTTCGTTCAGCTTCGAAACCTCCGGCGCCGCAAAGCGGTGAAACGGGCGCTTCCGCGGCCGTTGGAGAATCTGGCGGCGGTCGCGGTCCTGCTGCTTTTCGGACTCGTGGCCGCCGGAACCGTGGCGAAGGCTGGAGACCGCGGGAATCCGGATCCGGCTGCGAAGAGCGACCTGTTCCGGCCGTCCGCCGACGCCTGGCCGGTGTTTCGGGGCAACTTGCTCGGCACCGGCGTTGCCGGCACGACGCTGCCGGAGAACCCGAAGCTCCTGTGGACCTTCGACACGGAGAGCGAGATCGAGGGCACGGCGGCGATCGCCGGCGGCGTCGTCTACTTCGGCGACTACGAGGGCCGGGTCTACGCGCTGACCCTTGCCGATGGCAAGGAGCTCTGGCGGTTCGACGCCGGCACGCCCATCAAGGCGCCCGTGTCCGTGTTCGACGACGTGGTCTACGTCGGCGACGAGTACGGCTACGTCTACGCACTGGACGCCGGCAGCGGCGAGCAGAAGTGGAAGTTCGAGACGCTTGGGGAGATCTACGCCGGCGTATCTCTCCATGAAGACCGGTTGCTTGTCGGTTCCTACGACAATTCGCTCTACTGCCTCGATCGGGCGAGTGGCGAGAAGGTCTGGCAGGTGGAGACGGAAGGCTACGTCCATGGCACGCCGGCGGTGGCCGACGGGCTGACCACGGTCTCCGGCTGCGACGGCTTCATGTGGCTGATCGACATAGAGACGGGTGAGACGGTTCAGAAGATCGACCTTCGCGGGCAGGCGGCCTCGAGCCCGGCGGTGGTCGGCGACATGGCGTACGTCGCCACGTACGAGAACGAAGTGCTGGGTATCGACCTCGCGAAACGCCAGGTCGCCTGGGCCTACGAGCACGAGATCCGGAAGTTCCCCTTCTACGCCTCGGCCGCGGCCGACGATGAGATCGTCGTCATCGGCGGACGCGACAAGATCGTCCACGCCCTCGACCCGGCGACGGGCGAGCGGAAGTGGGAGTGGAACAGCGGCGCGCGGCTCGACTCATCGCCGGTCATCGTGGGCGATCGGGTCTTCCTGGGCTCCAAGCGCGGCCCGCTGCTCGCGCTGCACAAGGCAACGGGAGAGCCGGTCTGGGAGTTCGACACCGGTTCGGCGATCATGGCCTCGCCGGCGGTGGCCTCCGAGCGGCTGGTCATCGGCAGCCTGGACGGCATCCTGTACTGCTTCGGGTAAGGCGCCGCGGAATGAACGAAGCGGCGCCACGGAGCGACGGGACGAGCGTGGCCGAGCCCGAGCCGGTCAGGGCCGAGCCGGCGACCGGCCTTCTCGACCTTGAAGCGACGGACATCGGTTCCGTCTTCGTCTCGAACTATCCGCCGTATTCGGCGTGGAACGAGGCCGCGGTTCCGGAGGCCTTCGCCGCGCTCGACCGGGCGCCCGCTTCAGGCACGTCTCTCGGTCTCTACATCCACATTCCGTTCTGCCGGAAGCGCTGCAAATTCTGCTACTTCCGCGTCTACATCGACAAGAACCACGAGCAGATCGGCCGCTACCTGGACGCCCTGGGCGCCGAGCTGGAGCGTTACGCGGCGCGGGCTGCGGTCGAGGGCCGCAGCCTCGACTTCGTGTACTTCGGCGGCGGCACGCCGTCCTACATCGCCGCCAAGCAATTGATCCCCTTGGCCGAGCGCCTCCAGGGCGTGATTCCTTGGGATGGCGCCGAGGAGGTTGCCTTCGAGTGCGAGCCGGGGACGTTGACGCAGTCCAAGCTGGAGGCGATCCGGAGCATCGGGGTCACGCGGCTGAGTCTCGGCGTCGAGAACTTCGACGACGGGATCCTGCAGGAGAACGGCCGCGCCCACGTGTCGAAGGAGATCTATCGGGTGCGCGACTGGATCCGCGCCCAGGAGTTCAGGCAACTGAACGTCGACCTGATCGCCGGCATGGTCGGCGAGACCTGGGAGAGCTGGAAGCGGACGGTGGACCTGACGATCGAATACGACCCGGACTCGATCACCCTCTACCAGATGGAACTGCCGTTCAACACGGTCTACTCGAAGGCCAAGCTGCGTGGCGAGGAGGACGTGCCGCCCTTCGCCGACTGGCGCACGAAGCGCGAGTGGCACGCCTATGCCTTCGAGCAGTTCGAGCGCGCCGGCTTCGAGCGCTGGAGCGCCTACACGATGATGCGCCGCGACCGGGGCTGCAAGTTCGTCTACGCCCGGGAGGTGTGGAGCGGCGCCGACATGATCCCGATCGGGGTGTCCTCGTTCGGCCACATGGGCGGCGTCCACATGCAGAACCACGACCGCTGGGACGGCTATCTGGCTGCGATCGACGCCGGCGGCCTGGCCACGCGCCGGGCCCTGGTCACGACGGAGCGCGAGCGGCTGACGCGGGAGGTCATCCTCCAGTTGAAGCGGGGCTGGCTCGAGCGCGGCGCTTTCGAGCGGAGGTTCGGCGTCGACGTGGTGGAAGACTACGCCGAGGCCTTCGGCAGCCTGACCGAGCAGGGGCTGGCAACGGTCGGTCAGGAGCGGGTGGAACTCAGCGAGGGCGGCCTTCTGCGAGTGGATCAGCTCCTGCCGCGGTTCTACGACGAGCAGTACCGCGGCGCCCGCTACACGTAGCCGCAGACTAGAAGTCGAAGCCGACCTGCAGGCCGACCTCGGTCGGCGGCGCCCAGACCGCCAGCGACCCGGTGTAGTTCACGAAGAACTGGCTGAGCCGGTACTCCTCGTCGCCGAGATTCCGGCCGTAGGCGGCCAGGAACATCCGGCCCTGCGCCGAAGTCCAGCGCAATTGGGCGTGGAACAGGCCGTAGGATGGCTGGATAAAGCGCTCGAAGGCGTCGAAGGCCACATCGTCGGTGTACTGGTACTCGCCGCGCGCGGTCAGCGAACCGCTGCTGCCGAGGTCGAACGTGTACCGCAGCGCCGCGGTGGCGGAGAAGTCGGGCGCCCGCGGCAGCCCGTTGCCGGAAAGGTCGCTGGGCTCGATCGGAAGCGCGCCGCCGCCGCCCAGAAGCACCTGGCTCGGATCGATCAGGAACGCGGCCAGCAACTGCTCCACGAACTGGGCCTGGAGAAAGGGATCGAGCGTCGTGAACCGGGTGAACTCGTCGTCGAGGAGTTCGAGCGAGAGGTCGAAGGCGAGGCGCGGGTTCGGCCGTGCCGAGAGTTCGAAGTCGAGGCCCCGGATCCGGGCCTTGGCCGCGTTCTCGACCACCGAGCGATCGGGGTAGAGCACGGCCACCTGCAAATCGTCGTAGTCGTAGTCGAAGGCGGCGGCGTTGATCCTCACCTTGCGGTCGGCGAGGGAGGACTTGACGCCGATCTCGAAACTCGTCACCGTCTCCTCGTCGAAGGCTGGCTGCAGCGAGACCGAGTTGTAGCCGCCGCTCTTGTAGCCGGCGGTCACCGCTCCGTAGAGCATCACGTTCTCCCGGGGGCGAATCTCGAGACCGAGCTTCGGCGTCAGCGCGCTCCAACTGTCGCTGAGTTGCTGGAGTTCCGGCATGAACGTCTGGAAGTTGAGGGCGGCCTGGTCGTGGTCCTTCTCGTCCGCGGTGTAGCGTGCTCCCGTGGTCAGGCTGACCCGGTCGCTCAGATGCCAGTCGACCTGGCCGTAGGCCGCGTAGAGGGAAGCGTCGAGGTTGCTCTCGAACGGCAGCGGCGTCGGGCTTCCAGGCAGGGGAAGGCCGACGAACGGCGCGATGGCGTTGTAGTAGGCCGGGCCGCACAGGAACGGCGGCGCCAGGAAGCCAAGGGAGCAGTAAGTCGTCGGGTCGAAGAGGAAGGTCTGTGGACTGTTCGCGAACAGCCAGACGCCAAGCAGCGCCGTGTCCGTGATGTTGTTGACCTGCGTCCCGCTCTCCTCGCCGAAGGCATAGGCCCCGGCCACCCAGTTGGCGCGCTCGCTGGCGCCGCTGAGTTGAACCTCCTGCGACCACCACTGCGAGTTGAAGGTGCCGGCGTTGGTGACGAACACATGGGGCGAGCCGTCGATGTCCGCGTCTCGTCGCGAGTCGAACTCGCGCCAACTGCTGATCGAGGTCAGGCTCGTGCCGCCCGCCATCGCCTTGTTCACCGTCAACGAGAAGCCGGACTCCTCGTAGAGGGACAGCGCCGGAGTCTCGGTCGAGATGCGATGGACGTCGGCCGGCTCGGAGTACCCGTAGAAGCGGTTCAGCGTGCCCACCGTGCTGTAGGGGGAGACCTCGAAGGGCTTGAAGGGGAAGTTCGCGTGTGCGTCGTCGTCGGTGCTGTCGGCCCGGATCGTGAAGGTCAGCGAGTCGGAGGGCAGGAAGGTGAGCGAACCCCGCAGCGTGACCCCGTCGAAGTTGTCGGCGCTTGCGTCCAGAAAGTCGTTGTAGGTCGGATCCTCGACCTGGGCCGTGGCGCCCGTGAAACGGCCCCAGACCTTGCCCGATACCGGGCCGGTCAGCGACATGCCGTAGCGGCGCCCGTCGGCCGGTTCGCTCGAGTCGTACTCGGAGAACGACGTGAAGAGGCGTCCATGGAACTGTCCCTCCGGCGCCCGGGTGACGACGTTCACGGCGCCGGCGGTCGAATTGCGTCCCCACAGCGTGCCCTGGGGCCCGCGCAGGATCTCGATCCGCTCCAGGTCGAGGAAGGGGTTCACCGCGGCCTGCGGCCGCGGCATGTAGACGCCGTCCACGTAGTAGCCGACCGTCGGCTCGGTGCCGATGCCGAGCGTGCTCGAGCCGATGCCGCGAATGTAGATGGCGACTTCGCCCGTGGTCGGGCTCTGGCCGGAGATCACGACGCCGGGTGATGCCTCAGCCAGAGCCTGAACGTCGCCGATCGCCTGCTGCTCAAGTTCTTCGCCCGAGCGGGTGATGATCGAGATCGGCACGTCCTGGATGGCCTCCTCGACCCGCTGCGAGGTGACGGTGATCTCGTCGGTGACGGTGGAGTCCGGGTCATCGGGATCCTGGGCCACCGCGGCGCCGGCGATGAGCGCCAGCGGGAGAGTGACGGTCAGAAACGGGGCAGGAGTGAAGCGCATCGGCAGGTACCTCTCGAGGCTGCGGACAGGCGGACGAGAACGACTCGGGGCCGACAGGAGCCATTGAGTGGGCGCAGGCTACAACATGGGCACTACATGGGGATGCCCTCCAGGTTGCCGGTGGTCGGCGTCGATTCCCTGCCGTAGACTCGCCGCGATGTTCGCCGCATCCTCCTACGACCTGATCGTTGTCGGCGCCGGCCCGGGCGGTTCGGCGGCGGCGGCGATCGCCGCGCGTGGTGGCCTGCGAACGCTGCTGCTCGAGCGGGAGCCGGTGCCGATCTTCAAGATCGGCGAATCGCTGATGCCGGACACCCATGGCGTGTTCGAGAAGATGGGAGCGCTCCGCGCGATGCAGAGGAGCCGCTTCGTGGAGAAGCACTCCGTCCAGTTCTTCACGAAGACCGGCAAGGCGTCCATGCCGTTCTACTTCGACAAGGAGCGGCCGGGGGACGACAGCGCCCGCACCTGGCAGGTGCGCCGCTCCGAGTTCGACCAACTGCTGATGGACACGGCGGCCGGGCAGGGCGCGGAAGTCCATCGCGGCGTCAACGTCCGCGACGTGCTGTTCAACGACGGTCGCGCGGTCGGCGTGCGTGCCGTCGCGGAGGGCAACGGCGGGCCGGTGGATCTCCCGAGCCGGATCGTGATCGACGCCACCGGCCAGAGCGCGCTGCTCGCGAGGCGGCTCGATCTCGGCCGGGTCGACTACGGCCTGCGCCACGCCTCGATCTACACTCACTTCCGGGGCGCGATCCGGGATGAGGGGAAGGACGAGGGCGCGACCCTGATCCTGCACACGACGTCCGGAGAGTGCTGGTTCTGGTACATCCCGCTGGCCGGGGACGTGGTCAGCGTCGGCGTCGTCGGGCCGATGGACACACTGATCAGGAACCGCGACGGCAGGCCGCACGAGATCTTCTTCGAGGAGGTCGGGAACTGCGCCGAGATCGAGCGGCGGATCCGGCCGGCCCGCCAGTGCCGCCCGGTGTCCGTCATGAAGGACTTCTCCTACCGGATCGAGAAGATGGCGGGCGACGGCTGGATCGCGATCGGCGACGCGTTCTCCTTCATCGACCCGGTTTATTCGTCGGGTGTCTTCCTGGCGCTCAAGTCGGGCGAGATGGCGGCCGAAACCGCGATCGGGGCGATCGCCGCGGACGATCTCTCCGGCGAGCGCCTGGGCGCGTTTCAGCCGCTGCTGATGCGCGGCGTGGAGGCGGTGCGGCAACTGGTCAACGTCTTCTACGACCGGAACTTCAGTGTCGGCGCGTTCCTGCGGCTCTACCCGCAACACCAGAGCAAGGTCACGCGCATCCTGATCGGCGACGTGTTCGATCTGGACTTCACCTCGATGTTCGAGGACATGGCGACCTTCGCGGCCGCCGGCGGCGGGAAGGCGGCGCGTGCCCCCGAGGCAGCCGCCGCGCAGCCGCTCCAGGCGCCCTGAGCCGGAAGGCCACCGAGCGGATTCATGGCGGCACGAGCGGCCCGAGTCACGGCCTACGCGGCGCTGCCGGCGCTGTACGCGCTGCACAACGATCTCTGGCTCTGGGACGACCCGAGCCGGCTTTTGGGTCTGCCCGTCGGATTGACGTACCACATCCTGTTCACCGCGGCGGTGGTGCTCGTCATGTGGCGGCTGGTCCGGGTCGCCTGGCCCGGAGACGCACTCAGGAAGCTGGCCGCGCGGAGTGACGGCGCCGGCGGGGAGGAGACGGGATGACCCTCGCCGTCATCTTCGCCTACCTTGGGGCGGTCCTGCTGATCGGCGTCTGGAGCAACCGGCGTCTGGCGGCGACCGGCGAGGACTTCTTCGTCGCCGGCCGGACGATCGGTCCGTTCGTGCTGCTGATGACCCTGTTCGGCACGCACATGACCTCGTTCGCCCTGCTCGGCGCTTCGGCGGAGTCGTACCGGATCGGCATCGGCGTCTTCTCCCTGATGGCGTCGTCGTCCGCCCTGATGGTGCCGATCGTCTTCTTCTTCGTCGGCACCCGGGTCTGGGCCGTCGGGAGCCGGCTCGGACTCCTGACCCAGGTGCAGTTCGTTCGGGCCCGCTGGGGTTCGGACGGGGTGGGCCTGCTGCTCTTCGTCGTGCTCGTCCTGCTGCTCCTGCCGTACCTGCTGATCGGCGTCATGGGAGGCGGCGTCGTCCTCGGGCAGATCACCGACGGGGCGGCCCCGTCCTGGCTCGGCAGTCTGCTCGTGTCCGTGGTCGTGATCGGCTATGTGACGAGCGGCGGCCTCCGCGGGACGGCCTGGGTGAACACGTTCCAGACCGCGATGTTCATGCTGCTCGGAGCGGTGACGGCGATCCTGATCGTCGCCAGCCTCGGGGGCGTAGGCGAGGCGCTCGACCGGGTCGCGGAGAGCCGGCCGGAGCTGCTGGTCCGGGGCGAGGCGATCCATCCGCTGCGTTTGCTCAGCTACACCCTGATCCCGCTGTCCGTGGGCACCTTTCCCCACATCTTCGCGCACTGGCTGTCGGCGAAGCGGGCGGCGACCTTCAAGGCGCCGGTCGTGCTGTATCCGGTCTGCATCGCCGTGGTGTGGATACCGAGCGTGTTGCTCGGTCTGTTCGGGAACATCGATTTTCCGGGGCTCGACGGCGCGGCCTCGAACTCGGTTCTGGTCCGGATGATCGGGTTGTACGCTCCGGACCTGCTCGCGGGCCTCCTGGGCGCGGGCGTCTTCGCCGCCATCATGTCGTCGCTCGACTCCCAGTCGCTTTCCCTGGGCACGATGTTCACGCAGGACGTCGTCAGGCACTATCGCTGGGGCGGCGACCTGAACGAGGCGCGTCAGGTGCGGCTGGGCAGACTGTTCGTCGTCGCCGTCGTGGCGACGGTGTTTCTTCTGTCCCTGGTCGCCGAGCGGAGCATCTTCGCCCTCTCGGTGTGGTCGTTCACCGGATTCGCCTCCCTGCTGCCGGTCGTGGTGGCGGCGCTCTACTGGCGGCGCAGCACGGCGGCAGGGGCCTGCGCGGCCATCCTCACCGTAATCGCGCTCTGGAGCTGGTTCTTCGTGCGCGGCATCGGCAACCCGGACTACAGCGTCGGCGGCGCCGGCATCATGCCGGTCGCCGTTGTCTTCGCCGGTTCCACCCTGGCCATGATCGCCGGCTCCCTGCTGAGCAGGCCGCCCGCGCCCGAGCGGATAGCGCGCTTCATCCCGTGCGCCCGATGACGTGCGCACGGCGATGGTCACGTGCGGCGCGGAAACGCGCCGCACGGGTGCATCCCGTGAGCGGCAGGTTCCTGACGTGAGCGATTCAGGCCAGCCGCTGCGGATCGCGTATCTGGCGGCGGGCGCCGGCGGCATGATCTGCGGGAGCTGCATTCACGACAACGCCCTGGTCCGTGAACTTCAGCACGGGGGGCACAACGCGCTGCTGCTGCCCATCTACACCCCTCTGCGGACCGACGAGGAGAACGTGAGCTACGGCCGCGTGTTCTACGGCGCCGTGAACATCTACCTCGAGCAGAAGCTGCCGGTCTGGAGTCGCGCGCCGGCAGCGATTCGTCGCCTGCTCGACAACCCCGGGCTGCTGTCCCGGGTGACTCGTTCGGCCTCGGCGACCGACGCTCACCAGCTCGGCGAACTCGCGCTGTCCATGGTGCGGGGCGAGGAGGGCCGTCAACTGGCGGAACTCCAGGGCCTGACGAAGTGGCTCGCCGGCGAGTTCCGGCCGGACGTCGTCCACCTGACGAACTCGATGCTCGTGGGGATGGCTCACCGGCTGCGCGAGGCGCTCCCGGAAGCGCTGATCGTCTGCGGCCTTCAGGGCGAGGACATCTTCCTCGAAGACCTGGACGAGCCCCACAAGTCCCTGGTGGTAGAGGAGATGCGGAAGCGGGTGCGGGAGGTGGACGTGCTGGTGGCGCCGAACGACTACTACGCGGCGACGATGGCGGACCTGCTGGAGCTGCCTCTGGCTGGCATCGACGTGGCGCGTCTCGGCATTGAACTCGAGGGGCACGGTGGGCGCGAGGCGGAGCCTCCGGAGTCGCCTCTCGTCATCGGTTATCTGGCCCGGATGTGCCCGGAGAAGGGGTTTCATCTCGCCACCGAGGCGTTCAAGGCGCTGAGCGACCGCCTGGGCGTCGGCCGGGTCCGCTTCCGCGCCGCGGGTTATCTGGGCGGCCGCGACCGCAAGTACTTCGAGGAACAGCGCCGGCGGATCGCCGACTGGGGCCTCGAAGCGCATTTCGACTGGCTCGGCGAAGTCTCCCGGGAGGAGAAGATCGAGCTGCTGTGCAGCCTGCATGCGCTCGTGCTGCCGACGGTCTACCGCGAGGCCAAGGGCCTGCCGGCGCTCGAGGCGATGGCGAACGGGGTCCCCGTCCTTCTGCCCGACCATGGATCGTTTCCTGAGATGCTCGAGCGGACGGGCGGCGGGGTGCTGGTGCCGGCCGGCGATCCGGCGGCCCTGGCGGACGCCGTCGGACAGTTGGCCCAGGACGCGGAACGAAGGAGCCACCTCGGCCGTTCGGGGATGGACGGCGTTCGCCGTCACTACTCGGCTGGGCTGATGGCGGCGGACACGCTCGCCTCGTACCGGCGGGGACTGGCGCGGCGCCGGAGCGGCGACCTCGGGCCGGCGGTAGCATCGGCCGGTCATGGCTGAGGCCCTTCGCTTCAAGCAGGTCGCGAAGTCCTACGGGACGGAGGCGGGTATCGTCGAGGTCCTTCGGGGTATCTCGTTCTCTCTCGAGGCCGGAGAGGCGATGGCCGTCACGGGACCCTCCGGCAGCGGCAAGAGCACCCTGCTGCACCTCGCCGCGACCCTCGAGACGCCGACTTCGGGCAGCATCCGGATCGGCGGCGAGGCGGCCCACGACCTGCCCGAACGCGAACTGGCGGCGTTCCGTAGCCGGCGCGTCGGCCTGGTGTTCCAGGATCACTACCTGCTGCCGCAGTACACGATGCTGCAGAACGTGCTGCTGCCGACGGTTGCGGCCGGCAACGGACAGGACGACGCGGAAGAGCGGGCGCGGGTCTTGCTGGGGCGGGTCGGCCTCGGCGACCGTGTCGATCATCGGCCGGCGCAGGTGTCGGGCGGGGAACGCCAGCGGGCCGCGATCGTGCGGGCGGTGATCAACCGGCCGGGTCTGCTCCTCTGTGACGAGCCGACCGGCAACCTGGACGCGGATACGGCCGGCTCGGTGGCCGACCTGCTGCTCGAACTTCACGCTGGGGAAGAAAGCGCCCTGATCGTCGTGACCCACAGCCTGGAGCTGGCGGCGAGGGTGCCGCGGCGGGTGGAGCTGCGGGGCGGTATGATCCAGGATCGCCGGTCCGAGCCGGCGGACGGAGGCTGAGACGATGGGCGCCGCGCGTCCGGGCGGACCCCTGCCGAGCCTTCGTCACTACTGGCGGTCGAATGTCGCCGTGGTGCTGACCGCGGCGGTCGCGACCTCCGTGCTGACAGGCGCGTTGATGGTTGGCGACTCGGTGCGGGGGAGCCTGCGCCAGCTCACCCTCGACCGGCTGGGCGGCATCGATCACGCGCTGCTCGGCGCCGGCTTCTTCCGTGAGCGCCTGCGGGACGAACTGGCCGCCTACGGGCAGTTCTCGGCCCGCTACGGGCCGGTGTCGGCAGCCATCCTCATGCAGGGCAGCGTGGTCGAACCCGAGAGCGGCCGGCGTGCCGCCCGGGTCAACGTGCAGGGGATCGACGACGAGTTCGCCGCCTTCTTCCCGGGCAGCGAGGAGGCGCTCGACCTGTCCCGGCGCGAGGGCCAGCTCTTCGCGTCGCTGGCGGTCAATCGTTCGCTCGCCGAGGCACTCGCCGTCGAGCCGGGCGATTCGGTCGTGCTCTATCTGGAGCGGCCGAGCGAGGCGCCGCGGGCCAGCCTGCTGGGGGAGAAGGACCCGGAGGACCAGTTGGAGAGCGTGCGGCTGAGCGTCGTCTCGGTGCTCGACGACGTTGGCGTGGGGAGCTTCGGGCTGGCGCCGCACCAGAGCCAGCCGCTGGTCGGTTACGCGCGGCTGCGCGATCTCCAGCGGGAGCTGGATCGCCGCGGGCTGGTGAACGCGCTGCTCGTCGGCGAGCGCGCCGGAGCGGGAGACGGCGCCGAGGCCGATCCCGAGGCCGCGGTCCTGGACCTCGAGCGGTGGATCCGCTCCCAGGCCCGGGCGGAGGACTTCAGCCTCGCGTTCGTCGAGGCGGAGGACCACCTGCGGGTCGCCACGTCGCAGATCGTGTTCGGGGAGGAGCTCGCCGCGGCCGTAGAGGTACTGGCGGCCGACGCGGGCGTCGAGGCGCTCGGCGTCTCGACCTACCTCGCCAACCGCACCGCGGCGGAAGACGGCTCGGCGGCGCCGTACTCGACGATCGCCGCGCTCGACACCGGGAGAGCCGGGGAACTCGGCGTGCTGCGGCTCGCCGACGGTCGAGCGGCGCCCGCGCTCGGGCCGGGCGAGGTGCTCGTCAACACGTTCCTGGCGGAAGACCTCGAGATCGGAGAGGGCGACCGGCTGGAGGTCGACTACTTCGTCGTCGGCGACCGCGAACAGTTGGTCGAGCGGACGGTGCGGACCACGGTCGCCGGAGTCGTCGAGATGGCGGGCTGGGCCGCGGACCGCGACCTGACACCCGATTTTCCCGGCGTCGCCGACGCCGACAACATGAGCGACTGGGAACCGACCTTTCCGGTGGATCTCGGCCGCATCCGGGACCGGGACGAGGCGTACTGGGACGAGTACCGCGGCACACCGAAGCTGTTCGTCGACCTGGACTACGGCGCCGAGCTCTGGTCCAGCCGCTTCGGCCTCCTGACCTCGTGGCGGTTGCTGCCGGCCGAAGGGAGCGATCCGGCTCGGCTCCGGATGGCCCTCGAAGCGGAGGCGCCGGCCAGCATCGGACTTCACGCGGCCGGCCTGGCGGTCGAGCCGGTCAAGGCCGCGGGCCTGCGCGGCGCCACCGGCGCTACGGACTTCGGAGGCCTGTTCATCGGTTTCAGCCTGTTCCTGATCGTCTCCGCGGCGTTGCTGGTGGGCCTGTTCTTCCGTCTGGGAACGGAGAGCCGCGCCAGCGAGATGGGCCTCCTGCTGGCCCTCGGCCACCGCATCAGGCGGGTGCGGCGTCGCTTCCTGCTGGAAGGCGCTCTGCTCGGCGGTGCAGGCGTCCTGCTCGGCCTGGCCGGAGCGGTGCTCTACGCCGGCGCGATGATGGCCGCGCTCCGCACCCTGTGGCGCTCGGCCGTGGGTTCGAGCCACCTGTACCTGCATGTCGAGCCGCTGACTCTGGCGCTGGGCGGGGCGGGCTCGCTCCTCGTCGTGTTCTTCGCGATCCGGGGCGCGGTTGGCCGGCTGGCGGCGGTCTCGCCCATCCGGCTGCTGCGGGGAGAGACCGCCGAACTGACGGCGGCGGTTTCCGTGCCGGGCCGGAGGGCGCGCTGGACGAGGGGAATCGCCGGCGGCCTCGCGGTGGCCCTGCTGGCCGGGTCGGCGGCCGCCCCGGCGTCGGCGGCCGCCTACCTGTTCTTTTCGGGCGGGGCCTGCCTGCTGGTCGCCGGGCTCGCCGGCTTCACGCTGTGGCTCCGCCGCCGCCCCGAGGCGCCCCTTCGCGGCTGGTCCTGGCGGGCCGGGTCGAGCATGGCGGCCGCGAACGCTTCGCTCAACCCGGGCCGGAGCCTGCTCTGCGCCGCTCTGGTGGCGAGCGCGTCGTTCGTCATCGTCGCCGTCGGCGCCTACGGACTCCGGTTTGGCGAGGAGACGAGGGATCCGGATTCGGGGGCCGGAGGCTTCGACCTGATGGCGGAGTCCGACATCTCCATGCTCGCCGACCTGGCGAGCGTGGCGGGTCGGTACGAATTGGGTTTCGGCGAGGGAGCTTCCGATCTCGTCGGACGCGCCGAGATCGTGGCCTTCCGGACCGTCCCCGGCGACGACATCAGTTGCCTGAACCTGTTCCAGCCGGAGAGGCCGCGGCTGCTCGGCGCGCCGCCGGAGTTCATCGAGCGCGGGGGCTTTCGCTTCCAGTCCCTCGTTGCCGAAGCAGGCGAGGCGCCCTGGGAACTCCTGGACCGGGACCTTGGCCCCGGCGTCGTGCCCGCGATCGGCGATTTCAACTCCGTCATGTGGATTCTCCACTCGGGACTCGGCGAGGGCATCGAGGTCGAGACCGAGCGCGGGGAGACGATCGAACTGCGCCTGGTCGGACTCCTGCGCAAGAGCGTGTTCCAGAGTGAGCTCGTGATCTCCGAGGCGAACCTGGCGAGGCACTTCCCGAGCCGGACCGGCGCGTCCTACTTCCTGCTGCGAACGGCGCCGCACGAGCAGGACCGGACGATGCAGGAGCTGGAGCGGACGCTGGCCGGCTTCGGTTTCGACGCCGTGCCCACCGCCCAGCGGCTGCAGGCGTTCCAGGCGGTCGAGAACACCTACCTCGGCACCTTCCAGACCCTGGGCGGACTCGGCCTGCTGCTCGGCACGCTGGGCCTCTCGGTGGTGCTGCTGCGGAACCTGCTGGAGCGGCGGGGCGAACTGGCGACGATGCAGGCGATCGGCTTCTGGCGGCGCGCCCTGGCCTGGCTGGTGGTGGCCGAGAACAGCCTGCTCCTGGCCGCGGGCGTCGCGGTCGGCGCCGCCTCGGCGCTCGTTGCGGTGAGTCCGCACCTCCTCGGCGGTCACGCGCTGGTGCCGTGGCTGTCGCTCGGACTCACCCTGCTGCTGGTGCTGGCGGCCGGCACGCTGGCGAGCCTTGCGGCGGTGAGGCGGATTACCCGGGAGGACCTGCTGCCGGCTCTGCGAGGCGGTTAGGCGGAGCTGAGCGAGCCCGAGGCTTCGTAGGGGTGTGCTACGCTAATGGGCCATTTCCGATTGACAGTCGCCATGGGTCTGCGT
>JAPVWO010000053.1 GCA_027493375.1 Candidatus Multivorans thiocomprendens | reverse complement strand
CGAAACACCGTGACCGTGATGGCCGGAGAAGACGTCGTCCGCGCGGCCGTCCTGCGGACGACATCGCGCTCCACCGGACTGCTGGATCGGCTTCGCTGAGGAGCGGCCCGGTCCGGCGCTGTAACCTCGCTACGCGGACCAGCCTGCCGGGCCGAGGGCCAGGAACATCCGGAGACCGACGAAGCGGCGCGACCACGGGTTGGATGTCGCGTAGAAGTCCTTGCTGGCCTCGCCCGCCGGCATGAAGCTGGCCGTGACGCGGAACACCTTGGCGGGAACCTCGGGCCGGCTGGTCAGGAACATGCCCGCGCCCCGGAAAGGGCCGGGGACGGCTCGGCCCTCGACCCCAAGCTCGAGGCTTCAATGAGGCCGGGGCGCTCGCGCCCCGGAAAGACGGCCCCTGGAACACCGTGGACGGCCAGGTGTACACGCTTCAATGAGGCCGGGGCGCTCGCGCCCCGGAAAGCCCGGAAGCTGATCTCGCCCTGGCGCTCAAGCTCCTGGCTTCAATGAGGCCGGGGCGCTCGCGCCCCGGAAAGCCCGGCGGGCGTTTGTCGTGCGACCATTATACATACGCTTCAATGAGGCCGGGGCGCTCGCGCCCCGGAAAGATGATGTGCGCCTCGTCATAGACGATCAGATCAGGGCTTCAATGAGGCCGGGGCGCTCGCGCCCCGGAAAGGTCCGCGTCTCAGAACGACGATGCGATCGGCAACCGCGCTTCAATGAGGCCGGGGCGCTCGCGCCCCGGAAAGAGGGTCGTCGCAACCGACTGAGCCCGCTAGTCTACACACGGCCCCTGCGAGCGGTGACCGCAAGTTTCGGCGGGAACCAGTTCCTTGCGCCGACTGATGCCCGCTGCTCAGGGCTAAGTGCCTTGTTGTCAATGATCTGCCTTCCTTCGAGACGTCCCCGGGTTCGTCAACGCTTCCGAGCGCTCGCAGGGCCATTGGCAAGAACGGACAGAGTGCAGGACGGCCACGACTCACGCGCTCAGACGATTGTAGCGGCCCTTTCGGGCTTCTCGTAGGACTTGCCCAGGCTCTCGACCCGGAGGTCAACCTGCTCCGCAGGCCCCAGGTCGAGGATCAGCACATGGTCTTCCGTCGGCCGGATCAGGCCGTCTATTCGTGCCGTCATCTCCGCTCGACGTCTGGCCGTCAATCGGCACTGGAACACGGAGAGTTGCAGCCATCGTCCGTAGCCCTTCATCGCCTTGAAGATCCGCCGCCAACGCTTGGGATCCGCGATGTCGTAGGTCACCACGTACAACCGTTCCTTGGCCACGTGCCGCTACCTCGGAAGATAGTGGGGGTAGTCCCGAATCTCGCCTTGGAGGAACCTGGTCAACAGCCGCGCCTGAACTTCGATCAGCCGGCGCATCGTGACCCTGTAGCCGAACACTGGGTGGGTCGTCTCCTGCTCCAGGCGGCGCTCGAAGGCGGCGATGAACGCCCGACGACCCACCGGTCTGAGGGCACACGCATTGCCGTTCCAGACGAAGTGGGATGGACGAACCTCCCCGTTGTTGATCACCTGGACGACACTGGAGTCCGCCACGATCGGGCGGAAGGGCTCCATCAGGTCGAGCGCCAGCGCCGGCCGTCCATGACGGGGCCGATGGTAGAAGCCCAGGTACGGGTCCAGGCCAACCGAAGAAGCCACGTTCGTGAAGGCTCGCGCGAGAAGCGCATAGGCAAGGGACAGCATCGCGTTCACCGGATCCGTCGGCGGCCTCCGATTCCGCGTGGCGAACGAGAACCGCTCCACCTCGGGGCCGGTCGAGGGCGCCAGCATCCGGTCGAAGCAACGGAAGTAGATGGCCGCGCCCTCACCCTCGACTCCAAGTAACTGCTGGACGTTCACCGCGGTCTCGGCCTCCGTGGCGACTCGCTTCAGACGACCCAGGGCGCGGTCCTTCTCACTTCCTTCACCCTTGGCCGCACGCCAGTTGCGGCGAAGCAACGTACGCGAGTTCCTCACCTTTGCCCGGACCAGACCCCTGGCCAGGTCGAGACACCGGCGTTCATCGAAAGCCGCCCGGTACTGAGCCTCCCGGACGGTCACGTTGCGGTGACCGGTTCCAACCGTGTGGCCCACGAACCAACCGCCGCTCGTGAACCAGGACACGGGAATCTCCTCCTGCATCAGGGCGTGCAGCGCCGGTGTCGTGACCGACGCCGGGCCGTAAATGGCCACGTCGGACACTTCGACCAGCGGCACCTCCGTCTTCTCGCCCTCCACTTCCACCACCAGGCGTTCGCCGCTCTTGCGCAGCCGTGCTCGCGGCTTCTGCACGTAAAGCGGCCGCGCCGCATCGTCCGATGGGTTCAGCGGTCTGGGCGGCCCGCCGAGGTGGAACAGGTTCGTCTCGTCCGGCAGGCAGATTCCCGCGAGCGAGCAGCGAGGACACTTGGGGCTGTCCTGCAGAGGCGGCGGCCTGCGACCCGCCAAGGCGGCCGACCGCAAGCCCGAGATGGCATCGTTCGTCCTCGCACGAAGCTGGTCGTCGAGGATCACCGGCACTCTCTCGCGGGAACCGACGTACCAGAGGGCGCCCTGCTCGACCTTGTAGCCGTTGTCCTCGAGGATCATCGCCTGCGCGCAGACCTGAACCCGCTCCGGCTCGTACGCGCCTGCCGCCACATGCGGCCTCTTGCCCTTCTTGAAGTCCACCGGCATCGCAACGCCGTCATCAAGGTCCACGACGTCCATCTTGGCGATGATCCCCAGACGCTGCGAGGACATCGTGACGCCCCGCGCCCGCCGGACGACGTCATCCGCCTCCTCCGGCGCCGGCAGCCGGCCGTAGCCCTCGTCCACGCGCCGGTGCGACCTCCGCCCCTCGGCGGTGTCCGCGCTCTCGGCCCACTCGCCTTCCACCCACTCCAGATACGCGAGCCTCGGGCAGTACACCCACTCGTTGACCATGCGCACCGGCACGAGTTCCTCGGCTCGGCCGGGTACGGGTGGCGGTAGATTCAGGAAGAGTTGGGATTCGCGGGACATCTCGCTCACCTCCTACGAAGGGGCTCGTCCCTTGCCGGCACTCTATGCCACTGGTCCCATCGGTCGGAACAGGCCATAGCCCTTGAAACGGCCAGCCCCGAGCAGCACCGGGCCCCTTACGGGTTGGTCGAATTCGAGAACGGCGTGGTTGTGGCTCCGGCGACCCCCGCCGTGTTTGCGGACGAGTCTCGGAAAGGCCGGTGCGTGAGGCGCGCCCCGAACTAGGGACGCCGGATGCATCCGTGCAGCGCGGGGACGTGGCAGGCCTATGTGCCCACATGCATCCTTCAGGCTTTCGGCAGCGCGCGTCCACATGTCCGGTCCCTTGAAGTGCCGGTTCAGCACAACCGGTGTGACGCTCGCCCAGACACGCGAACCACGGTTCCCGCCGACCCAAGCCGTCGTGTCGAGGCTCCAAGGCGGACGCTCGCGAGTGTCGTGCTCAAGTCCGCATTCGAGCCAGCGACCAGCAAACAGCCGGTGCTCGCGAGTTAATCCCGTGTTCGGGTCGAATAGAATCGGCGCTAGGCAGCGCCCGGCGCTCGACTCGTCAATCCCCATAGGGAGGATCACGGCCAACCCCATCACCCGCCCGTCGGCATGTTCCGCGCCGACAAACGGAAGCGGAGCTATCGCCAGGTGAGGCATCGCGCTTGGCCTACCGTCAACGTGATGACCGCTGAACCACTCGGGAGGGGGCTGGGCGTCGCACTCCTTCATCAGCAAGCCACGCATGGCTTCCGTCATCTTCAGCGTCGACTGGAGCGGAAGGCGCCTCCCCCTCAGGGCGAACACCAGTAAGCGAGGATCGAAAACCGAACCGCCCATGGATCGGGTTGCCAGCTTCTTCACCGACCCATACGCCTGCCATCGGCCGGGTCGCGGCCGCCGCGGGAACGAACGCTCCAGTGCGTCAAGTCGCCCGCACCATGGCACCCGCAGACGGTGCGCCGCAGGACCCTCCGTCGGTTCCCAGGTCGGAGTGATGTCATGCCGCGGCTCGACCCACGCTTGTACGAATGACGCCGAGTGGCCGATGTGGGTCACCTTCGCA
>JAPVWO010000052.1 GCA_027493375.1 Candidatus Multivorans thiocomprendens | reverse complement strand
CTCGGCGCTCGGCTTCATCTTCAACTCCGCCCTGCTGGGCGGCTTCGCGATGGCGATCTACGTGCCGCTGACGCTCTACGTCAACCTGACGAAGCTGCCAAAGTCCGCCCGGCCGAAGGCGCTCAACATCGTGATGATGCTGATCGCGTCGGCGGTCTACGTGTCGTTCACCCTGTTCACGATCTGGAGCCTGATCTTCGGGTGACGACCGTCTCGCGGACGCGGCAGTCAAGCGCTTCTGGCGCGTGGCTTCCTACTTTTCCTTGTCCAGCGCCGGCAGTATCAGCAGGGGAATCAGCGCGAAGATGCCGGCGACCAAGCACAACAGAAACCACAGCAACTGACTCCTCTTCTTTCTCACCGCGAGGGCCCACCCGACGACCGACCAGAAGAGGCCGGTCATCAACCACAACTCGGATAGCCCGATGGTCGGCATCACGTGCTCCGTCCCAGGCAGATCGTCAGGCGGCCGCGGCATCTCCGGTCGGGGGCTAGCGCTATCGTCTCCACCGCCCGCTTCGCTCCCTCCGGCGTCACGGGGTGCCGTCCGGGTCCGGCGCGCCGCCCTTGTTGATCCGCTCGAAGGGGTCGCGGAGTTCCGCGTGATCGTCGACCGCGAGTTGCAGGCTGGCCTCGACGTAGATGGCCTTCGCTTCAGCCAGCGAGACCTGCCGGCCGTCTTCTGCGCTTGCCAGCCCTTGGGCCACTGAGCGAAGGAACGACCGTTCCTCTTCCTCTGCCTCGTACTGCTCCAGTGATTGAAGGACCGCGACTCCTCGGCCCCGGGATGTCAGGAGGATCGGTCGACCTGATCTCGCGGTCCGTTGGACTACGGCGTCGGGGTTGACCTTGACGTCGCCGAGCGGCACGACGTCCTTGGGGAGTTGGGTCGAGTTCGCTCGAGGCGGACTAGCTTCCTTCATGGTTCGCGAGTGTAGTCCCTGGAAGACAAGCCTGGCGTGAGCCAATCTCGCCGGTTTAGTTGGGCAGCCCGCCGGCCTCTGCGACGGGCTTGGCGGTGCGCCGTTGGCTATAGCGACATGCGCATAAGATAAGACAGCGGACTGAGTCCGTCATGGTCCACGAGGGGGTCGACGCGAATGGTCGCCTCCCGAGGAGGCTGTCCTGGACCCCAATCGAGAGACGCAATTGGCGCGAATCATCATTCTGAGGCGACCCGGCGACGTACTCCCGTACGTGGCCGACATAGTAGCCATGGCCGACGCTCACAGGCACGAGCTGGGCTTCCTTCGGAACGCGGTCTATCGCGAGTCGGCGGAACGGCGCCGGCTCTGGGTCGCCGTTCAGGCCAGCAGCGGCGAGATCGCCGGATTCCTCCACTTCGGGGGCACCTACCCGCAGTTGAAGGTGAAGCAGATCTTCACGCCCGAAACTGCACGACGACAGGGAGTAGCGCAGCAGCTCCTGAGCGAACTCGTTCGCTACGGCGAGAAGCACTCCATGCTCGGCATAACTGCTCGCGTGGGCGCGGATCTCCCGGCGAACCACTTCTGGGTGCGCAACGGCTTCTCGCTTCACCATACGGAACCCGGCGGCAGGACGAGCAAGCGGGAGATCAACGTCCACCTGCGCGAACTCGACGGTCCGTCGCTCTTCCGCAAGGCGTCCCCACCGGTCGACAGCCGCCCGTCAGCGGCCGAGGCGCTCACGTTTCGCAGCCGCCCGCGACTTCAAGCAACTCGTTGGGTGCTCGACCTGAACGTCGTGCTCGACGCTGCCCGTCAGCGCGACGAAGGCCAATCGTGGTCGTTGCTGGGAGCAGTTCCCGTCGTCGTTACCGCCGAACTGATCCGGGAGTTGGAGAGGACGTCCGTTGGCCCGGGAGAGGACCGTCTCCTGCGCTCGGCTCGCGGGCTCCCGCGCCTTCGTGAACCCCCATCAGATCAGGTTGCTCGGCTGACGACCTCATTGCGAGCGACTTTAGGGCTTGCCGAGGACGCCACCAGCAAGCGCGGCATCACCGACACATCGGATCTTCGTCACCTTGCGGCATGCATTTACTACCGGGCCCACGGCTTCGTCACACGAGATGGTCGGATCCTTCAGCACGCCGACGCTCTGCGGAGCCAGTACGGCCTCAGAGTGGCCGCACCGGCGGAGCTGGTGCCGCCAGTTCTTACCGATCCCGACACCGAGCCCGAGGCATCCCCGGTGACCGTCGAGTTCGACCACAGCGTTCTCTTGGGACGCTCGCTGACCGACGAGGACCACGAGGACTCGGCACGGTTCCTCAAGAGCCTCGGTTTGGGCCATGACCGCTTGGGCGACCTCCTGGATCCGGGCACGACTCAACAGCCCGCAGAGCATCGCGTGGTCCGTGTGGGGGGCAGGGTTCTTGGCTTGGCGGCTCTGAGGCCGCCACCCATCGTCGGCCAGTCATGGATCGCGCACGTCTACGTCGAGGAAGACCACGCCGAGTCGCTTGTCGCTGCCGAGCACCTCTTCGACTGGCTCGTAAGGCCCCGAACCCACAATAGGCTCTATCGAATCGACCTGTACTCTGGACCGGGTCAGCTCGCTACCAAACAGGTTGCGCTCGACTGTGGCTTTCGTCGGGTGGGAACCGGCGAGGAGAGCCCCGGCGCTCCGCTCTCGAAGACGGTCTTCGGTGGCTTCGTGCTACCCGACGGCTGGCAGGTGTTCACTGCCGACTTTGAGGAGCACACCGGGCTGCGGCTGGCAACGAACATGCCCTCGTGGCGAGAGCTGAACCGCAGTGGGGTCGAAGTCAGACCGCCGAACGGCCCAGGCAATCGAATCCCGCTCTTCGACTTCGAGACGCTCATCTCTCCCGGCTTGCTCCTGCCCATGGGCAGACCAGGCGTGGTCGTTCCCATTCAGCCGGGCTATGCGGCTCAACTGCTCCCTCCCACCGTCAGTCAGGCGTCGCTTCTACCGGAACGGGAAGCCGCTCTGCGGCTTGAACGGGCGTACTTCTTCCGTGCCGGTAGGCACGAACTGGTCTCCCGCGGAACGGTCATCGTCTTCTACCTCAGTGATCCGAGGATGGCCGCGGCTGCTGTGGCTCGTGCCACGTTCTCGGCAACTCTCTCAAAGGAGGAGGCTGTGGCAACCCTCAGCCGCCAGGGAGTCCTTTCACCCGACGACATCGAGGCCCGCGCCGACGCTCGCGGGCAAGTGACGGCGTTCACCTTCGACAGCCTGACCGGCATTCCCCGGCCCATCTCCTACAACGAACTCAAGAGGTTGGATTGCGTCGGCCCGGCGAACTTCGTCGCGGCGGAAGCAATCTCCCACGAGCAACTCCTGAGGATCGCCTTAGCTGGCCTCGGAGAGTCGAGCCCATGACCGACATCCTCATGTCGATCAAGCCGCCGTACGTCGATTTGATCGTGTCGGGTTGCAAGACGGTCGAGATCCGCAAACGAGCAGTGCGCGCACCGGCGGGAGCGCGAATCTGGATCTACGCCACGAGTCCGCGCCAGCAGGTCGTAGCGTCCGCCCGGCTCGAAGCAGTGGCCCTCGACACGGCGGACGGGATCTGGAGCGCGTTCGGAGAACGGGTCGGCATCGACCGACGAGAGTTCGACGCCTATGTCGGCGAAGCCGAAGTCGTCGCCGCACTGTGCCTGACGGAGGTCACGGTGCTGGACGCACCTGTATGCCCGCAGGGCGAAGCGCCGGCCTTCCGGCCGCCGCAGTCATACGCGTTCCTTCACGATCCCGAACTCCTCGCGGTGTTGGAGGCGAGGTGTGGCACGGAGCGCTCAACCGCCGAAACGTCAGGGGCCATTCCTCGGCCCAACTAGGGCCTGTTCACACTAGCGCAGTGCATCGACGATGAGCACGAAGACGACGAAGCCGAGGAAGATCACGTCGAGTTTCTCGAATCGAGAGAAG
>JAPVWO010000051.1 GCA_027493375.1 Candidatus Multivorans thiocomprendens | reverse complement strand
ACGGCTGGTCCCGATGAGCAGCTATGAACTTCGTCATCGATCTCCCTCCACTGACAACGAAACACTAACCCGCCAAGTCCGACAGACTGCTAGCCCAGCCAAACCGCGCCAAGCCCAAGGGCGGGATTCTAGCCCACCCCGGCACCGCAGTGGTTGGAGGCGGCCCGTTGCCGGCCAGTGGTTTCGCTCGCGAAGGTCCGGCAAGCATGATCGCCACCGACTGGCATCGCGGCGGCTAACGTCGCCACTACGGTTGAGGACTTGGGCAGGGCAGGCGCTTCGCCTTAGCGCCGGCCATCGCGTGTCGCCGTCGCTCGAGCTGGCCCGGAGTGCTACGGTCCGCCGGTGCGCCTTGAAGACCTCCAGCCACGCTGCACCGTCCGCGGGGTTCACCCTGACGAGCCGGTCGAAGTCGTCAACGTCCGTTGGCACGGTTCCGAGGCGACCGAGCTGACCTACAAGAAGCTGGACGGCGTAGTCGCCGCCGAGCTTCTCTACCGCGAAGACGAGCCCAGGCTGGAGCTGGTCGAGGAGGGCCGCGCCTGGTCCTTCGACGGGGACGGCGCCCTGTTCCGGTTGGTCTCCGAGGCGCAGCGCATCCGGCTCGCGCATCTGTTCGACCGGGTGCTGGCGGTCCACACCTCCGTCGTCGATCCGTTGCCGCATCAGATCACCGCGGTCTACGAGTCGATGCTGCCGCGCCAGCCACTCCGCTTTCTCCTTGCCGATGACCCAGGGGCAGGCAAGACGATCATGGCGGGCTTGCTGATCAAGGAGCTGATCGCCCGAGGCGACCTGGAGCGCTGCCTGGTTGTATGCCCGGGCGGTCTGGCGGAGCAGTGGCAGGACGAGCTGTACAGCCGGTTCCACCTCCCGTTCGAGATCCTGACGAACGACAAGCTGGAGGCCGCGCGCACGCGGAACTGGTTCCTCGAAGCGAACCTCGTCATCGCCCGTTTGGACAAGCTCTCGCGCGACGAAGACGTTCAGCAGAAGCTGAAGGTGCCGGAAGCGGAGTGGGATCTTGTGGTCTGTGACGAGGCGCACAAGTTCTCGGCGACCTACTTCAGCAACGAGATCAAGTACACGAAGCGCTACCGGCTGGGCCAACTCCTCTCCGGCCTGACCCGCCACTTCCTGCTGATGACGGCAACGCCGCACAACGGCAAGGAGACGGACTTCCAGCTCTTCATGGCGTTGCTTGACGGCGACCGCTTTGAGGGCCGCTTCCGCGACGGCGTTCACACCACGGACGTCTCCGACCTGATGCGGCGCATGGTCAAGGAGCGGCTGCTCAAGTTCGACGGCAAGCCGCTGTTTCCCGAGCGGATCGCCTACACCGTGCCCTTCCGGCTGTCCGACGAGGAAGCCCGTCTCTATGCCGCGGTCACCGCCTACGTGCGCGAGGAGTTCAACCGGGCCGAGGCACTAGCAAACGCGAAGCGAGCCGGCACCGTTGGCTTCGCGCTGACCATCCTCCAGCGGCGGCTGGCCTCCTCGCCCGAGGCCATCTACCGGTCCTTGCGGCGTCGGCGTGAGCGGCTGCAGAGCCGCCTCCGTGAACTCGAGGTCCTTCAACGCGGAGGCCAGCACTCCCTGGTCATGAGGTTCCTGGCCCCTGAACTCGACGAGGACGACCTCGAGGATCTCGCTGACGCACCGGAGGAGGAAGCCGAAGACACCGAGGCGCAGATTCTCGACCAGGCCACTGCGGCCCAGTCGATCGCCGAGCTGAAGGCTGAGATCGAGACCCTGAAGGAACTCGAGGCGTTGGCTCTGAAAGTGCGCCGCGCCGGCCAGGACACGAAATGGCGAGAACTGGCCGCCCTGCTGGCCGCGATCTTCACACCCTCGGGCCGCGCGGATCAAATCGGTGAACGGACAACGCCCATCGGATCAGGCCCCATCCCGCCGCCTCTGTCCTCGCCTGGCCAGAAGCTCGTGCTCTTCACGGAGCATCGCGACACGCTGAGTTACCTGTACGAACGGATCAGCACTCTCCTGGGACGCGAAGGATCGGTGGTCGTGATTCACGGTGGCGTCGGCCGCGAGAAGCGCCTGGAGGTCCAGGCGGCCTTCCAGTACGACCCGGAGGTCCAGGTGCTGCTGGCGACTGATGCCGCTGGCGAGGGGATCAATCTGCAACGGGCGCATCTGATGGTCAACTACGACCTCCCTTGGAACCCGAACCGCCTGGAGCAGCGCTTCGGCCGCATCCATCGGATTGGCCAGACTGAGGTTTGCCACCTCTGGAATCTGGTCGCTCAGGACACCCGCGAGGGCGATGTCTACCGGCGGCTGCTGGAGAAGCTGGACCAGGCGCGAGAGGCGCTCGGTGGGCAGGTCTTCGACGTACTAGGCAAGTTGGAGTTCGAAGGGCGTCCCTTGCGCGACCTGCTGCTTCGAGCGATCCGCTACGGGGAACAGCCGGAAGTGCGCGCCCGGCTCGACACCGCCGTGGACCACGCCCTCGACCACGATGCGCTGCAGGAGTTGCTGGAAGAGCGCCAGTTGGCGCACGACGCGATGGACGCTTCTCGCGTGCAGCGGGTCCGCGAGGACATGGAGCGTGCCGAAGCCCGACGCCTGCAGCCCCACTACATCAAGTCCTTCTTCCGGGAGGCGTTCAAGCGGCTCGGCGGCAAACTCTGGCAGAGGGAGCCGGGCCGCTTCGAGGTGACGAACGTGCCAGCGTCTGTCCGGCACCGCGATCGGATGATCGGGATTGGCGCGCCGGTACTGCCACGCTACGAACGGATCGTGTTCGAGAAGCCGCTCGTGGCCCCGCCGGGCCAGCCGCTTGCCAACTTTGTCTGCCCGGGCCATCCGCTGCTCGACTCAGTCATCGATCTGACGCTTGAACGCCACCGCGATCTCCTCCGGCGTGGTGCGGTCCTTGTTGATGAGAGGGACGACGGTACGGAACCACGCGTGCTGTTCTCCATCGAGCACTCCCTGCAGGACGGCAACACCAGCCGTAGCGGTGACCGGCAGGTCATCTCCAAGCGGGTCCTCTACGTCGAACTCAACGCTGGTGGAGTCGCGCGCCATCTCCACTACGCGCCGTATCTCGACTATCGGCCACTCGATGACGGCGAGCCGACGGTTGATGAACTTCTTGACCGGCCTGAGTGCCAGTGGATCGACCGGGACCTCGAGCAGAAAGCCCAGGCGTACGCGGTCGCGAACGTCGTCCCCGAACATCTCAAGGAGATTCGGGACGCTCGACTCGAGTTGATCGCCAAGACCGAGGCTGCGGTGAAGGAGCGTCTGACCAAGGAGATCAACCACTGGGACCATCGAGCCGCGCAACTCAAGCAGGCCGAAGAGGCCGGGAAGACCGGCGCCCGGCTCAACTCGGGCGAAGCGCGCCGGCGGGCAGACACGCTACAGGGTCGTCTCCAGAAGCGATTCCAGGAACTGAAGCGAGATCGACAGATCTCTCCCCGACCTCCACTCGTGCTTGGCGGCCTGCTGGTCGTGCCTCGCGGTCTCATCGAAGCGATGTCAGGAGGCCCGAGCCCGACTGTCGAGCGACCGGATACGCAGAAGGCTGCCGACGAGGCGCGCAGACTCGTCATGGAGACTGAGTGCGGACTCGGCTTCAAACCAGTCGACCGTGAGGTCGAGAAGCTCGGCTACGACATCGAGAGCAGGGACCCGGCCACTGGGAAGCTGCGGTTCATCGAGGTCAAGGGCCGGGAGAGCGACGCTTCGACGGTCACCGTCACCAGGAACGAGATCCTCTACTCGTTGAACAAGCCGGACGACTTCATCCTCGCCATCGTCCTCTTCGACGGCAGCGATCGTCCACCCGTTCGCTACGTGAGACAGCCGTTCCAGCGTGAGCCCGACTTCGGTGCCGCCAGCGTCAACTACACCCTGCGCGACCTCCTCGCCAAGGCCGAGGATCCGCGGTAGCTGCGTCGCCCCTGCGTCTGCGTCAAGTGCATTGGACACCGGACGGCACTAGACTCGCGCCCTTATGGCCACAACGAATCACGAGCGCGTCGGTAAGGCGCTCGATCTTCTGAAGGCGGGCCTTGGCTCGTTCGTCGACCGCGAGCTGAAGCGCGCGATCAAGAACAAGCGTGTCGACGCCGGCGTCCTGAACTGGTTCGACGATCCGCACCTGCGCAAGCGGCCCCTGACGGAGTGGGACGTCGCCGCCCTGCTCAAGCTGATGTGGGACAACTGGAGAATGGTCTTCCAGGATGTCCTGGGGCCCGCCGAACGCGGCTTTGTGGGCGAACTACGCGGGCACAGGAACCGCTGGGCGCACCAGGAGTTCTTCTCCAGCGACGACGCCTACCGGGCGCTCGACACGGCGAATCGCTTGCTGACGGCTGTATCCGCAAAGGAGGCGGCCGAGCTCGACAAGCTGAAGATGGAGCTGCTCCGGGTCCGGTTCGATGAGCAGGCACGCGGTCAACGGCGGCGGCAGGCGAGTCTGGCCGTCGAGAGCGCTGCCAAGAATCTCAAGCCGTGGCGGCAGGTCGTGACACCGCACCAGGACGTGGCCAGCGGCCGGTATCAGCAGGCCGAGTTTGCCGCCGACCTCTGGCAGACCTATCTGGGCGAAGGGAGCGAGGAGTACCGGGATCCGGTGGAGTTCTTCCGCCGCACGTACCTGACCGAGAGCCTGAAGAGGATGCTGGCTGGGGCGGTGCAGAGGCTCGCCGGCCTGGGCGGTGACCCCGTGGTGCAGTTGCAGACGAACTTCGGCGGCGGCAAGACCCACTCGATGCTCGCTCTCTACCATCTTTGCTCTGGCGTCCCCCTGACCGACCTGTCGGGCGTTGAGGCAGTCATGCGGGAGGCCGGAGCTCCGGAACTGCCGGCTGTCAAGCGTGTAGTGCTGGTCGGCAACCGCATCTCGCCTGGCAATCCCGACACCAAGCCGGATGGCACGGTCGTGCGGACGCTATGGGGTGAACTGGCTTGGCAACTTGGTGGCGCAGAGGCGTATGCGCGCATTGCCAAGGACGACGAGCACGCCACGAGCCCAGGCGATGTTCTGCGGAAGCTCCTGGTCGGCCACGGTCCTTCCCTGATCCTGATTGACGAGTGGGTGGCCTACGCGCGTCAGCTTCACGAGCAGAGCGATCTGGCCGGGGGCAGCTTCGAGACTCAGTTCACCTTCGCGCAGGCGCTGACCGAGTCCGCGAAGCTGGCCGGCAACTGCCTCCTGGTCGTCAGCCTGCCCGCATCCAAGAAGACCTCTGCCTCCCCGCACACTCAGGCCGACGATGTCGAGGTAGGTGGCCAGCGCGGCCGTGAAGCTCTTGACCGGCTGCGCAACGTGATCGGACGCATTGAGTCGTCCTGGCGGCCCGCGAGCGCCGAGGAGGGGTTCGAGATTGTTCGCCGGCGGTTGTTCGAGCCTTTCGCCGACTCAGCGCAGTTCACAGACCGCGATGTAGTTGCGCGGGCGTTTGCCGATCTCTACCGAGGCCAGCAACATGAGTTTCCACCCGAGTGTCGAAACGCGGACTACGAACAACGTCTGAAGGCGGCCTATCCCATTCATCCTGAGATCTTCGACCGTCTCTACTCGGACTGGTCGACCTTGGTGACCTTCCAGCGGACTCGCGGCGTGCTGCGATTGATGGCGGCGGTCATCCACAGCCTTTGGCAAAAGGGTGACAGCAGCCCGCTCATCCTGCCGGCCAACCTCTCGATCGACGATTCACGAGTGCAGTTCGAGCTGACGCGCTACCTGCCGGAGAACTGGGTTCCCGTGATTGAGAAGGATGTCGACGGACAGCACGCCTTGCCGCAACGGATCGATGGCGACGTAGCGAACCTGGGCAAGTTCTCGGCCTGCCGACGCGTGGCACGGACTGTCTATCTCGGTTCCGCTCCCAGCGCGGGTTCAGCCCAGCGCGGTCTCGAGGACCGCAGAGTCAAGCTGGGCTGCGTGTTTCCCGGGGAATCGTCGGCGGTCTTCGGGGACGCCTTGCGGCGGCTCGCGGCCAACGCGACCTACCTCTACCAGGACGGTAATCGCTACTGGTACGACACGCGGGCTACTGTCACGAAACTGGCCGAAGACCGCGCCGAGCAGTTGCGTAGAGAGCCGGACAAGATTGCGCAGGCGATCGTCGCGAGTCTGCGCACGGCCCTGCGAGAGACCGCCGGCTTCAGCCGCATCCACACGGCTCCACAGTCTGGCCACGAAGTGCCGGACGAACGTGAAGTCCGCCTCGTGGTCCTCGGCATCGATCATGGGTACCGGAAGGAACCTGGATCCCCCGCGGAAACAGCCGCTGCAGCCATCCTCGAATCGCGGGGCGCCTCGCCGCGGCTGTATCGCAACACCCTTGTCTTTCTGGCGCCCGACCAAACCCGGTTACAGGACCTCGACGAAGCGGTTTGCCGTGACTTGGCGTGGGAGTCCATACTCGCGGAGCGAGAAGCACTCGATCTTTCCCCGCACCAGGTCAAGCAGGCGGAGACCCAGCGCCGAGCCGCCGCCGAGGCCGTCACGGCCCGGCTGCCCGAGACGTACCAATGGTTGCTCGTGCCGGTGCAGAAGGATCCCGCTGCGCCGGTGTCCTGGGAGACGACCAGGCTCTCTGGCCACGGCGCCCTCGCGGTTCGAGCCGCCAACCGTCTGAAGAGCGACGACGTACTTGCCTCCACGTTCTCCGGTACCCGCCTGCAGATCGAACTTGAGCGGGTTCCGCTGTGGCGTGGCGAGCATGTATCGATATCGCAGCTCATCGAGGACTTCGCGCAGTATCTCTATCTGCCGCGTCTCCAGGATCCGGCTGTGTTGCTAGGAGCCGCAGCGGACGGCGTAGTGCTGCTGACGTGGGAGAAAGACACGTTCGCTTTCGCGGATAGCTTCGACGAGGAGTCGGGCCGGTATCGAGGACTCCGTGCCGGCCAAATCGTCCCGCTGACGGATCCGGCAGCCCCGGGGGTTCTGGTCAGGCCCTCCGCCGCTCGGCAGCAACTTGACGCGGAAGAAGAAGCGGTTGCGCCTCGGCCCCCCACCGACGGCGATCCAGTCGATCCCGACGAGCCGCCAACTCCCGAACCGATCCCGTCACTTGACCTCGGCCCCAAGCGCTTCCATGGCAGCGTCTCGCTCGACGCGACTCGCGCCGGTCTCGACGCGAGTCGAATCGCAGAGGAGGTGATCACCCATCTCTCAGGCCTCGTCGGAGCGAACGTGACGGTGACTCTGGAGATCGAGGCGGACATACCGGAGGGGGCGCCGGACCACGTCGTCCGCACCGTGACCGAGAACAGCCAAGCGCTGAGATTCAACAGTCACGGTTTCGAGCGCGAGTAGTCGGAGGGTAACCCCGCCCCGGGAGCCACTGGGACCCAGCCTTAGCGTCGAGGCGGCGCGGTTTCCGCCCAGCATCTACGACGGTCGGGGGCCTTAACGGGCGCTGGCCAGTTCGAAGACGCTCATGGCGGCTTGGCCAAGACGGAGCACGGCGTCGGACAGGTCCTTCGCGCGTGTGTCGACACGGAGAGCGCCATGATGCTGTTCGACGCCGGCTTTGCGCAGGATTCCCTCCAGACGCGTTCGGTTTTCTCCTACAAAGAGCGCATCGACACCATGGTCATAGCTGGCGTGCATGACGGTGTGGCCGCGGTCGGAGAGACGCAGGTAGCCGTCTTCCGTCTCTGTCACCGTTATGGGAAGCCTGTCCCCGTCGGGGAAGGCGAACTGAGTGCGGAGCATCAAAGCGCCATCAGGACGTCGCGAGAAACGGACTCCCTCCGGGAGTTCATTGAGCAGGCGGTCTGCCGCGTCAAGATCGAGAGCCACGAAACGACGGCGGTCAGAGTTCCATCTGTTCGGGCTCGGGTTCGGGCTCGCGAGTTTGGGCCAGCCGCCTAATCTCCGGCCAGCTTTGCGCCAGGCCGTTGTAGGACAAGGCGTCGCCGGCACGCTTCTTCCGTTCGCACACCGTGTACAGGCGGTAGCAGAGCTCACGGGCCGTATCCGCGAACCCGCCCAGCTTGGCGACCAAGTCTGCTGCACCCGTTTCGCCGTCGGACTCAAGAACGCGGATCAGGTGGTGGACCGCCTCCCATGTGGTGAGGCGTGCGTCCGTGATGGGGTCCCAGGTGTCGGGTAGCTCCTTGGGCGACAACAGGCGGACGTTTCCGCCGCGGGAGTCGAGGATCCCGGCCTCGACCATCCCCGCTACGGCCGTGTTCTTGGCCTTGGAGAGCGTCTCCGCAACGCCGTAGTCCCCCTCGGCGAAGCCATGCTGCTCGAACCACGCCAGTGCCCATCGGCTGTCGGCGTCGAAATCGCCTTCCTGCTCGGCCAGCACTTCATCGAGGACCTGGTTGATCAGCGCGAGCGCCTCCCTAACCGGCACGGCCTCTCCCGATGCGTCGAGCACCCTCGCGTAGCGTGTGTAAACGGCCATGCCGGGGCCGATGGCCGCCTGGGCGAAGTCGACAGGGGCGACGTTGCCGGATTGCAGGAGGCGAAGGGCCTGGGGGAGTTCGGCGCGTAGCGCGGAAAGGAACTCGCGCCGAGTAGCCAGCGGCGCATCGGCCGGGCGAGGTCGGCAGACCAGGACGATGCTGGATGCAAGGGCGTTCGTGTTGATCCCGATCACGCGCCCCTTTTTCTCCGTCCGAAGTGGCCACGTGCCAGAGACCGCGAGGCCCGCTCGGATTACGGCGTCGAGGAACGTCTCCCAGCCCGTGCTTACCGGGCCAGAAGCCGCCCGACTCTCGGACTGTTTGAAGGCGTAGTAGATCGTGATCGGGAAGCCCGCGTGAGCTTGGGACGCGAGTTGTCGCAGTGCGCGGGTCATCCCCCTGAGAAAGAACTCTTCAGCCGGGCCTTTGCCGCCGTGGCGGTAAGGGGAGGCCACGAGTTCCTCTGCCTTGGGGACGCCGACGGTGGCGAACAGGTCCGGGATCACGGTTCTTAGCGCACGACGCAGCCAGACGTAGAAGAAGTCAGAGAGGTCTGCATAGCCGATGTTGTCGTAGTAGGGGGGGTCGGTCGAGATCAGCTTTCCGGACGAGACCGACTGCATGCATACGTCGTACTGCGAGGCCCTGCCGATCGTGCCGCGCCCTAACGTCAAGAAGCCCTTCAGCTGACGTACGAAGAGGTTCGTGTAGCTGCCGGAAGACGCACAGAACGGATTGCTCTCGGCGTAGTCCCAGACCATCGGGATGGCTTGCCGAGCGAACACACTCCGCATCTGGGTGTTCACGTTGTTCCATCCGCACACCGATGACGAGTGATTTGCTACTTGATTGACGAGGAGCGCCAGATACACCCCTACCGCCTCGGCATATGCGGTCGCGCCGGTGCCGCCGTCGCGGAGCGGCCGACCGTCATCGGGCAGACCTGCGGCCGTCGCGTC
>JAPVWO010000050.1 GCA_027493375.1 Candidatus Multivorans thiocomprendens | reverse complement strand
CAAGATCATCCTCCGATGATCCCCGATCGCCGCATCTCACGATCACTTCTCGTTGGATTGCACACCCCCGCTCACGATCACTTCTCGTTGGACAGCTCTCTGGCTCGGACCGGAGGTGCGGAACGTGATACCCTGCGCCGCCGTGAGCGAACCCCCAGTCGAGCCGCCAGCCGGCGGTCAGGAGGTCGGCTGGCAGGACGGCGTTCTGGTCGTCCCGGATCGACCGATCGTTCCCTTCATCGAGGGTGACGGCATCGGGCCCGACATCTGGCGCGCGGCTCAGGCGGTGATGGACGCCGCGGTCGCGAAGGCGTACTCGGGCGAGCGCGCCATCGCCTGGCTCGAGATCCTGGCTGGCGAGAAGGCCCTGGAAGAGACCGGAGAATGGCTGCCGGCGGCCACGGTCGACGCGATCCGCCACTACCGGGTCGCGATCAAGGGTCCGCTGACGACGCCCGTCGGCGGGGGCATCCGCAGCCTGAACGTGGCGCTCCGGCAGTTGCTCGACCTCTATGCCTGCGTGCGGCCGGTCCGCTACTTCGACGGCGTGCCGTCGCCGATGCGCGAGCCGGAAAAGGTCGACATGGTCCTCTTCCGGGAGAACACGGAAGACGTCTACGCCGGCCACGAGTGGCAGCAGGGGACGCCGGAAACGAAGGCGCTGATCGACTTCGTCCGCGAGAATCTCGGCCGCGACATCCGCGCCGATTCCGGCATCGGGATCAAGCCGGTCTCGGTGACCGGGAGCAAGCGGCTGGTCCGCAAGGCGATCGAGTACGCCCGCGCCCAGGGCCGGGACAGCGTGACCCTGGTGCACAAGGGCAACATCATGAAGTTCACCGAGGGCGCGTTCAAGGAGTGGGGCTACGAACTGGCCGCCGAGGAGTTCGCCGACTGCACCATCTCCGAGGACGACCTGTGGTCGAAGCACGATGGCCGCATGCCGAACGGGCGGATTCTGGTCAAGGACCGGATCTCGGACGCCATGTTCCAGCAGGTGCTGCTGCGGGCGGACGAGTACGACGTGATCGCGACGACCAACCTGAACGGCGACTATCTCTCGGACGCCCTGGCGGCCCAGGTCGGCGGTCTGGGCATGGCGCCGGGCGCCAACGAGGGGGACGGCGTCGCACTCTTCGAGGCCACGCACGGTACGGCGCCGAAGTACGCCGGCCAGGACAAGGTGAACCCCTGCTCGGTCATCCTGTCGGGCGTGATGATGCTGAACTGGCTGGGATGGAACGAGGCCGGCCGATCGATCGAGAACGCGATCAGCCGCGCCATCCGGCAGAAGCGGGTCACCTACGACCTGGAGCGCCAGATGGAGGGCGCGACGCTGCTGAAGACGTCCGAGTTCGGCCAGGCGATCATCGGCAATCTCGACTGACAGATCTCGACTGAAGAGCCCTCGCCGGTGAAGATCCACGAGTTTCAGGCCAAGGGGATACTGCGCCGGTTCGGGGCTGCCGTGCCCCAAGGCAAGGTGATCGACGACCCCGCTCAGGCCGGGCCGATCTGCGAGGACTTCGGCGGCCGCTGCGTGGTCAAGGCGCAGATACACGCCGGCGGCCGCGGCAAGGGCGGCGGCGTCAAGGTGGCTTCGAGCCCGAGCGAGGCGGAACGGCTGGCCGGAGAGATCCTCGGAATGCAACTGGTGACGCACCAGACAGGCCCTGAAGGTCAGAAGGTGCGCCAGGTACTGATCGAGGAAGCCCTGGAGATCGATCGAGAGCTCTACCTGGGCGTGACCCTCGACCGCGCCGCCGAGCGCCCCCTCCTGATGGCGTCGCGCGCGGGCGGAATGGACATCGAGGAGGTGGCCCAGTCGGATCCCGACGCGATACTGCGCGAACTGATCGATCCGCTGCTTGGCGTGCTCCCCTTCCAGTGCCGGCGGATCGCTTCCGGGCTCGGGTTCGAGGGCGGCACGGCGCGCCAGATCCAGTCGATCGTGTCCAGCGTGGTGGCGGCCTACCTGGAAACCGACGCTTCCCTGGTCGAGATCAACCCGCTGATGGTGGACTCGAAGGGCGATGTCCATGCCCTGGACGCGAAGATGAACTTCGACGACAACGCGCTGTTCCGGCGGCGCGACATCGCCGAGCTGCGGGACGTGCACGAGGAGAATCCGCTGGAGGTCGAGGCCTCCGAGCACGGCATCAGCTACATCAAGCTGGACGGCAGCATCGGCTGCATGGTCAACGGCGCCGGGCTGGCGATGGCGACGATGGACATCATCAAGCTCTACGGCGCCGAGCCGGCCAACTTCCTCGATGTCGGCGGCTCGGCTTCCCAGGAGGCGGTGGCGAGCGCTTTCCGGATCATCCTCTCCGATCCGGCGGTCAAGGCGGTGCTGATCAACATCTTCGGCGGCATCGCCCGCACCGACCGCATCGCGCGCGGCGTGGTCGCGGCGATCGACGAACTCGCCGCCGAGGGCACGCCGGTGGAGGTGCCGGTCGTGGTCCGGCTCGAGGGCACGAACGTCGAGGAGGGCCGCGAAGTACTGGAGCGGGCGGACTTCGACTTCCTCGTCGCCGACGGCATGGCGACCGCCGCCGAGCGCGCGGTCGAGGCCCTGGGAGGCTGAGCCGATGTCGATTCTGGTTGGCGAAAGCACGCGCCTGATCGTCCAGGGCATCACCGGCAGGGAGGGCCTGTTCCACGCGATGGGCTGCCGGGAGTACGGCACCGAGGTCGTTGGCGGCGTGACGCCCGGCAAGGGCGGTTCGACCGTCGAGGGCTTTCCGGTCTGGGACTCGGTCGAGCGCGCGCGGCGGGTGTCCGGCTGCAATGCGACGCTGATCTTCGTACCGCCGCCGTTTGCCGCCGACGCGATCATGGAGGCGGCCGACGCCGGCGTCGAGCTGATCGTGTGCATCACCGAGGGCATTCCGGTTCAGGACATGGTCCGGGTCAAGGCCTTCCTCCGGGGCCGGGACAGCCGTCTGCTGGGGCCGAACTGCCCGGGTCTGATCAGCCCGGGACAGGCGAAGGTCGGCATCATGCCCGGCCACATCCACGCGCCGGGCAACGTCGGCGTGATCAGCCGGAGCGGCACGCTGACCTACGAGGCCGTGTGGCAGCTCACGAAAGAGGGGCTGGGGCAGACCACCTGCGTCGGCATCGGCGGCGATCCGGTCAACGGCACGAGCTTCATCGACGTGCTGGCGCTGTTCGCCGGGGACGACGCGACGGAAGCCGTGGTCCTGATCGGCGAGATCGGCGGTACGGCGGAAGAGGAGGCGGCGGCCTGGATCGGCGAGCACCTCGACATTCCTGTCGTCGGCTTCATCGCCGGCGCCACCGCTCCGCCGGGCCGGCGCATGGGCCATGCCGGCGCGATCGTGGCGGGCGGCAAGGGCGCCGCGGCCGAGAAGAAGGCGGCGCTCAGCGCTGCCGGGGTCCTGGTCGTCGATTCGCCGGCCGAGATGGGTGCGCGGTTGTCCGAGGCGCTGAGATGACAGGGGATAGGGGAGCTGGACGGATGGAAGAGACGCTGACGATCATCAAGCCGGACGCGGTCCGTGCCGGCAACACCGGCCGGATCGTCGCCCACCTCGAGGACGCCGGCTTCGAGATCCAGGCCATGCGCCGGATGCGTCTTTCGCGCGCGCAGGCCGAGGCGTTCTACGCGGTACATCGCGAACGACCGTTCTACGCTGACCTTGTCGCGTTCATGACGAGTGGTCCCGCGGTGGCGATCGCGCTGGCGCGCGACAACGCCGTAGCTCATCTTCGCGACGTGATGGGCGCCACCGACTCGACGCAGGCCGCCGACGGGACGATCCGCAACCTCTACGGCACGAACATCCAGAACAACGCGATCCACGGCAGCGACTCGCCTGAGAACGCGGCGATAGAGCGCGCCTTCTTCTTCGCCGCCTGCGACCTGGTCGGCTAAGGCCGGCTCGGCGTCTCGGCCGCATCAGGCGCGGCGCGTAGTGTCGTCTGCCGGCTAGCCAGGAGCGCTCCGCGCAGCCTCGGCATGCGGCCGAGAGTGGCCCTTGCGGCGTCGGCAACTCGTCACAGCCGCCGCAGTCGGGGATTGGAAGACCGGGCGTGTGGTGCGACCCGGTGACCGGCCGGGCATGGACAGGTGCACGCAAACGTGCCCACTGATGTCCGAGCGTCTCCCGGGATGGGGGGGCGACTTCGGCTAGGTGCTTGATCTAGGGTCATGGATGTTCAACGACCTACCTAGAGGAGGTAGACCATGCGGGCGTTCCTTGACGGGGCCGCGTCGCCGGGACGTGGCCTGATGCTGAGCATCCTCTTCCCCGTGGCAGCGGGGCTGCTATTCTCAGTTCCCTCGCTAGCGCAAGCAGGCGGCGGTGAGAGTCTCTGTAGTGAGGAGGAGTACAACAGCGATGGTTGTACGCTCAACGACGAAACGACGACGATCTCGACCGTGCCGCCGGAGACAGTGTCTCTGCATCAGCCGGGGCTCTTTGGTACGTCAAACACGTACAACCCCACGGATACTGGTTCGCACTGGGGAGGAACCGGTGGAACGATGCCTGCCGCGCCTCCCGTGGACTGGGATGAGGCTGGAGACACCGCGGCAGAAACGGTGGATGTGCTCTGTGATCTTATGATCGACGTTTCATTGGTAGGCGTGGCCATAGAAGGGTACGCTGCTGCCGTCGCCTCGCGTTCGAAGCCCTTCAGGGATACGCTTGTTAGTTTAGGGAAAAGAGCGGGTCCGAGGGCAGCTCTCGGGGGAGTAGGTTTCGTTCAAGGAACTGGAGCACTTTGCGCCTTGACGAACAACTTCGGTACAGGTGGATGAGGAGACGGAATGAGACTCTGGGTTAAGCTGGTTATGGGACTAGCTGGTCTGCTGGCTATAGCGTTTGCCTATAGTCAAGCGGATCATTGGCTATTGCCGACTAGCGGGATAGTCATAGCCACGGGCCTCTTCTTGTGGCTTCGGTTTTGTTACGACCCACAGCAGCGCGAAGAGAACGCCAACTGACGTGGGGGCCGGGCAGAAGCGGTCCCGCGAAGATCCGACGGCGCGTCGCCAAGGTACCAATTGTGCGCATGGCGAGCGGTTCGATCCCCTTTCTTCTCGGCGGCGTTTGGCTTGCTGGCTCGCTCAGCGGTCAGCTCGCTGATCCGTCGCTCACTGTCACGGGCACGTTGGTCGACGAACGCGCCGCTCCCGTCGGCGGCGTTGAGGTCACGCTGCGCTCCTTTCCGAGTGTGTACGACCTCCACCTGAGTCTGCTAGGTGAAGCCGACGCGCTGCCGGAACCAGCAGACCGCGCCGTCTCCAGAACGGACGGGACCTTTGTCGTCTCTGCGCCCCACGCCAGCCTCTATCGCCTGGAAGTCCGCTCGACGCCGCCCGTGACGCGGTCTGCGGCCACCAGTGCGCCGGTCCATCACGATCTGGTGCCGCTGAAGCTTCCCATGCACCTTGCGCCCATAGAGCTGCCGAGTAGCTATCCACTGACCGTGCGGGTCCTGGGCTTCGATGGCCAACCAGTTCAGGGCGCCCGAGTGCTGGTCGACTTCGCGGCCGGCCGACGAAGAGGGAACTCCGTCTCGCAGTCGAACCTTCAGCCGGACCGTCTCTACCCCCGATTCGGCCGGGCTTCCGCACGGACCGATGCCGAAGGCGTAGCCCGGTTCATCGGGCCGGCGAGGGAGGCCGATGTAGTCGTCTCGGCGCCGGGGCATGGAGCGCGGTTGGCAAGGGTGAACTCGGACCGCTCCACCGTTCAGTTCGACGCTGAATCCACGGTTACTTTGCGCGTTCTTCGTCCGGATGGACGCCCCGCGCAGCGGGCCGTGGTTCGTTCAGGCACAGGCCGTCGGCTTCCGCTGGCGCTAACCGACGAGCGGGGCGACGCGACGATTCATCTCCCGCCTCAAGGACGAGAGGTTCTCGAGTGCGAGGCGGCGGACGGGGCACTCGTCCGTGGGGTCGTGCGGACTCCCCAAGGTGGTGCAGCCATGCCACCGATCGTCGAAATGCGGCTAAGCGAACCGGTCCACATTCGGGGTCGCGTCATCGACACTACGACGACGCTCGAGATCCCAAGCGCAGCGGTATGGGTTCATTCCGATCCAGGACGCGCCACGCTCACCGACCAGCTCGGCGGTTTCGACCTGACCGTACCGTTTCGCGGAGACCAGTTGAGCTTGGGTGTAGCCGCATCTGGCTACGTCTCCGCGACGGCTAGCGCGTGGCCTGAGGTGGCGCCGGAACAGTCGATTGGACTGACTGCCGCGGTGCCCTTTGCTGGCTGGATTGTGGACGGTTTCGAGCGACCTGTGAGCGGAGCCAGCGTCTGGGCCGAGCCGAGTGGCCAAAGCCTGTCACCTTTCGGGACGCCTGGAGCTGGCCGAGCTACTTCAGGACCGGACGGCTCGTTCTGGATTGACAATGTCGTGTATTCACGGCCGTATCGGCTCACAGTCGATGCGGAGGGTTTCGCTTCTTCGGTACTTGAACTGCCGCCGTTTGAGCAAGGCGTCGCAACAGAACCCGCTCGCATTGTGCTCACGAACGGTCGGCAACCGTGGGGCACCGTCGTCAGCTTGGAGGGGGCACCAGTAGCCGGTGCCCAGGTTGCGCTTCTCTGGCCACAGGCCGACATGGAACTCGGAGCGGGCATCATCTCCAGAGATGCTATTGGGCCAGTGACATCGAACGCTCGAGGCGAGTTTGAGTTCTCCAGCGTTGCTCCCGGTCGGTACGGCATTGAAATCTCGCATCCTGAGCACGTCGACGCACAAGGACGGATGGTCAACGTGTCTCACGGTGACGGCTACGCCGACCTCGGCACCTTCACCATCACTCCTGGCGCGGAAATCCACGGTGTTGTCACGGACTTGAAGGGCCGTCGTCTCGAAGGCGCCCAAGTGCAGTCTACTCAGGACAGCCGTGGCATGTCTCTACACATACGGACAGCGACTACTGACGAGGAAGGACTCTTCCGCCTGTCGGGGCATCTACCGGTCTTGGCCGATCTCATTGCAACGGCTGACGGCTACGCACCGGGACGTGTCCGGTCGGTGCGACCGGCAACGGGTGAGCCGGTGCTGATCGAACTCGCGGATGGCGCATCGGTTGCCGGTCGGGTCCTGGCGCGTGACGGTGGCCCGGTCGCAGAGGTCGACGTCCAGATGTTGTTGCCGCCGAAAGAGCTGTTCCGCTATGTCGACGGGTTGGAGGCTGAGCATCTCTTTCACCAAGCCCAAACTGACGGTGACGGCCACTTCCGGTTCGACAGCTTGGTGCCTGCGGCCTGGTCGGTGATCGCGAGCGACAAGACTGGCGGCACCGCACGCGCTCGAGTCGAAGTGACACAGGGTGAACTGCGCGAAATCGTGCTCGAACTGGGGATACCGGATCGGCTGATGGTGTATGTGAAGAACCGCTTCGGCGACCCTGTGGCGAGCGCTGACGTAGAAGTGCGCCCGGCTGTTTCCACCGAGACAGGTGTGCGTGGACGGACAGATGCGACGGGTCAAGTGGTCCTGCCGATCACCGCCGGCAGAGCAGCCGTAAGATCAGCGGCACGGTGCGTTCAGCCGGCGGTGCCGTAGTCCCCGGAACCGTCGTAGAGGCAGAGGAAGCCGCTGGTGCCGCCGGCGGAACGAACGAGTTGGCCCTTGAACTGCGCAGATTCCGACGTCTGCTCGACCCGCCCCAGCAAGCCATCTCGGCAGCGGATGGCAGCTTCCGCCTTACCGGTCTCGACCGCGGCCGCTACCGTCTTGTCGCCAGACTCCCTGGGTACACGGAGGGCCAGTCGGCTCACACGGTGGAGCTCAACGGCCAATCCGTAGCTGGAGTCGAGATCGTGCTCGAGCCGGGTGCTTCAATCCAAGGTGCGGTGACAGGCCTCCGGCCCGGGTCTGTCGATGCCCCCGCCGAACTCCGATTCGAGCCGGGATTCCGGCTGACCGGTCAGCTCCTCGTCGCGGGCGAGCCAGCGAGCGGAGGCGTCGTCGATGCTTCCCTGCCGGGCCAGAACCCGCGGCGGACACGAACCGATCACCAGGGCCGCTTCGACATCCAGGGTCTGCCCGGCGGCAGCTACAAGTTGACGTTCTGGCACGGCCGTGGCATTGCCGCGGAGCAGCCGCTCGATCTTCAAAGCGACTACTACAACCTCTTCATCGATCTGCAGCCAGGTCCGGTCCGGCCGAACTGACCCGGCTGAAGAACGACCCGCTACGGGGGCTACGGGGTAGGCGCAATGGCCCTGTGTGACTTGTTCAACGACCTACAGAAGGAGACATGCTGGCCCGTAGCGGGCCGCGATGTTGACACTACGTGTAATGTTGTTGGACATGAGCTGCGCAGGTGAGGGAATGGCCGCCGGATCTGTGGTTCTGAGTCTGTTGGACACGGGCTTCTGAAGGAGGCGACTGTGATGGTGATGGAGAGGTTCGAGATCAAACGGCCGGGCTGGTTGTTGTTCTGGGTGATACTGGCCGGCGCCTTCTTGATGCTCATGTTGATCTAGGAGTAAGGGAGCGCGCTGGTCCGCGAGCGCGGCCTTCCCTTTGGCGGTGCCGAAATCACTCTGCGCACCCAACCGAGTGGACACGGCCCAGATCCGAATCTCTTGGGTGAAGCCGACGCCCCGCCGTAACCAAGAGGCCGCGCGGTTTCTGGAGCGGACGGGAACCTTGTCGTCTCTGCGGCCCACGCCAGCCCTCAACGCGTGGAAGTCCGCTCTGCCCCGCCTGTGACCCGACCCCGTTGACGAACCCGGGCTTGCGGCTGTTGTGCGAGCTGCTCGGGTACTGACGAGTGAGGCGGTTTGTTCTTGTTCTCTTGTGCCTCGCGCTGCTTGTTGGCGCGCCGGGCGCGGCCGCGGCCAACTTCGTCCCGGCGCCGCCGGGAATCTATGTGTCGTTCGATCCGGTCGGTGCTTTCCATCGCTGCTTCTACTTACTGGTTGGCTGGATAGTGGGCGACTGCGAGTACGGAATCCGCACGGAAGAGAATCCCGGCACAGTCATGGTGCTGGGCCCCGGCTACTGCCAGATCTGCCCGCCGGAGTTCTTCCCCGATGGATGCTCCGCCGGAAGTGGCGGATAGAGAGTCGAGGTGCGTCGCGGTGCGTTGGCGGGGACGGGCTCTCCAATGGGCCCGCTACGGGAGACGCTTGCCGACCTAGTGTGGCTGTTCAACGACCTGCAGAAGGAGGCGCACGGGCCTGTAGCGGACCCAAGCGGAGCCTATCGCAAGTTCGTTTGACGCGACCGAACGGGATGGTCTAGTGTCATGCGTGTTCAACGACCTGCCGAAGGCGGTAGAGCCTGCGGGCGTTCTGAAAGGGGGGTCGCGCCGCCTGTGGGTGGCGCGACCCTCACAGGGGAGGTCGTCTTCCTACGTTTGGTTTAGGAGGGTCGGCGGCGGGTGGTGCTGCTCGCCGCACCCGTTGCAGCCGGAGGCCTGTTGATAGGGTCCCTCGTCGGCACGGCAGAACCAGCGCGGGAGGCGGCTTGACCACAGCGACCCAACTGTTCTCGAGCCGGTGGGGTCTGATGCTCGCCATGCTCGGCATGGCCGTCGGCACGGGCAACATCTGGCGGTTCCCCCGGATTGCGGCGTCCAACGGCGGCGGTTCCTTCCTCGTCGCCTGGGTCGTCTTCCTGATGCTCTGGTCGGTGCCGCTGATCCTGGCCGAGTTCGCGCTCGGCAAGAAGGTGCGCAACGGCACGGTGGGCACCTTCGCCGCGATGATGGGCGACCGGTTCGCCTGGATGGGCGCGTGGATCGCGTGGGTGGCGGCGGCGATCGGCTTCTACTACGCGGTGGTCATGGGCTGGACCCTGCGCTACTTCCTGGCCGCCATCACGATGCAGCTTCGGGGCGAGCGATCGGTTCAGCTCTGGGAGGAGTTCTCCTACACGCCCCAGGTGCTCGTCTTTCACGCTCTGGCGCTCGCGATGGGAGTGATCGTCGTGCTCAAGGGGATCCGGGGCATCGAGAGCGTGGTGCGGATCCTGATGCCGGCGTTGCTGGTTCTGGTCGTGGTGCTCGCCGTCCGGGCGGTGACGCTGCCGGGCGCGGTGAACGGTCTGGAGTTCCTGTTCAGGCCCACCTGGAGCGATCTACTGGACTCGAACATCTGGCTGCAGGCCCTGACGCAGAACGCCTGGGACACGGGCGCCGGCTGGGGCCTGGTGCTGACCTATGCCGTGTTCTCGCGCCGCCGCGAGGACACCAACCTGAACTCCTTCCTGCTCGCGTTCGGGAACAACAGCGTGTCGCTGCTCGCGGGTGTCATGGTGCTCTGTACGGTTTTCTCGATCATGCCCGGCGCCGCCAGCCAGATCGTGGGCGCCGGCAACGAGGGCCTGACCTTCATCTGGATACCGCAGCTCTTCAACGCCATGCCGGGCGGCGCCTTCTTCATGGTGCTGTTCTTCATGGCCCTGGTGTTCGCGGCCTGGACGTCGCTCGTGGCGATGTTCCAGTTGGTCGGTCTGGCCCTCGAGGAGGCCGGGATCGAACGGCGGAAGGCGATCATCTCGCTCGCGGCGGCGGCCTTCGTCTTCGGCATTCCCTCGGCCCTCTGGCAGCCGT
>JAPVWO010000005.1 GCA_027493375.1 Candidatus Multivorans thiocomprendens | reverse complement strand
CGCCGGGCGCCGCCTGGATCAGGGAGCGGACGGATCGGGCGCCGGTTCCTCGGTTGGCGAGCGAAGGGGGAGCGTCGTGGTTCCCTTGACCTCGTTGAGGTCCATTCGCGGCCGCGGCCCGCGGAACCGCGCGGGCGGTTCCTTGACGGCCATGTGCTTCGCCATCGTGCTCATGTCGCGGTCTCCTTTCGGGCCGGTTCCGGCGCCTGGGAGCCTGTCGGTGAATGAGGCGGGATTGTATACCAACACGGCCTGGTTGGTGCAAGTTGAGCGCGACTTGGTGCTCAACGGTATGGTAACGTTCCGAACATGCCCGCCGCTTCGCCCGCCGTCAAGACACCGCCGGGTCCCGCCGGGACAGCGCCGCCGCCGGGCGCGCCGCTGGATTCTCTTCTCGCGCCGTGGCTGCGCGGACGCCGCCGGTCGCTCCTGCGCCGGCTGGTCAACGCGGGAACGCGGCCCGGGGTCCTGTCGCTGGCCGGAGGGCTGCCGGCGGTCGAGCTCTTTCCGGCGGAGGCGTACGGCCGGATCCTGAAGGACCTGCTGGAATCTCCGGGCTCGGTGCAGTACGGGGGGCGTTGCGGCGAGTTGAGGGAGCGGGTCGTGGAGTTGGCGCGGCGGCGCGGCGTGAGCTGCGCTACCGACCGCGTCCTCGTCACGACCGGCGCGCAGCAGGCGCTGGACGTGCTGGTCAGGAGCTTCGTGGCGCCGCGAGACGCGGTGGCGCTCGAACGGTTCACGTACACCGGATTCCGCGAAGCGCTGGCGCCGCTGTCGCCGCGGCTGGTCACGCTGCCGAGCAGCCTGGGAGGCGGGCTGGACGTTGAGGCCCTGGAGCGGCGGCTCCGCCTCGGCGCGCGCCCCAAGCTCCTCTACGTGATTCCGGACGGGCACAACCCCCTCGGCGTCAGCCTGCCGCTCGAGTCGCGCCGGCGGCTGGTGGCGCTGGCCCACGAGTACGATTTCGTGATCGTGGAGGACGACCCGTACGGCCTCCTTTGCTGCGACGGCGAGTTCGACCCGCCGCTGGCCGCGCTCGACGCCGAGCGCGTCCTGTATGTCGGCTCCCTGTCGAAAGTTCTGGCGCCGGCGTTGCGGTTGGGCTGGGCCCGCGTGCCCGCGCGGCTGGCGGAAGCGTTGGCGGCAGTCAAGGAGATGGGCGATCTGGAATGCTCGCGGCTCACCATGCTCGCCGCCGCCCGGCTGCTCGGCGAACTCGACTTCGACCGGCGGCTCCGGGATCTCCGGAGCGTCTACCGCGAGAGGCGGGACGCTATGCTCGAGGCGCTCGCGGAGCGTCTCCCCGGAGGGTGTTCGTTCTCCAGGCCGGGAGGCGGGATGTTCGTCTGGGTCGAGTTGCCTCCCGGCGTGGACGGCGAAGGGCTGCTCGAACGCGCTCTCGGCGAGTTCGGCGTGGTGTTCGTGCCGGCGGCCGCGTTCGCGGACGCGCGCGACCGGGCGGCGCCGGCCAACGGGGCCAGGCTGAGCTTCTCCGGCGCCGGGCCCGCCGCGCTGCGGGAGGCGGTCGCGCGCTTTGCGGCCGCGCTGGACGGTTAGCGAGACGGCCGGGTCCCCCGGCGGGGCCGGCCTCCGCGGCCGGAGTGAAACACGAGAGCGGAACACACGAAGAAACGATTGTCCCCGAAGGAGGAACCAGACATGCGCACGCAAGAGACGGACTCGACCCGGCCGCCGGCGGCTGCGGCCGCCGCCGGGGTCGAAACGGATCCCTTCCCGATTCTCGGCTTCGATCACCTGGAGCTGTACGTCGGCAACGCCAGGCAATCGGCCGCCTGGTACCGCCACGCCTTCGGCTTCGAGTGCACCGCGGTCCGCGGTCTGGAGACGGGAGAGAGGGACAGGGCGTCCTGGCTTGTGGAACAGGGGAACATCCGGCTGCTGCTGACCAGCGGTCTCCACTCCTCGCATGCCGCCGCGCGCTCAGTGAGCCGGCACGGCGATTCGGTCGCGGTCATCGCGCTGACCGTGCCCGACGTGGACGAGGCGTTCGACGCCTCCGTGTCGCGGGGCGCGTTGACCGCAGCCGTCCCCGCCAACGCCGTCGACGAGCGGGGGTACCTGCGCCACGCCTCGATTCACCTCTACGGCGACACGTTGCTCCAGTTCATCGATCGCCGGGACTACGGCGGGGTCTTCGGGCCCGGCTTCCAGGCGGCGCCCGCGATCCCCGGCGCCGCTGCCGGGCGGAACTGCGGGCTGGTTGCGATCGACCACGTGGTGGCCAACGTCGAACTGGGACGGATGAACGAGTGGGTGGCGTTCTTCTCCCGGGTGCTCGGTTTCAGCCAGCTCGTCCACTTCGACGACGACGCGATCTCGACCGAGTACTCGGCGCTCATGTCGAAGGTGATGCAGGACGGCACGGGCACGATCAAGTTCCCGATCAACGAGCCGGCCGAGGGCCGGAAGAAGTCGCAGATCGAGGAGTTCCTCGAGTTTCACGAGGGACCCGGCGTGCAGCACGTCGCCTGCCGGACGAACGACATTCTCGGCACGGTGACGCGGTTGCGCGAGAACGGCGTCGAGTTCCTGCACGTGCCGATCTCCTATTACGAGGATCTGGAGCAGCGGGTCGGGAGGATCGACGAGCCGATCGATCGCCTGGCGGAACTCGGCATCCTCGCCGACCGCGACGAGGACGGCTACCTGCTGCAGATCTTCACCAAGCCGATCGAGGACCGGCCCACGCTGTTCTACGAGATCATCGAACGGCACGGCGCCACCGGGTTCGGAGCGGGGAACTTCAAGAGCCTGTTCGTGGCGCTTGAGCGCGAGCAGGCGGCGAGGGGGAACCTGTGAGCGCGGTCGAGGCCCCGCCGGTCCCGGTCGCCGCCGGGGATCTGACGACAGGCCGGGCCGCCTTCATCGAACGCGCGCAGACCCGGGGCGACCTCTTCATCGAGCAGCCGTACGAGCTCTACAGCGAGGCCAACCAGGAGACCTGGAGGCGGCTGTACCGGGCGCTCGCCGGCAAGTGGGAGCAGCACGCCCACCCCCGCTTCCTGGACGGCGTGGCGCGTCTGGGCCTGGATCCGGACCGCATTCCCAGACTCCAGGACGTCAACCGCTTCCTCGAGCCGTTGAGCGGGTTCAGGGCGCGAGCGGTCAGCGGCTACGTGCCGGCGTACCTGTTCTTTGACTGCCTGCGCCGCCGGGAGTTCCCGACGACGATCACGGTGCGCGACGGCGACCGCCTCGACTACCTCCCCGAGCCGGACATCTTCCACGACCTGGCCGGGCACGTGCCGATGCATACGGACCCGGCCTTCGCCGGCGTGCTGGTCCGGTTCGGTGACGCGGCGCGGACGGCGGCACTGCGTGCCGGCGACGGCGATTGCCGGAGCGTCGCCGAAGTTTCCAGGGTCGAAGGGGCGCTCAGGGCGCTGGCGCGGTTCTTCTGGTTCACGATCGAGTTCGGCCTGATGCGCCGTCCGGGCGGCGCGGGGCTCTGCGCCTACGGCAGCGGCCTCCTGAGCTCGGCGGGCGAGATCGGACACGCGCTCGAGTCGCCCAGGGTGCAGCGGGCGCCCTTCCAGCTCGAATGGGTCGTGAACCAGTCCTTCGAGATCGACTCGCTGCAGCCGCTGCTCTTCGTCGTCGACAGCTTCCGTCACCTTGAGCGCGAAGTGCGCCGGCTGGAACGCTGGCTCCGCGAGGGTCGTCTGGAGAACGTGGCCCCGGGTGAGCCGGCGGTCAGCCGCGAGGACCTGCGTTCCTTCCTGGACGCCGGGCTTCAGTAGCCCGGCGGGCGCTCGAAACCGCCGATGCGCCGGCTCAGCCGCCGGGCCAGGTCGAGGGTCGTGCGGTCCTCGAGGAAGGGCCCCGCGATCTGGAGTCCGACCGGCAGGCCGTCCGAGGCGGCGCCGGCCGGGATGACCGTTGCCGGCAGGAAGGCGACGCCGGTGAGTCCGACCCAGAGGGTCTGCTCGCCGTACGCCCGCTGTTCGCCGTTGACCGTGATCCGCCGCGCGCCCATCGGTTCGCCGTGGTCGTGGGGGATCGCGGTGGTCGGGAGGCAGGGCAGGAGCACGGCGTCCCATTCCTTGAAGAACTCGCGCCACTTGCGGCGCATCTGCAGTCGGCGTTCATTGGCGGAAAGCCAGGCGCGATGGCGCTGGGAGGCCCAGCGCGCGGCGAGCGCGCCTTCCTCCTCCTCGCGCAGGCCGCTCTCGGCGAGTTCCTCGATCTCGTCGTGGCTGAAGCCGCCGCACATCGCGGCGCCCAGGAGTTGGCTGAAGACGCGCGTCGCGTAGTCGAAGGTGAAGTCGGGCCGGGCTTCGCGGTCGACGGTGGCGCCGGCGGCCTCGAGTGCGTCCGCGGCCGCTTCCAGCCGTTCCCGCACCCGGTCGTCGATGGGGCAGGACGGTTCTTCGAACCACACGGCGACCCGGTAGTCCGAGATGTTCTCGTGGCGAGGAGGCGGCAGTTCCAACCGGTAGCCGGGCGCGTGCCACTCGTCCGGTCCGGCGAGGAGGTCGAGGCCGAGTTCGAGGTCCTCGACGGTGCGCGCCATCGGCCCGGCGACCGCGATATCGGCCTGGGTCAGCGTGCCGGGCGGTCCCGGAATCTGGCCGAGAGCGGGCACGATGCCGTAGCTCGGCTTGTGTCCGAAGACGCCGCAGGTGGAGCCCGGGCCGCGGATCGATCCGCCGATGTCGCTGCCCAGTTCAAACGGAGTGAAACCGGCCGCCAGGGCCGCGGCCGACCCGCCTGACGACCCGCCCGGCGTCCGCTCCAGGTTCCAGGGGTTGTTCGTCTGCCCGAACACCTCGTTGTAGCTCTGCGTGTCGCCAGCGTAGATCGGGAGGTTCGTCTTGCCGAAGATGACGGCGCCGGCGGCGCGCAGGCGGGCGACCGGCACCGCGTCGACTTCAGGAACGTGGCCGCCCAGCTCAGGCGCACCGGAGGTCGTGCGCATGCCGACTGTCTGGAAGGAGTCCTTGATCGTCATCGCGACGCCGTGCAGCGGTCCGAGGTCCCGGCCCTCGGCCAGAGCCCGATCGGCGGCGTCGGCCTCGCGGCGGGCACGTTCGACGTCGAGGGTGACGACGGCGTTGAGCGGCGGGTTCAGACGGTCGACCCGGTCGAGAAGCACTTCCAGGTAGTCGCGGGAGGAGATCCGCCGTGCCCGGATCGCGGCCGCGACTTCGGCGGCGGACCAGTACGCCGCGCCCGCGGCCGGCGCCGAGTCGTCGGCGGAGATGAGTGAGGAGGGTTCGCTCATGGCGCGGAGGGTAGCAGCGTCCGCGGCGGTGAGGCAGCGCTGTCGCGCGGGGAAGCTGGCCGCCGATCGTCCCGCGCCGCCGGCGCCCCTGGAGCAACGGTCAGCGGGCCGGCTCGGGCATCGGATAGCGTTGCGCCCTCGATCCTCTTTGTTCTCAGTTGATTCGACAGGACACGATGCCCGCTCCCGGTTCGCCTTCAGCGACGTTTTCGTCCCTCCGGGAAGGTCTCGCCGCGATGAGACTCCGGGCGGGCGAGGCGCGGGAGTTGCTGCGGGTGACGCTCCGGATCGGCGGTCGGGACCCGGCTGACGACGCCGCCCTCGTGAGGGAACGGATCGCGGGATGGCTCCAATCGCTGCGAGGCGTCGACCTGCCGGCCGAGGCGTTCGCGGGCCGGAGCTTCACCTGGGGCGCCGGCGGCCTGGCCTGCGAGGCGATTCGCGTCGAGGACGAGCGGGAGGACCTCTGGGCGCTCAGGGCGGCCGGTAGCGCCGCGGTCGGACTTGCCGGGTTCGAGGTCCTCGAGTTCACGGTCGGAGGGGTCGCCGGCGATCGGCCCGCTTTCTCCGTGCGCGTACTGTCGGAGGGCGGCGCGACCACCCTTCGGACGCCGTCGATCGTGGCCGAACTTGCAGGCGCCGTTCCGTTCGAGCAGTTCGGCGAACCGCTGGACGTCGCGCCCCTGCTGGTGGACGGCGAGGAGGATGTCGAGATCCTGTGCCGATGGCTCTGCCTGCCGTCCCGCCAGTCGCCCGTCATCGTGCTCTCCGTGCCGGAGGACGCCGAGGACCCGAATCGTCCCCTGATCGGTCCGGAGGAGCTCGCCCGGGACGTGGCCGGCGTGGCGCGCGTGGCGGTGCTGCCCTCCCGCTTCACCTGGGGTCTGACCCAGCGGTTCGGCAAGAAGCTCGGCGTCTATCGCGGCGCGGTCCGCGTCTATCAGCCCGGCTTCGACGGACAGACCGTCGGCGATTCCCACTGGGCCGTGCTGGCCAACCGCCTGCGGCGGCCGGCCGACGTCAGGCGCCATCGGGAGGATCTCGTTCGGCGAGCCGCCGTTCCCGGTCTGACGAGCCAGGAGGCGATGCCGTTCCAGGCGATTCGAGACCGGGCGCCGCGGCGCGAGGCGCTGCCGCCGCTGGCCGAGGGGGACGCCGCCGGCGTCGTTGGCGGCCGGGGCGCGGTCTCCGCCGGGCCGACGGCGGCCGGAGAGGCCGTGAAGTGTCTTTCGCGGGTCGGCGTTCGCCCGGCGGCGGAAGATCCGGTTGCTGCGGCTGGGGCGGGCCCTGAAGCGTCTCGGCCGGAATCGGTCGCGCGAGGGAGGGCGAGCGTCGAGTCGGGTCAGCTCGAGTCGGCTTTGCGGACGAGGCGGGTAGCCGGCGCGGCGGACGAAGACTCGTTGAACGAAGCCGATCGATCGCCGGATGAGGGCTGGCTGTCCGGGAAGGCCGGGAGCGCCGTTGAAAGAACGGCCGGTTCGCCCGCCGAACCGGTCGAACGGGAAAGGGACTCCATGCCTGGACGCCCCCGTTCGCTCTGGCGCCGTCTGATTCCGGGGTCCGGCGGTTGGAGAGTGACGCGGAAACGGGCCGGGCACGACCGAGAGCGGGACGGGTTCGGCAACGAGGCGAGGCGTTTCGGCGGCGAGCGCCCCGAGTTACGGCGGGAGAACGGAGAGCTCCGGCGGCAACTGGAGGATGCCCGGCGCGAGACCGAGTCCCTGTTTCGGCAGAGGCGCGATCTTCGTGGCCAGAACGAGGGTCTTCGGAGCGAGAACGAGAAACTCGAGGCGGAGAGAGACGAGGCTCTCGCGCTCGCGGTCGAGGAAGAGCGCGCTCAGAGTCCGCTGCGCGAGGAGAATCAGCGCCTTCGGAACCTGCTGCGGGAAAGGGGGATCGACCCGGACCGGGTTCTGCCGCTGCCGACGGAATGGACCGGATTCGCCGACTGGTGCGACCGGGAACTCGCGGGACGCCTGGCGCTGGACCCGCGAGCGCGCCGCGAACTGAAGAAAGCGCGCTTTGCCGATGTCCGGTTGGCCGCCCAGGCCCTTCAGTGGCTCGCGGGCGAGTATCGGGATGCGCGGCGCGGCGGCGGCGACAGTCGACAGGTTCCCGTGGCAGGCCTTCGGAACGAGCGTTGCGGGGGCGACAGCTTCGAGTTCGGCTTGCCGGGCGGAAAGCGCCGGGCCGAATGGCATGTGAAGTCGGGCGGCAGCACGCGGGATCCCGAGCGCTGCCTGCGCATCTACTACGCCTGGGACGAGGAAAGCTCCCGGGTCATCGTGGCCTCCATGCCGGGCCACGTGTACAGTCGGTTGACGTGACTCCGCTCCCGTTGCGTGGCCGGTTTCCCGCGTGCGAGCCCGGCGGCGCCATGACCGACATCGGGCCCGGGCGCCGGCTGCCGACGATCGTGAGCGTCGTTCTGTGTCTGTGTTGCCTTCCGGCCGGCGGCCAGACGCCGGCTCAGTCGCCTTCTCCGGATCTCTTCTTCGGCGAGGAGATCGACGTCCGGGTGGTCAACCTGGAGGTCGTCGTCGAGGACCG
>JAPVWO010000049.1 GCA_027493375.1 Candidatus Multivorans thiocomprendens | reverse complement strand
TGAAGGAGGCGGCCTCGGAAGGCGGCCTGATCGTCCTCGATGGAGACCGAGCGGCCCGAGTGGTCGCCGCCGCCAAGGCGCAGACGGCTAGGAGGGAGGGCTCCCGGCCATCAGGTTCACCGGTCTTCCCGGCCGCCAGCGTCAGAGTCTGTTGGGATCTCGTCCATGCTCGCGTTCAGGACCTAAGTGGAGTGTCGACTGCCGCATGCGCCGTGAAGTCGGACATGCCTGACGCCCGCTTGCGTGTGGACCTGTCCGGGGACCGGGCAGTTCTGCTGGTCCGGGGTGCTACGCGCCTGGCTTCAGGAGGCGTGACAAGGCCCGCACCTTCGGAGTTCTTCGAGGCGCGGCTACGCGCGGGTAGCTAGCTGGGCCGGGCCGAAACGTCGTGCTGTTTCTCCCGCCGTGTGGTGGGCGCGTGGTCTGCGTCGCTACCACTTTCGTCTTGCTCGTGGGCTTTGTTGACAAGGCGTCCGCCCAGGTCGAGGGCGACCTTCGACTCGTCTGCCTGAACAGCGACGGCAGCGCGCAGCGAGTGCCATCGGCCGGAGTGACGCCTGGGCCACTCACCTGGCCGGACATCTCAGCTCTGGTCGGACCAGAGACCGATATCCACGCTTGCTGGGTGTGGAGCGAGGTGTGCCCGCCGATGAAACGGCTTCGAGGCGCCGACTTGGAGGCGGCGTGCAGCGCGCCGGCGCCCGCGGCGCCGGTCACGTTCGCATCGGACTTGGTCGTGCGGGTGCTGGGTCTGGAAGACAGTCCGGGCACGTCGTCCGCCTTGACCTTGACCGCCGCGCCTTCAGCGATGTGGCGGGAAGTACCTCGTAGCTTGCTGCCGGTCTGGGAAGCGGAGACTCCGGTCGTTCGATTGCCGCACGGCTCCGATCCGTGGCGGGTCCAGGCCTGTGCCGAGGACCGCTGCTCGGTCTGGACGGACGTTCCGGAAGGGGCGAAACAGGTAACACTTCCACTCAACCCGGCCCGGATGGTCAGCTACTTGACCACGGAAAGTGGAGCCCCCCTTGCCGATGCCCGCTTCTATCTCGTTCGGCCGGGCCGGGGCACCCTCAATCAGACGGAGATTCTCGGCCTGGAGCAGTCGGATGAGGATGGACGGGTCGTGTTCCAGCTTCCGAGCGAACAGACGTCCGCTGTAGTTGTCTCTGCCGAAGGGCGTGACGCGGCGGCTTTCCGCAAGCTGGACGATGTGCCTCGCCGGCTGGAACTCGAGTCGGGTTTCTACCTCAGCGGTCGGGTCGTCGATGCCGCCGGCAATCCGGTTGCAGCCCGCCTGTGTGGCCGCTCTTTCATCAGGGACGGTTTTGGCCTGACCCAGTTGCAGAAGGGGCGAACCGGAGCCGACGGCCGTTTCCGGCTATCCGGCTTTTCCGCCGGCGCCGCAACGCTGCGAGCGGTTGCAGGCGTCGATGGCGAGCTGGAGTACGCCCACCGCTTGGACGTCGGAGGGTCGGCCGACCTCGGGGACATTCTCCTGAACGACGTGGAGACCGCCTGGGTTCGGATCGTCGATGCGCAGCATCGGCTGCCCGTGGGCGGAGCCTTGATCCGAGCGGCGGATGGTGTGATGACGCGGACGGGTGCGGAGGGACTGTCGCGTGTCCAGTTGCGCTACGGCAGGGAGCTACAGGTGACAGCACCCGGATACGGGGTTTCACTTCTGCGGCTTCCTGCCGGGGTGGGTCCTGTGGCGGATGAACCGTTCTTGATCGAACTCGAGCCCGCGCTGACGGTGACCGGCGTCTTTCTGGCGGCGGACGGAGTAACGCCGGCTGCCGACGGCCGGTTCTCCGCCCGAGGCGCCGGTGATTTGCTCCTGAGCGGCACGGTCGCGGCCGATGGAGCGTTCACGATGGACCTGCCGGGCGGCGGCGATTGGGAGATAGAGCTGAGCGCCGGCAATGTCGGCTCGGCGCGCCTGGGCGTGACGGGGGGGCGCGGTGAGACGATCGATCTCGGGATGGTCCGGGCGTTCCCGTCGGCCGTCGTCTCCGGCTACGTTGTCGGCGACGGCCATCAACCGCTGGTGGGGGTGTCTGTGAGCTCTACGGCGCCTTCGGAGGCAGGGCCGCTGATGTCCCCGTTCCTCGGGCGAACGCTCACTGCAACCTCCGGCCCCAAGGGCTACTTCGAACTCTACGGCCTAGGGGCTGGACCTGTCGGCCTCCGGATCGCGGCCGAGGGTTACGCCCCGCACCGCCTGGAGGTCAACATTGAAAGCGCCGAGCGAGTCGACCTGGGCACGGTCGCGCTTGATCGTGGGCGGCAGATCTCGGTGCGGTCGGACGCGGAAGGCGGCAGAGTCGAGCTGGCCGTGGGCCAGACCCTGCCGCCTGAAGAGATGACGGCGGTCGTCGAGACCGGAACGGCCGTCTTCCGCACAGTACCCAAGGGACCGTTTGCGGTCGTCGTCCTCAACAGGGACGGGCAGCCCGTCTGTACCAGGAGGCTTGACGAAACGGAGGGTGACTTCAGCGTCCGTTGTAACGATCGAAGCGTAGAGGTCACGGGCCGGGTGACGCTGGACGGTGTCCCTGTGACCGGGAGGCTGCTCTGGCGCGCGCGGAGTGCCGGCGTCGCCGTACCGGGCGGTTTCGTCCGCTCCCGAAGCGACGGTCTGGAGCGTGTCGACGTCGTCTCGAGCGGGCTTCCAGACCTCGCGGCTTCACTGGACGGCGAAGGGTTCTACCAACTGGATTCGGTGTTGCCGGGCGAATGGGAGGTTCTGTGGGTGCCCGAGGCCGGGGGTGCTCAGGAACCGCATCTGGTTGACGTGCCGGTCGGAGGTGGCGGTGCGGTTGTGCGGGACCTGGCCTATGACGGCGTCTCCGTGGAAGGCACCGTCTTCGACCCGGAGGGCCGGCCGGCCGGTCGGGCGACCGTGGAGGCGTTCCCCGGCCAGCCGCCGGTCGTGTCGGATAGTCAGGGCAGCTTTCGGATGCTCGGCATACGGCCGGGGCGTTACGAAGTACGGGCGCGTCGGCAGGAACTTCGCTCCGACCTCGTCGAGGTTGAACTCAGGCGACCAGGAGACCGTGCTTCCGTGCAGCTTCACCTTTCGGCGGAACCGGTGCCGGACCGCTTGCGGCTTGAACTCAGCGATGGCAGCGCGGGATTCTGCTTCCTGGAGACGGACAATGCGTCTGGCGGCCAGCTCGTGCAGATGCGGGATGGGCGTGCCGAGGTGTCCCTCGATCCGCCACTGGGCGAGTCGGTCCGAGCCGCTTGCAATGCGGATGGACGTTGGGTGCTCGGCGAATGGCAGAACCTCACGCAAGTCTTGGACCGTGGCCTGATCTTGGACCCGAGCGCTTCGACCGCATCGTTGGCGTTGATCGGCCGGAGTCGCGGCGCTGGCGTCACGATCTCGACGCCTGGCGGCTGGGATCTCGGTCAACTCCGCATGTGGTTTGGCGGCGCGCCGACCTTCTCGGTCGGTGAGACGATTCCAAACCTCCCGGTCGGCGCCTACCTGGTCCGCAGAGGCGACGAGTCGCGAACCGCCATTGGCCAACGGCGACGGGTCACCGAGGTCGACCTGGACGGTTGAGCCTGACCGCTTGGCGGCGTCCCGGACGCCGGCAAGTGTTGATTTTTCGACATGCCTTGGCTAGCGTGCCGCAGCGATGGGGACGCGATGCCTGAACGGGTGTGTGGAGGACTTGCCGTGAGCGATGTCCCCCAACTCAGCCGAAGAGAGCGCGAGGTCATGGACATCGTCCATGAACTTGGAACAGCCACGAGCGCGCAGATTCGTTCGCGCATGGCTGAGCCGCCGACCGACTCGGCCGTTCGCTCTGTGCTCCGGATCCTCGTGAGGAAGGGCCACCTTTCCAAGCGGCAAGAGGGAGTGCGCTACGTGTACCTGCCGAGGGTGCCTACCTCGCGGGCGCGCCGTGCGGCGATGCGGCATGTCGTCAGGACGTTCTTCGGCGGTTCCGTCGAGGGTGCGGTGGCGACTCTCCTGGACCTGGAAGACGCGATCCTCACGCCGGACGATCGAGCGCGCTTGCGCGCCCTCATCGACCAGGCAGCGCGGGAGGGCAGATGACCGGGTTCCTGCCGACAGTCGAATCGGCGGACCTGGTCGAACTCGTCGTTCGGGCAACCCTCGTGCTTTCCGTGGCGATTGCTCTCCAATGGTTGACTCGCAAGGGTTCGGCTGCTGCGCGCCACCACTTGTGGACGGTGACATTCGCGCTCCTCCTCCTCCTCCCCGCTCTGAGGCTGTTCGGCCCCTCGTGGGATGTGCCGCTCCTTCCTCAAGCCGGTGGGCCGGAAGTGTCTCCTCTGGAAGTACTTGAGAGCGGCACCTCTGTGGTCTCGGCCGGAACGCCTTTGGCCGCGCCTGCTGACGTTCCCGAGGCGCGAGGGGCGAGCGCGGAAGCGGCACAACCCAGGCCCTTCATCCAGTTGGCGTTCCTGCTGTGGGGTCTTGGCTCTGGAGCGGCTTTGGTGTCGGTCATAGCGGGGTTCTGGCGGTTTCGCAGGCTGGTGCGCGCAGGGCGGCCCGTTGAGTGCGAAACCTGGCTCACGGAGCTTGACGCACTGAGGAAGCGACTGTCGATTCGCGTTTACGTGCGGCTCGTTCTCGGAGCGGACTCAGTAATGCCGATGACGGGAGGCTTGCGAAGGCCGGTGATCTTGCTCCCGGCGTCGGCAGCGAACTGGTCTGACGCCCGCCGGCGTGTCGTCCTGTCCCACGAACTGGTTCACGTGCGCAGACACGACGCGTTGCGTCAACTGCTGGGGCGTACGGTCCTGTCGCTCTATTGGTTCCACCCCTTGACCTGGAGCTATGGTCGAAATTCGTGTACGGGGGTTGAGGTAGGCGGCGTGCCCTGCTGAGATCGGTTTTCGGAAATCGACGACAACAGCAAAGGAGGCACGC
>JAPVWO010000048.1 GCA_027493375.1 Candidatus Multivorans thiocomprendens | reverse complement strand
CTGCTGCCCTTCCTCGCGCTGCTGCTCATCATGCTGCTGGTGATCACCTTCGTGCCCGGGGTCACGCTCTGGCTGCCGGAGACGCTCGGCTATGAGTAATCCCCTTCGCGCCGCCGCGTTCGCGCTCTGCGCCCTCGCCCTGCTCGCCGGCTGCCGCGGCAGCGACGGCGTCACCGTGCTCAAGGTCGCCCACAACGGGCCGGCCGGACACCCGTTCCAGGCCGGATTCGAGGAGTTCAGCCGGATTCTCGAGGAACGGTCCGGCGGCGCCGTGACGGTGCAGATCTTCGAGAACGAGCAGCTCGGCACCGAGGAGGAGGCGACCCTCATGGTCAAGCTGGGCGCGCTCGCCGCCTCGGCCGCGAGCGCCGGCGGCGGCATCTCCGCCTTCGTCCCGGAGGCCGAGATCTTCAACTTCCCCTTCATCTTCCGGGACCTCGACCACTTCTACCGCGTGCTCGACGGACCGATCGGCGAGCGCGTCGCCGACCGGATCGAAGAGGAACTCGACGTCCTCGTGCTGGGTTACTGGTTCGCCGGCCGGCGCAACGCGTGGAATGCGGAGCGACCGATCGTCACCCCCGACGACTTCGAGGGTCTCAAGATCCGGGTCATTCCGACCCCGATCCTGGTCGACACCTTCAACGCCCTGGGCGCGCAGGCGACGCCGATGTCGTTCGGCGAGCTCTACTCGGCGCTGGAACAGGGAGTCGTGCTCTACGACGATCTGCCGCCGGACCTCCAGGAGGCGGTGCTCGACGCCGGCAGGGCGTCGGTCCACGTCGAACGGGAGGCGATGGCGTCGATGACCGCCGAGGCCCTCGCCGAGTTGGAGAAACTGGGAATCGAGTTCAACGAGATCGACCGTCCGCTGTTCGAGGACAAGGTGCGGCAGGTCTACCTCGACAACGCCGGAAGAGTCGGCGGCATGGCGGCGATCGAGGAGGTCGCCCGGCAGTAGCGCCACTGAGAACGGACTCACGGAGTCAGAACAGGAGCAGAACATGGAATTCCGCGGTGTCATGACGGCGATCACCACGCCGTTCAACGACGACCTGACGGTCGATCACGACTTCCTCGCAAGGCACGCCAACTGGCTCGTCGACCACGGCTGCACCGGCATCGTGCCCCTCGGCTCGCTGGGCGAGGGCAACACCCTCCAGTTCGACGAGAAGCTGGCGATCGTCGAAACCTGCGTGGCCGCGCTCGACGGCCGGGCGCCCGTGATGCCCGGCATCTCCGCGCTCAGCACGGCCGAGGCCGTCCGCATCGCCCGCGGCTCGGCCGAACGCGGCGCCGAGGCGCTCATGGTGCTTCCGCCCTACGTCCACAACGGCAAGATGCACGAGACCCGGGGTCACTGCGCGGCGATCTTCGAGGCCACGGATCTGCCGTGCATGCTCTACAACAACCCCTTCGCCTACGGGGTCGACATCCTGCCCGAGATCATCGGCGAACTGGCCGCCGAGCACCCCAGCCTGCGCGCGATCAAGGAGTCGAGGTGGTCGGGGGCGACGGGCTGGATCGCGGGCCTGGTCAACGCGCTGCCGGCCGAGTCCGTGCGCCTGTTCGATCTGGCCATGGCGGGCCGGCGGCAGGACGCCTTCGAACTCTACGCCTGGTTCCTTCCCCTCCTGCGCATGGATACCGTGCCGGAGTTCGTCCAGTTGATCAAGCTGGTGCAGGCGGAGGTCGGGATGGGGTCCGAGACCGTGCGGCCGCCCCGGCAGGCGCTGCCCGAGGCCGATCGCCGCGAGGCGCTGGCGTTGGTCCGGAAACGCCTGGCCACCCGCCCCGGTCCAAAGCCCTGAATTGATTTGACGCGCCCCCTCCCGGGCGCTAACGTAGTTGGAAACTCCACAAGGGGAAATTCGGCTGGCGTCAACGTCACGCTCACGTCGGGAGAACTCGGCGCGACCAGCGAGACGATGACCGACGCGAACGGCCGCTACCGCTTCGTCGCTCTGCTGCCGTCCACCTACACCGTCGCAGCCTCGATCGAGGGCTTCTCGACCGCGCAGCAGGAGGACATCGTCCTCACCGTCAACCAGACCCTGAGCGTCGACCTGACGATGCAGTTGGGAAGCGTCGAGGACATCATCATCGTCGAGGGCTCACCGCTCATCGACGTCCGCAGCTCGACGCTCCAGACGACGGAACTCAACAACGAGATCCTGATGGAGGTGCCGACCCAACGCAGCATCCGGGGCGTCGTGCAGTTGGCGCCCGGCGTCCACTCCCAGAACGCGGACGGCAGGCAACCTTCAGCCTTCGGTTCGCCCGGCATGGGCGTCCAGTTCTCGGTCGACGGCGTCATCATCAACAGCCCGGAGGCGGGCGAGAGCGAGGTGCCCCTCGGCTTCTTCTCAGTCGAGGACGTTACCGTCCTCGGCGCCGGCGCCTCGGCCGAGTACGGCGGCTACACCGGCGTGATCGTCAACGTGACGACGAAGCAGGGCTCGAACGACATGAACGGTCTGGTCGACCTGCAACTCGCCGACAACGACTGGCAGTCCCAGAACACGAACGACCCCGATCTGCAACGCAGCGGCAGCGACCGCACGGATACGGAAGTCCACTTCGACATCGGCGGACCGGTGCAGCGCGACAAGGCGTGGTTCTTCACCTCGTTCAAGTACTACCAGCAGGACTCGACGGCCAGCGGCGACCATGTCAACGCCCCGACCAACGAGAGGCCCCGCTTCCTCGGCAAGATCAACTGGACGCCGACACAGGAGAAGATCTTCAGCGGCATGCTCGAGTACAGCACCCGCGACCAGGCCTACCAGGGCGCGGACGAGGGTGACTTCATCGCCCCTGGAGCCACCGTCAGCCTGGAGGGGACCCAGTACCTGTTCAACTTCAACTACACGGACATGCTGTCCCAGAACACGCTGCTCGATCTGAAGTTCGGCGGCTATCGCCAGCGTCAGTCCGAGACGCCCGACGGCGGCGATACACCCGCCCGCTACGACATCTACGAAGACCGCCTTACCGAGAACTGGTGGGGGCCCTTCAATGCCAACCGGGAGCGCTACCAGCTCATTGCCTCGGTCAGCCACTTCACGGATGACTTCATCCGCGGCGAGCACGACTTCAAGTTCGGCGTCGAGCTGCAGAACACGCTGGTCAACACGCTCAACCAGTACGCGGGCGGCAAGTTCTACGAGGACTACGCCGGCGAGAACTACATCCTCTTCGAGAGCACCGGCTACGACACCTATGCCGACACCGACAAAATGGTCGGCTACGTGCAGGACTCCTGGGGAATCAACGACCGGGTGAGGCTGAACCTCGGCCTGCGGGCCAACTACTGGCGCGGGGCCGTCGAGTCGGACGTCAACGGCGTCCGCTTCGATCAGGGCAGCGTGTTCACGCCCGGCGTCGGGATCGCGCCGCGCATCGGGCTGAACATCAACCTGGGCGACAACAACGAGTCCGTGCTGAAGGCCCACTGGGGGCGCTACTACCACCAGGTCATCTCGCTGTTCTACAGCCGGCTGGCGCCCGAGAGCGACGTGACGGGCTACATCTGGAACGCGGACGACCAGGTCTGGGAGCACGACTTCACCGAAGGGCGAGGTCCCGGCCAGTGGACGATCGACGACAGTCTCAACGTGCCCCACATGGACGCCCTGGACGTCGGCTGGGAGAAGGTGCTCTCGCGTACCGTCTCGCTCGACATCACGGCGACCTATCGCACGAACGACAACTTCCTGGACGGCGTGAACCTCACCGGCGCGTTCGAACCCACGCGGTACACGGATCCCGACAGTGGACGGACCTTCAACGTTCTCAACCAGACGAACGAGGGCGAGAACCGGTACTACTTCACGAACGTCAACCACTGCCAGGACTACGGGCAGGCCTACAGGGAGATCACCTGCTTCAGGAAGGTCCGCAAGTACGCCGGGATCACGGCAAGCCTCGCCAGGCGGTGGCGCAACAACTGGCAGATGCAGGCTTCGTGGACCTACGGCGAGGCAAGAGGCAACGACAACAACGGCTGGTACGAGTTCCTGGAGGGAAGAGGCTCCCAGCTCGGCAGTTCGACCTTCTTCAGCGACCCGAACCACCAGATCAACGCCTACGGCAACCTGACGATCGATCCAACGCACCTGATCAAGGTTCTGGGTAACGCCCGACTCCCGGGCGGGGTCGTCCTCGGCGGCTACCTCAGCTACTTCTCGGGCAACACCTACAACCAGCTCATCAGGGTGGAAGACGTCGATCAGACTTCGGACATCTACGGCTACCCGGCGGGCTCCTTCCGTCTCGACGACGGCATCAACCTCGATCTGAGGGTGGAGAAGGACTTCAACATCGGCGATAACCGCAGGCTCGGCGTCGGCATCGATGTCTTCAACGTCGGCAACGCCGACACGGTCATCGAAGCCGAACAGAGCCTGAACAGCGACAGGCCCTTCGGCGCCCCGAGGCGGCTGGTACGCGGTCGGGTCTGGCGAATAGGGGCGCGCTTCCACTTCTAGGCGGCGCCGCGCGGCGGCACGGCGGGTGCTTCGGTTGCACCCGCCTGCCGTGGCCCAGCGGAGAGGGTCCCAGCGGGCGCTCGCGCTCTCTGAGTAGAGGGAGGGACTGCGCTCGCTGCGGTCGGCTGCGCTCCGGTTGGTCGTCTGACATTGAGATGGCGCAGGGCGTCGCTTGCCGACAGCCTCGCTGGGACCCTCTCCGCTGGGCCACGGCAGGCTGGACGCCGTCGGGCTACCGAACTGCAGCAGTTACCGGACCGCGTCACCGTCGTGAACCGGAAGACGCACCGTATGGAGTTGGGCCATCAACACCGCTGTTAGGCTGAGGTTTCGCCATGGGCCGCGGATTGACTCGCCGGGACGATGTGAAGCGTGCGGGGCGGTGGATCGGGCTTGTGGTGGCCCTGGGCGTGGGTGGCGTTGTGGTGGTCGGTGTGGGGATCCGTCTACTGTCCGGCGGGGAGGTGGTAGCTCCGTCGGGGCATGTGCTGGGTCGGCTTCCGGGCGGGGTCGGGCCCGGTGACCTGAGCCTCCTGCTCATCACGCTGGACACGACCCGGGCGGATCGGATCGGGGCCTACGGGTTCGCTGACATCGAGACGCCGCACATGGACCGGCTGGCGGCTGAGGGGGTGCTGTTCGAGCAGGCGGAGGCGGTGGCGCCGCTGACCTTGCCGGCGCATTCGTCGATCTTCACCGGACAGTTCCCGCCGGCTCACGGGGTCAGGGACAACGGCGCCTTCTATCTGGGCGACGAACACGTCGTCCTCGCTGAGATCCTGCGCGACGAGGGGCTGCGGACCGGCGGCTTCGTGGGCGCGTTCGTGCTCGACGCGAAGTGGGGGATCGCCCAGGGCTTCGACCACTACTTCGACGACTTCGACCTGAGCGACACCGTGCGGCTGGCGCTGAACGAGATCGAGCGGCCGGCGGGGGAGGTCACGGACGCCGCGTTGACGTGGCTCGACGAGGCCCCGGAGGCGCGCTTCTTCTCCTGGGTCCACTTCTACGATCCGCACTCCCCCTACGAACCGCCGGAACCGTTCGCCGAGCGCTACCGGAACCGTCCATACATCGGCGAGATCGCCTACGTCGACTCGCAGGTCGGCCGGTTGCTGGACTGGCTCGACCAGAACGGGCGCGCCGACGACACCGTCGTCATCGTGATCGGAGACCACGGCGAGAGTCTCGGCGAGCACGGCGAATCCGGCCACGGCTTCTTCGTCTACGAGGGGGCGACGCGGGTTCCCTTCATTCTTCGGGCGCCTTACGACACGATG
>JAPVWO010000047.1 GCA_027493375.1 Candidatus Multivorans thiocomprendens | reverse complement strand
GGCCTGGACGGTTTCAGCGAACTTGGCGGGGTGGGCGGTGGCGAGGACGACGCCGGTACCGGCTCCCTGGGCTTCGAGTTCCGCCTTGAGGCCGAGGTAACCCACGGCGGTGTGTGGGTCGAGCAGGTAGCCGGTGCGGTCATGAACGTCGCGCATGGCGCGCCGGGTCGCCTGGTCGTCGAAGGCGCGGCCCGCCAGGTCGCGGCGGATGTGCTCGAGCGGTTCGCCGGCGCTCGAGTAGAGGTGGATGATGCGGGCGAAGTTGCTCGGATTGCCCACGTCCATCGCGTTCGAGATCGTGGCGACCGAGCCACGCGGCAGGTAGTCGCCGCTCCGGAGGTAGCCGGGCACTACGTCGTTCGCGTTGGTCGCCGCGACGAAACGGGACACGGGCAGGCCGATGCGTTTCGCGATCAGGCCGGCGGTCAGGTTGCCGAAGTTGCCGCTGGGAGTCGAGAACACGAGCGGTTCGCCGGCGTCGTCGAGCGGCGGCGCGGGGAGCTGCGCCCAGGCATGGAAGTAGTAGAAGACCTGGGGCAGCAGCCGGCCGATGTTGATCGAGTTGGCCGAGGCGAGAGGGCGCTGCCGGCGCAACTCGCCGTCGGCGAAGGCCTCCCGGGCCAGGCTCTGACAGTCGTCGAAGGTGCCTTCGACCGCGACCGCGGTCACGTTGCCGCCCAGGGTCGTGAACAGGCGCCGCTGCGCCTCGGTGACCAGGCCGTCGGGGTACAGCACGCAGACCCGGAAGCCGGCGACGCCGCTGAAGGCGTGGGCCACCGCGCTGCCGGTGTCGCCGCTGGTCGCCCCGATCACCGTGGTTTCGGTATCGCCGGCAACCGTCACGAACCGCGCCATCAAGCGGGCCATGACTCGTGAGGCGACATCCTTGAACGCCAGCGTGGGCCCGTGGAAGAGCTCCAGGCAGTGGATGCCGGGCTCGATCGGCGCGAGGGGGATCGGGAAGTCGAGGGCGTCCTCGACCAAGTCGGCGAGTTCCTCTTCCGGGACCTCCGAACCGAAGAGGCGGCTGCCGAGGACGGCGGCGATGCCGGTCAGCGGCAGCGACTGCAGGGCGGCGAGGTCCGCCGCGTTCAGCGCCGGAAGATCCTCGGGGACGTACAGGCCGCCGTCCGGCGCCGGCCCTTCGAGCAGCGCATGGCCCAGAGTGACCGGTGGCGTCCTGCCGGCCGTGCTGACGAAGCGCACGTCAGGCCTCGCCGTCGATCACCCGTGCACCGGGCGCCGGCAGCGGCGAGACGAGCCGGTCGCAGGCGACGCCTGCCGCGGCCTCGATCGCGTCCGCCATGGCCGCCACCACCCGTGTTCCCCGATCGCGGCCGTCGCACAGGGCGAACAGCGCCGGGCCACTGCCGGAAAGGCTGCAACCCAGGGCCCCCGCCTCGACCGCGGCCGCCTTGGCGGCGTGGAAGCCGGGCACGCCCGGCGCCCGGACGGGCTCGGCGACAACGTCGACCAGGGCGCGAGACAGGAGTTCCAGGTCGGAACGGTAGAGCGCCGCCACCAAGGCCGCCGCGTTGCCCCACTGGGTCACGGCCCGCTCGAGCGGCAGGTGACGTTCCAGGCGGGCCCGGGACTCCTTCGTGTTGACCTCGGCGTGGAGCCGGACGAGAGCGCAGGTGAGGCCCTCGGGCACCTGCAGGTCGATCACGTCCGGCTCGGGATTGAGCGAGCGGACCAGGACGAGGCCGCCGAGCAGGGAAGGCGCCAGGTTGTCGGCGTGCGCGCCGCCGCTCGCCAGAACCTCTCCGGCGACGGCGTAGCGAAGCAGGGACGCGGCCGGCAACTCCAGACCGAGCAGCGCATCGACCGCGACGACCGCCGCGACGGCGCTGGCGGCGCTCGAGCCCAGGCCGCTCTCGAGCGGCATCCGCTTTTCGATCTCGAGGTCGACGGCCGCGCCGGGCGCCTCGCCGTCGACCAGTGCCGCCGCGGCGACGGCTGCCGTGTTGCGGTCCGCCTCCAGCGGCAGCCGGCCTTCGTCGCCGGCGATCGCGGTGATCCGGATCGGCCCGCGCCCGTCACCGCCGGCGGTCGGCTCGCGCTGGCGGGCGGTGACGATGTCTCCCGGGCCCAGGTCCCCCTCGCTCTCCGATTGCAGAGCGAAGCCCAGGATGTCGAATCCGCAGGCTATGTTGGAAACGGAGGCTGGAGCGAAGGCCCGCGCTAACCGTGTCATACGAAGCTCTTCTTGTTGGAGACGGAAGCCGGGGCGAACGCCCTCACCGGGTTCGTCATCCAGTGGCCCGTCGCCCGCAGCGGGCGACGGCGAGCTCGGCGGCGAGCAGCGCCCCGCCGGCGGCGCCCCGCAGGGTGTTGTGCGAGAGGGCGACGAATCGGTAGCCGAGGATCGGACACTCCCGCAGCCTCCCGATGGAGGTCGTCATGCCCTGGCCGAGGTCCCGGTGGACGCGCGTCTGCGGTGGTTCGTCGTCGCCGAGGTAGACGGTCGGCTGCGCCGGCGCCGACGGCAACCCCCGTTCCTGCGGCTCGGCGCGGAAGGTCCGCCAGGCTTCCCGGACGTCCTCCATCGCCGGCTCGCCCTTGAGGTCGACCGAGATGCACAGCGTGTGTCCGTCGACCACGGGAACGCGGTTGCACTGCGCCGAGACGGCAACCTCGGCCGGCTCGATCGTTCCGCCGGCGGCCCGGCCCAGGATCTTGCCGGTCTCGATCTCGAGTTTCTCCTCTTCGCTGGAGATCCAGGGGATCACGTTGTCCAGGATCTGGTAGCTCGAGATGCCGGGCAGGCCGGCGCCGGACACCGCCTGCAGCGTCACGACGGAGATCCGTTCGAAGCCGAAGGCGTCGGCCAGGGGTTTGAGCGCCAGGACCAGGCCGATCGTCGAGCAGTTCGGGTTGGCGACGATGCCGGCGGGGAGTGCCCTGCCGTCCTCAGGCGGAGACAGCAGGGAGAGGTGGTCCGGGTTCACCTCGGGCACGATCAGCGGAACGTCCGCGTCCATGCGGTGGGCGCTGGCGTTGGTGACGACCAGGCAGCGGCGGGCGAACCGTGGCTCGACGTCTCTCGCCACGCAGGCGTCCAGGGCCGAGAAGACGATGTCCAGTTCGCCGCCGGGCAGTTTGGCATGGTCCGCCAGTTCGTCGATCGTCCGGACGGGCATGGCCGCGACCGCGTCGTCGATCGGCCGGGTCTGAATCCAGGTCACCGCGTCGCGGTAGAGCTTCCCGGCCGAGCGCTCGGAAGCGGCCAGCGCGGTCAACTCGAACCAGGGGTGTTCCGCCAGCAGGGTGACGAAGCGCTGGCCCACGGTGCCGGTCGCGCCGAGGACGGCGGCGCGCAGGGGTTGGTTCCGGGTTGTCATGGCGAGGCTCCCCGCTCGGCCCAGGCGCGCAGGATGTCGCCGAACACGCCGCCGGCGGTGAGTTCGGTCCCGGCGCCGGGTCCCTGGACGATCAGCGGCCGCGCGTCGTAGCGCTGGCTGCGGAAGACGAACATGTTGTCCGAGGCCGGCATTCCGGCCACCGGGTGGTCGGGCGGAACGGCTCTGAGCCCGACCCGGGCCGTCGCCGCCTCTCCGCTGGTGTCGAGTTCGGCGAGATAGGCGAGTTCGAGTCCGGCGGACCTGGCCTCGGCGAAGCGGTCCGCCATCTCCCCGTCCGCGGAGGCGAGGCGCTGCCAGTAGTCCTCGAGCGGCAGGTCGGCGAGGTCGGGCCGGTCGAGCATGGGCGCCACGTCGATGTCCTCCATTTCGAGATCGGCGCCGCAGAGCCGGGCCAGGATGAGCAGCTTGCGGGCCACGTCCAGTCCGCCGAGGTCGTCGCGCGGATCCGGTTCCGTGTAGCCCAGCCGGTGGGCCCGCCGCACGGCGTCGCTCCACACGCGCCGGGCGCTCAGCTCGCCGGTGAGATAGGCCAGCGTTCCGGAGAAGACGCCCGAGACGGACTCGATCGGATCGCCCGCGCCAAGCAGCAGGTCGAGCGTGTGGAGCACCGGAAGGCCGGCACCCACGGTCGCCTCGTGAAAGACGTTCGCCCCGCCGTCGGCGTGGAACGCGCGGAAGTCCGCGATCAGCCCCGCGAAGGGGAGCTTGTTCGCGCTGACCACGGCGGCGCCGGCCGCGAGCGCGCGGTGGTAGACGGCGCTCATGTCGCCGCTCGCCGTGACGTCGACGAGTACCGTCCGGCCGCCGCCGGCAGCGGTTTCGGCGAGGTGCTCGAGCAGGCGGTCGAGGTCCGCCTCCTCACCGCCCTGCTCCAGAGCGGTTCGCCAGCCGTCCGGGTCTCCGGCGGCGCCGGGGTCGAGCCGTCGGCCGCCCCGGCGCACCGCGAGTTCCATGAAACGCGAACTCGCCAGTCCCCGCAACTGCAGGTCGATGCCCCGCTTTTCGAGCGCGTCCCGCTCGGCGGCGAGCTGCCCGAGCAGCGCCGATCCGACGCCGCCGACGCCGAGCACGTAGACCGCAAGCCGTCCGGAGGCGGCGCCACGAAAGAACTCGCGGTGAATCCAGCGCACCGCACGTCCCTGGTCGGCTTTGGCGACGACCATCGAGATGTTCCGCTCGGAAGAGCCCTGGGCCACGGCCCGCACGTTGACCGCCCGCCGGCCGAGGATCCCGAACACGCGGCCGGCGATACCCGGGCGCTCCCGCATGCCGTCGCCGACCACCGCGACGATCGACTGGTCGCGCTCGACGATCAGGGGCCGGACCGATCCGGACTCGATCTCCGACCGGAACTCGGCGTCGACCGCCAGGCGGGCCGCTTCGGAGACTCCGGGCTCGACCGCGAAGCAGATCGAGTGCTCGCTGGAGGCCTGCGAGATCAGGATCGCGCTGGCGCCGCTCGCCGCCAGGGCATCGAACAGCCGCGCGGCGACTCCCGGAGTGCCGACCAGGTTGTCGCCGACGAGCAGCATCAGGTGAACGTCGTCGATCGAAGAGATGCCGGTGACCGCCGTGCCGCGGGCCCGCTCCCGATCCTTGCCGCCGTCGACCAGGGTTCCGGGGTGCTCGGGGTCGAGGGTGCTGCGAACGAGCAGGGGAATGGCCTTGCGTCGCGCCGGGGTGACCGTCGGCGGGTAGACCACCCTGGCGCCGAAGTGGGAGAGCTCGAGCATCTCCTCGTAGCTCAGCCGCGGGATCGGCAGGGCGTCCTCGACGCGCCTCGGGTCGGCCGTCATCACGCCCGGTACATCGGTCCAGATCTCGATCCGCTCGGCGTCGAGCGCGGCGCCGACGAGAGAAGCCGTCAGGTCGGAACCGCCGCGGCCCAGGGTCGTCGTCTCGCCTTCCGGCGTGCTGCCGAGGAAGCCGGTGATCACCTGCAACGGGCCGTCCTCGCCGAGGCCGGCGAAGTGGGCGGCGATCGCCTTCATCGCCGGTTCGAGCGCGACCAGCGCCGCCTGGAACGAACGATCGGTCCGCACCAGCGGGCGGGCGTCGCGGGCCTCGGCCGCCAGGCCCCGGGCGCGGAGCGCCGCGGCCAGAAGCTGGGTCGACAGGAGCTCGCCGTGGCAGACGATCCGGTCGATCCAGGCTTCCCGCGGCCGCTCCGGGGTGACCCCGGCCCGTGCACAGTCGCCGAGTTCCCGGACCAGGCCGTCGCACAATCCGTCGATCGCCGCGCTCGGGGCGGGAAGGTCGGCCCCGGCCCCGGCCGCGACCTCGGCCGCGATCTTCAGGTGGTGGTCGCGAAGCGCGGCGGCTTCGCGCGCCGCCTCAGCGCCGCCGTCGCCGTCAAGGGCGGCTGCGGCGAGCGCCAGGAGACGGTCCGTGACCCCGCCGAGGGCGGACACCACCACCGCACCATCCGCGGGACAGCCCTCGAGTTGCCGTTCGACGATGCGCGCCGCCGCCTGCAGGCGGCTCGCATCGGCCACGGAAGAGCCGCCGAACTTGAGTACCTTCATGATCGGATGCGGTGTAAGTCACGTCGTCGTCGGAGGGCGCGAAAGGCGCAATAGCGTACACCCCAGCGACAGTCGGCGCCACGGCTTGGGGCGGACCCGCCCGTCCTGGGGCCGGAGGGGGTCGGCTCCCAGGTGACGTTCGCGCTCCGAGGAGATGGGGAGGATGGCGCTCACTCCGCTTCACTCGCTCCCGTTTGTCGTCGGTTCCTGGGAGGACACCGGCCGTCGCTCGTTCAGAGGCACCTGGGAGCCGACCCCCTCCGGCCCCAGGACGGGCTGGACGTCGTTGCCGAGAGGCCGCTGCCCTGTCGTTCGGGCTGTGCCAGCAGGGCGGTTCAGAAGACCCGCGCACCCAGCCAGAACGACCTAGAAGAGGGTGTTGTGGACGGGCAGGTCCAGGTGTTCGTACGCCCGCTTGGTGGCCACCCGGCCGCGGCGGGTGCGCTGGAGGAATCCCTTCTGGACAAGGTACGGCTCGTAGAAGTCCTCGATCGTGCCCTCGTCTTCGCCGACCGACGCCGCGAGCGCCTTGAGGCCGGCCGGGCCGCCCTCGTACTGTTCGATCAGCCGTCTCATGATCCTGCGGTCGATCTTGTCCAGGCCCTGCTCGTCGACTTCCTGCTGAAGGAGAGCTCGGTTGGCGATGTCGCGGTCGATCCGTCCGTCCGCTTCGATCTGCGCGTAGTCGCGCACCCGGCGCAGCAGCCGGTTCGCGATCCTGGGCGTACCGCGGCTGCGCCGGGCGATCTCGTCCGCGCCGCCCAGATCAACGGGCACCTCGAGCAGCTCGGCCGAGCGCTGGATGATCACGCCGAGGACATCCGGACCGTAGAAGTCGAGCCGGTGGACGATGCCGAAGCGACCCTGCAGCGGCGGCGTGATCAGACCGGCGCGCGTGGTGGCGCCAACCAGCGTGAATCGGGGCAGATCGATGCGCACCGTCTTGGCCATCGGTCCGGCGCCGATCACCAGATCGAGCTGGAAGTCCTCGAGCGCCGGGTAGAGGATCTCCTCCACCGTCGGACCGAGCCGGTGGATCTCGTCGATGAAGAGGACATCTCCGGGTTCGAGGTTGGTCAGAATGGCGGCAAGATCGCCCGGTCGTTCCAGGACCGGACCGGAGGTGGACCGCAACGCCGAGCCCATCTCCCTGGCGATGATGTGCGCCAGGGTCGTCTTGCCGAGCCCGGGGGGCCCGAACAGCAGCACGTGGTCCAGAGCTTCGCCCCGCCGGCGCGCCGCCTGCATGTAGATGTCGAGCAGCTCGACGATCTTCTCCTGGCCCAGGTACTCGTTCAGCCGCTGCGGCCGGAGCGACGGTTCGAGGCGACGGTCCTCCGCGTCCCGGGCGACTGAAAGAACGCTCTCTTCACCGTCGGTGCCGCCGGTTCCGACCATGGGTCGATGGTATCGCGCCCTCCAGGCAGTGTCCGCCGCGGTCCGCGCACCCTGAGAGAGGGGGTGCTCTACCCGAAGAGCCCGCCAGACGGCAGCGACCGCCAGCTCGTCCCGGGGCACGAGGGGTCAGCTCCCAGGCGCCTCTGAACGAGCGACGACCAACGACCGCACAGGATCCGAAGCCAACCGGAGCGAGTGAAGCGGAGCGGGCGCAACCCTCTCCATCTCCTCTCAAGCGCCCGCGTCACCTGGGAGCTGACCCCTCGTGCCCCGGGACGGGCGGGTGCACGCGACGACGCATTCCCGGTCGTCAGAGCCGCGAGAGCCGCCGCAGGCTCCGGCGCAGGAGTTCCTGGAAGTCCATCTCGGGTTCTTCCGCTAGCACGCGTGAGACGGCGCGTTGCGCCTCGGACGCGCGGTAGCCGAGGTTGACCAGCGCGCTGACGGCCTGCTCCTGTTCGTCCTCGCGGCCGGTTTCGGGCTCGGCCGCCGGCGGTTCGGCGCCGGCCTCGGCCAGCAGCGTCTTCGCCTTTTCCCTGAGTTCCAGGACCATCCGCTCGGCGGTCTTGCGGCCGATCCCCGGGATCCGGGTCAGCGCCGCCACGTTGCCGCCGCCGATGGCGTTCAGCAGGTCCCTGGTGGAACCGCCCGACAGGACGACCTGGGCGAGCCGGGGACCGACTCCGCTGACCGCGAGACAGTGCTCGAACAGGGTCCGTTCGGCTTCGGTCCAGAAGCCGAAGAGCTCGATCGCGTCGGCGCGAACGTGGGTATGGATGAACAGGCCGATGTCGGCCGCCGGGTCGAGCTTCTCCAACTCGAAGTAGGTCGACATGGGGATCCGCACGGCGTAGCCGACGCCGTTGGTGTCGAGCACCAGGCGTTCGGGCTCGAGGGTCAGGCGGCGCCCGCGCAGATAGCCGATCAAGCCGCCAGGGAGCGCCGCGCCGCGGTCAGGTGCCGGCTGTCTCGGCCTCGCCCAGGCCGAAGTTCTCGATGAAGTCCTGGGTGTAGTGGACGCCGACCTCGTCGCGGAGCCGCTGCAGCAGGGACTGGAGCATCGTCAGGTTCCGCTCGGCCAGGAGCTCGTTGCGTGTCGCCTCGGAGTCGAACAGCAGGGGATCGAAGGACTCGCGCTCGGTCACCTCGAACAGGACGGCGCCGAACGGAGTGTCCACTGGACCGCCGAACTGGCCAGCGGAGAGCGCGAACGCGGCGCGGGACAACTCGGGCAGTGCGCCCAGAGCGCCGATCGGCTGGCGCAGGCCGAAGCCGCCGCTCTCCTCGATCACGGCGTCGAACTCCTCGGCCGCGTCGTCCATGCCGAGCCCGCCCTCGACGCGCTCCCGCGTCTCGGTGAGCGCCGCCGCCAGGAGCTCGGTCTCCTTCTGCCGGCGAACGACCTCGCGAACGTCGACCTCGACTTCCGCGAACTCCGAGTCCCGGGGCGGTAGCACCTCGAGCACGGACAGGAGAGCCCAGCCCGCCGCGATGCGGACGGGCTCGGACCACGCGCCGGTCTCGAGATCGAACGCCGCGGAACTGAAGTTGAAGTTGCGGCCGATTCCGGCCACGGGGTCGTCCTCGCCGAACGGCTCGGTGCTGGCGTAGACGAGCGATTCGGCGGCGGCCAGTTCCCGGGCCCCTTCCTCTCCGGCGAAGGTCTCGTCCGCCAGCCGCTCGCGCAGGGAGTCGATCCGGCTCTTCGCCTCCTCTTCGGCCCGGGTGGCCAGGAGCTGGACCCGGATCAGGTTGCTGACTTCCTCGAGGGTCTGGCGTCCGCCTTCGCGGCGCTCGTGGACCTGGATCAGGTGATGGCCGGTGCGCGGTCCGAGCTGGTTCTCGACCGGCCCGACCAGGTCGCCGCCCGCGGCGCCGAACGCGGCCTCCTCGAAGGCCGGCGTCATCGCGCCGCGGCCGAAGTAGCCGAGATCGCCGCCGGCCTCCTTCGTCGCCTCGTCGTCCGAGTACTCGCGGGCCAGCTCGGCGAAGTCCTCTCCCGCCTCGATGCGGCCGCGCAGCCGGTTCAGGAGGCCGCGGGCCTGCTCCGCGTCACGTTCGCTGTTCTCGAGCAGGAGGATGTGGCTGGCCCGAACCTGCTCCGGGATCTCGAACTGGGCCGAATTGTCCTCGTAGTACGCCTGGACCTCGTCGTCGGTCACCTCGAGTTCGGCCCGGACCGTGTTCGTGCTGACCAGGAGATAGCCCACCCGCCGGCGCTCGGGGAGCCTGAAGTCCTCTCGGTGCTCCTCGTACCAGGCCGCGGCCTCGTCGCTCGAAGGCTCGGCCTCGGCGGCGAAGCGGCTCGCGGGCACCTGGAAGTAGCGGATCGCCGCGCGCTCGGCGGCCTCGCGAGCGCGCAGCTCGACCTCCGCGTCGGAGACGTGGGCGACCTCGGTCAGCGCCGCCTGTAGCTTGCGCACGAGCAGGGAGGTGCGCAGGTCGGCCTCGAAATCGTCCACCGAGAGCCGGTTCGCGCGCAGGAGATCCTGGTACTGCCGCGCGCCGATGAAGTTGCCGGCCCCGTCGGTCAGGCCGGGCACGGCGAGGATCTCGTCCTGCAGTTCCTCGTCGCTGACGGTCAGGCCCATCCGTTCCGCCTCCATGATGAGAAGGCGGTCGTTGATCAGGGCTTCGAGCGCCTGAACCGGCAACTGGAGCTGGTCCGCGAGATCCGCGTTGAATGCGTCGCCGTAGATCTCCCGGTAGCGGCTCTCGGCGTTCCGGTAGCTGCGTTCGAACTCGGCGAAGGTGATGCTGTCGCCGCCCACGGTGGCCGCGTCCGGGTTCATCCGCGTGCCTTCGAGCGAACCGAATTCGGTGAAGACGATGAGCACGAACACCAGGGCGAGGCCGATGGCCAGCGGATAACCGAAGCTCTTGATGTTCGTGCGAAGGACGTTCAGCATGATCTGGACCCCGGCGGCCGGCAGGGCGGAAGGCCCTCCGGATCGAAAAGTACCGTCATGGTAACAGGATCGGGCGGTCATCCGGCGGTTATGATCGCGGCGCGAGGTTCATCCCGAATGCGTTTTCTGCAGTGGTTCTCCAGCGACCTGGCCATCGACCTGGGGACGGCCAACACACTCGTCTTCACTCAGGCGAACGGCATCGTCGTCCGCGAGCCGTCGGTGGTCGTCGTCAACAGCCGGAGCAACCGCATCGAGGCGGTCGGCACCGAGGCCAAGCAGATGCTCGGACGCACGCCGGGCATCCTGTTCCTGGTGCGGCCGATGAAGGACGGCGTGATCGCCGACTTCGAGATGACCGAGCACATGCTCAAGCACTTCATCCGCAAGGCCCACCACGGCCGCCGCCTGGCCCGTCCGCGGATCGTGATCGGCGTGCCCTCCGAGATCACGCCGGTGGAGAAACGGGCGGTGAGGGAGTCGGCGATGAGCGCCGGGGCCTCCGAGGTCTTCCTGGTCGAGCAGGCGATGATGGCGGCCATCGGCGCCGGCCTGCCGATCACGGAGCCGACGGGAAACATGATCGTCGACATCGGCGGCGGCACCAGCGACGTCGCCGTCATCTCGCTCTCCGGGACGGTCTATAGCCGCTCCCTGCGCGTGGCCGGCAACGCGATGGACGAGGCGATTGCCCAGCACCTGAAGAGCAAGCACAACATGCTGGTCGGCGAGCGGACCGCCGAGAGGATCAAGGTCGAGATCGGCTCCGCCTTTCCGCTCGAGGAGGCTCTGTACATGGACATCAAGGGGCGGGATCTCGTTCGCGGGGTGCCTCGCAGCCTCAGGATCTCCGACAGCGAGATCCGGGAGGCGCTGGAAGAACCGGTTGCACAGATCGTGAAGTCCGTGCTGCAGGCCCTCGAACGGATGCCGCCGGAACTCTCGGCGGACGTGATGGACAAGGGCATCGTCCTGTCGGGTGGCGGCGCGCTGCTTCATTCGCTGGATCAACGGCTGCGCGAGGAGACCGGACTGCCGGTCTTCGCCGCGGAGGACCCGCTTGCTTCCGTCGTCCTTGGCGCCGGCCGGGTGCTGCGGGACATCGATCTGCTGCGCAGGGTTACGGTTCGCTGAGGGAGCGTTCACCGAGATGAGCGAGCGTCGGGTCGCCGTCCTGTTCGCCGTTGCGGTGATCCTTCTCCTCGCGTCGCTGACCGCTCAGTCGCCGGAGCGCGCGAGCGACGTCGCGATGTGGGTGGAGGCGCCGGCGAAAGGGCTGGTCGCTGGTCTCGCCGATGTCGCGGACAGGGTGCGGGAGGGGCGGCGGACGCGGACTCGGCTGGAACGCGAGAACGAGGAACTGCGAAACCGGCTGCGCGAGCTCGAGGCGGCCCATGCGGCGGCCCTCGGCGCGGAGCTGGAGGTCGACCTGCTTTCGGCGCCGTTCGGCTACGCGCGTCCGCCGGATGTCGAGTTGCTGCTGGCGGACGTCGTCTACGTCGACTACCACTCGTGGCGGCGCACCGCCATCCTGCGGCTGCCTCGCGGAAACGCGGGGGCGGAGTGGGCGCGGCGGCCCGTGACCACGGTAGACGGCTTGCTGGGGCGCGTCGTCTCCGCCGGGGGCGACTATGCGCGCGTGTTGCTGGTCACGGATCGTGACTCGTCGGTGGGCGCGATGATCGAGCGGACGCGCCGTCAGGGCATCGTCCGGGGAACGAAGGAAGCGGGCGTACTCTCGCTCGCGTACGTGCCGGTGCAGGTCGATGTCCGGCCGGGAGACCGCGTGGTCACGGCCGGCATCGACGGCGTCTTTCCGCGCGGGATCCCGATCGGCACGGTCACCTCCGTCGAGTCCGGCGGCGATCACTTCCACGAGATCAAGGTCGCCCCGCGCGCGGATCTCGGTTCGCTCAGTCATGCCTTCGTGTGGCGTCGCGACCCGGTGCCCGAGGCGGTCATGGACGGCGCGGATGCCGTGGGCCGCTAGGTTCGCCGCCAGTCTGGCCCTGGTGTCGCTGGTCGAGCTGCTGCTGGCCGAAGTCCTGCCGGCGGCCGGAAGGACGATCGACCTGTTCGTGCTTCTGGTCGTCCTCGGCAGCCTGGCCGGCAACTCGCTCCAGGGCGTCGCGGGCGGCCTGGTTGCGGGCCTGGTTCAGGACACGCTGAGCACCTCGCCGTTCGGCCTGCACGGCCTCGCCTGTTGCGTCGTGGGCTACGGAGTCGCCCGCCTGTCGCAGCGCGTGGACACGGGCCAGAGGACGGTGGCGCTGCTCCTGGTGGCGGTGGGTACGCTGGTTCATCAGGCGATCGTTCTCGGCCTGCTCAGGGTTCTGGAAGTCGGCGGGTTGGGCGGCGCCGTCGTTCCGCTGCGCGTGGCCGCGACGACCGCCGTCGGCCTGCCGAGCCTGTGGCTGTTCAACCGGGCCCAGGCCTGGGTCGATGAACGGCGTATCCTGAAGCAGGGGAGGGCGCGTCCGCGATGACCGCGAAGGGCACACGATGAGTCTGCAGAACCCCACCCGCGAGTACAGCGTGGATTGGGTCCTGCTGAACATGGCGGCCCGGCTCAAGTGGCTGTGCGGCGTGCTGGGCGTGGGCCTGGCGCTCGTGGTCGGCGCCTACTGGTATCACCAGATCGTTCGGGCGGAGCACTACGAACGGCTGGCCGAGAACAACCGGCTGCGGGTGCTGCGACTGGACGCGCCGAGGGGCCTGATCTACGACCGTTCGGGACGGATCCTGGTGGAGAACGCGCCCACTTTCCGCCTGATGATCGACCGCGGCGCGAGCGCGGATCTCGGCGCCAGCCTGGCCTTCGCGGCCGGGATCCTCGGCCGGGAGGAGCGGGAACTGAGGACCGCGCTGGAGCGTCATCGGGGGGTGGCCCGGGAGGTGCCGGTGTTGCTCGCCGAGGACCTGGACCTGACGCAGGTCGCCCGGTTCGAGGTCTCGGAACCCGAACATCCGGAGTTCGAGATCTCCACCTCGAGACGCCGCCTCTACCGGCACAGCTTCCAGACCGCCCATGTTGTGGGTCATCTCGGCGAACCCACTCCCGCCGAACACGGCCTCGACGACTCGCTGGCGGCCGGGGACCTCGTCGGCCGCAGCGGGGTGGAACTGCTGCGGGATCGCCGGCTGCGCGGAAGAAACGGGGAACGGATCGTGGTCGTCGACAGCCGCGGCCGTCTGACGGGCGAAGACGTGCGGCGGACGGACGCGGAGCCCGGCGAGTCCGTGACCCTGACGATCGATCTGCGGCTGCAGCAGTTGGCCGAGAGCCTGCTGGCGGACAAGGTCGGCGCGATCGTGGCGCTCGATCCCCGCGACGGCGCGATCCGGGCGATGGTCTCCTCGCCTTCCTTCGACCCGAACAACTTCGGCGGCAGGCTGAGCCAGGAGGACTGGGACCGGATCGTCGACGCGCCGGGGAAGCCGCTTCAGAACCGCGCCATCCAGAACACCTACCCGCCGGGCTCGGTGTTCAAGATCGCGATGGCGGTGGCGGGTCTGGCGGAGGGCCTGCTTGATCCCGAGGAGCGGATCTACTGCGCCGGCTCGGTCCGCCTCTACAACCGCCGCTGGCGTTGCTGGGAGTCGAGGGGGCATGGTTTCGTCGATCTGCGCGCGGCCCTGCGGCACTCCTGCGACATCTACTTCTACCGGCAGGGCATCAAGATCGGGATCGAGAAGATCGCCGCCTATGCCCGCCTGCTCGGGCTGGGTAGCCGAACGGGAGTCGAACTCCCCGGCGAGAGCGAGGGCCTGGTGCCCGATCCCGAGTGGAGCAGGGATCGGCGGGGCTATCCGTGGTACCCGGGCGAAACGGTCTCGGTGGCGATCGGCCAGGGGCCGCTGCTGACTTCGCCTTTGCAGGTGGCGGCGATGACGGCCGCGGTGGCGAACGGGGGATTCCGGGTGCGGCCGTACCTGATCGCGGGCGCCGGGGAGCCGCCGGAGCCTCTCGGCCTGGATGCCGAGGTGATTTCCTTCGTCGCCGAAGCGCTCGCCAATGTCGTCGAGAACGGAACCGGACGCAGCGCCAGGACGCCGGTGGTGGCCGTCGCGGGCAAGACGGGCACCGCACAGGTCGTCGCGCAGGCGACCTGGACCCGCTCGGAGGACCTCCCGCCCGATCAGGCCGACCACGCCTGGTTCACCTCCTACGCTCCGGTGGAGGCGCCCGAGCTGGTCGTCGTCGTGTTCGTCGAGAACGGGGGCAGGGGCTCCGAAGCGGCGGCGCCGCTGGCGAGAGAACTGCTCGAGAGTCACTTCGGTGCTGCCGCGGGAACCTGATCGCCGGCCGCTGCTGCGCCGGGTCCGGTCCGTCGCCTGGATGCTCGGCGGATCGGCGCTGGCCTTGTCGGTGATCGGCCTGGTCGTCATTTCCAGCGCTTCGGCGGACATGAACACGGACTACGAAGTGCGCCAGCTGGCGTGGACCGCCCTGGGTCTGCTGGTCATGACGGCAGCGGCGGCGATCGACTACACGTTCCTGCTCCGTTACGCCTTCTGGATCTACCTGGCGGCGGTTGCGGTGCTCGCCGCCGTGACCTTCTTCGGCCACGAAGCGGGCGGGGCCCGGAGCTGGATCGGGATCGGCGGTTTCGGCGGTCAGCCGTCGGACTTCTGCAAGATCGCGACGGTCCTCCTGCTCGCCCGCCACATGGCGGAAGCGCAGGCCCCGGTGGCGCCTCGCGGCTGGCTGTGGGCGGCCTCGGCGTTCGTCGTCGTGCCGGTGCTGCTGATCGCCCTGCAGCCGGACATGGGCGGCGCCCTGATGTTCGTGCCCATGCTCGCCGCGATGGCCATTGTCGCCGGCGTCAGGCTCCGGTCGGCCCTGATCGCGCTGGGGGTGGCAGCGGTGGTCGCGGGCGCCATCTGGGTCTTCGCCCTGCAGGACTACCAGAAGGACCGGCTGTCGAGCTTCTTCAGGCCCCACGCGGATCCGCTCGGGTCGGGCTACCAGGTGCGCCAGAGCCGCATCGCCATCGGCTCGGGACAGATGCTGGGCAAGGGGTACGGCGAGGGCACGCAGTCGAATCTGCGGTTCCTGCCGACGCCTCACACCGACTTCGTGTTCGCCGTGCTCGGCGAGGAGTACGGGTTCATGGGCGTCACCGTCGTCCTGGGGCTGCTCCTCCTCTACCTGGGAAACGGGGTGCGCGCGGCCCTGGCGGCGCGCGACCCGGCGGGCATGCTGCTCGTGGTGGGCCTGCTCGCCTTCCTCGCGGGCCACGTTCTCTACAATACGGCGATGGTGGTCGGCCTGCTTCCGATCACCGGCATCCCGCTGCCCTTCCTCAGCTACGGCGGCTCCTTCATGCTCTTCTGTTATGCGGCCACCGGGTTGATGATCCGCGTCGACGTGCAGCGCTTCGTCAACATCTGAGCGGACCGTCCGGGGCGGCCGCGGGCACCGAAATGCACAGGGAGCTTCTGGTCGAGGGCGATCCGCACCAGACCCGCCTCGCCGTCCTGGAGGCGGGCCGGCTGGTGGAGTTCTTCGTCGAGCGCCATCGCGGCCGGGGCCTCGTCGGCAACATCTACAAGGGGAGGGTGCGGAGGGTTCTTCCCGGCATGAGGGCCGCTTTCGTCGACCTGGGGCTGACGCGGGACGGCTACCTGTACCTCGAGGAGATGGCGGTCGACGAGCGGGGAGCCCCCGGCGGAGACGGCCGGCGGGTGAGCCTCGACCTCCCGCGCCGGGGCCGGGAAATCGTCGTTCAGATCGCCAGGGAAGGGCTGAAGGACAAGGGACCGCGGGTCACCACCGAGATCACGCTTCCCGGCCGCTACCTGGTGCTGACGCCCCTGGCCGGTCGGTTGGGGATCTCCAGGCGGATCGAGGATCCGGACGAACGGGCGCGGCTGAAGGCGGTGGTCCTGGAACTTTGGGGCGATGGGCTCGAAGCGCCGGGATGCATCGTGCGCACGGCGGCGGCGGGGGCGCCGGCGGAGGACCTCGGGAGAGAGTACGCGGTCCTCGCGGATCTCTGGCGGGAGATCGAGGAGCGGGCGGCCGCGACCGCGGCCCCGGCGCTCGTCCACCAGGAGGAAGAACTCGCGGTACGCGTGATTCGCGACCATTTCGGGGAGGACTTCGGCGCCTTGCTGGTCGACGGCGCCGATGCCCACCGGGTCATCCGCGAGTACCTCGGGCGGGTTCAGCCGGAACTGCTGACGAGATTGGAGAGGAGCCGCCGCGGTCTGTTCGATCGCTACCGCATCGACGTTGGCGTCGAAGCCGCGCTGGAGCCGAAAGCGCCGTTGCCGTCCGGCGGCCACCTGGTCATCAACCAGACCGAGGCGCTGGTGGCCATCGACGTGAACTCCGGCCGCGATGTCGGCTCCGGCGCCGTCGGGGGTGGGGGGAGCTTTCGCGACACGGTCCTCCGGACCAATCTCGAGGCGGTGGCGGAGGCCGTCCGCCAGGTACGGCTGCGGGATCTGTCCGGCATTCTCGTCATCGACCTGATCGACATGGAGCGCGAAGAGGACCGTCGCGCCGTGTTCGCGCGGCTCGAGGCGGAACTGCGGAAGGACCGGGCCCGGAAGCGGGTGCTCGAGATCTCGGAATTCGGCCTGGTTCAACTCACCCGGCAGCGGCGCCGCGAGAACCTGGAGCGGGCGCTGATGGGACCCTGCCCGACCTGCCGGGGCCGGGGCCGGATCAAGACCATCGCGACGATCTGCCTGGAGTTGCGGCGAACCTGTCTGGCGCGTGCCGGCCGCGGTTGCCGCCAGTTGGCCGTGGAGGTCCACCCGGAGGTCCTGGACGGCCTGAACGGTTCCGAATCGGACGTGCTGGACGGCATGCAGGGAGCGTTTGACGTCCCCATCCTGATTCGGGCGGATCCGGACCTCCATCGGGAGCACTTCGTCGTCACCGAGATCGAAGGGCCTTGACGGCGAAGGCTGAAGGACCGGAACGCCGGTTCGAGTTCGACGACCTCACGGGCGCGGTCGCCCCGGCGGCGGTGGAGGTGGAGCTGGGCGCCGGCTTCGAGGAAAGCCTGCGCCGGCTGCTGGACCCCGGGAGCGGCCGGCGCAGCCTGCACTGGGGCCGCAGCTATCTCTACGAAGCCGGCTGGCGAGGGGCCGCGCAGGCGGGCGAGAAGGCCGTGGTCGTCAAGCAGTTCCGCCACGACGATCTGCGCGCGCGGCTCCGCCGCCGCCGCCGCGGCAGCCGGGCCCGCCTGAGCTTCCTGGCCGCGCGCCGCCTCCGGCGTCTCGGCATCCCGACGCCGGAACCCCTCCTCTACGCGGAGTCGAACACGATCGATGGTCCCGCCTGGTACGTCTGCCGTCTGGTGCCGGACGCGCTGGAGTTGCGCTACGTCCTGCGCGCCCTGAACGCCGGCGCCGGACCCGAGCAGTTTCCCGGAATCCACGGTCCGACCCTGTTGCGGCGGGTCGGCGCGCTGGCCGCGGAACTCCACCGCCACGGCGTCTGGTTCAGGGATCTGACCTCCGGCAACGTTCTCCTGTCGGCGCCGGCGACCGACGCCGAGCTCTTCCTGGTCGACCTGAACCGCGCCCGTTTCCGGCGACGGCTGTCGACCAGCCAGCGACTGAGGGATCTCAGCCGGATGCCGGTGCTGCGGCCGGAGGACCGGGCCGAGTACCTGGCCGGCTACCGGCCGGGCGGCCTGCCGCGGCTTCAGCGGATCTGGTTCGAGACCTGCCACCGCGCGTTCCGTTTCAAGCTGGGATCGAAGCAGGGCGCGCGCCGGGGTCTGCGGCGGCTGTCCGATCTCCTCCTGCCGCGCCGCCGCGCCCACCCCCACGTTCCCGACGCGGAACGGGGGGCCGCGGCCACCGAGCGCACGGTCTGGGATCCGCTGACCGATCAGCCGCATCAGCAGGCCACTCGCGGCCAGCGCCTGGGCGTGCGCCTGCGCGACGCCGGCCACCACGCGCGGCCCCTGCTTCGATCCGCCGGGCCGCTGCTCCTGTCCGTCGCCGAGGCGCACGGCAGACGGCGTGCCCTCGACCGCGCGCCGGCGCCGGTTCGCTTCGGCGGCCTGGGCGTCGCCGTCGGCCCCGGTTCGGCCCCGGTCGCTTCCCTGGCCGGGGCGATCGAGGAGCTCGGAGTCGGCACCGTGCTCCTGCGCTTCCACCTCTGGCAGGGGGTCGACCGCGACCTGCTGGAGCTGGCGCGGACTCTCCGCCGCGGCGAGCGGCCGGTCGACCTCGTGTTCCAGCTCGGCCAGGACCGTTCGCTGGTCCGGGACGCCGGCCTCTGGCGGCGGCGGGTCGAGGAAGCCGCGACCGCGCTGGCGCCCTGCGGGCGGCGCTTCCTGATCGGCCAGGCCCCCAATCGCAGCAAGTGGGGCGTCTGGCGGCCCGCGGATTACTGGAGCCTGCTGGCGGCCGGCGCCGAGGCGGTACGGGCCCAGCGCCGCGACGCCTGCGTTCTCGCCCCCGCGGTGATCGACTTCGAGCCTCACGCGACCGCCGCACTGATCCACTCGGGACGGCCGGAGTGCCGGTTCGACGTGCTGGCGAGCCAGCTCTACGTCGACCGGCGAGGCGCACCGGAGAACCGCCAGCTCGGCTTCGACCTCGCCGGCAAGCTGGCGGTTCTGCGTTCCCTGGCTCGCAGGGCTCCGGACTGCGCGTCGGGCAGGAGCTGGGTCACCGAGTTCAACTGGCCGCTCGCGGAGGGTCCGCACGCCCCCGCGGGCCGGGATGTCGCGGTGGACGAGGACGCCCAGGCCAGCTACCTGGTCCGCTACGCGCTGGATGCCCTGGGCACGGGCCTGGCGGAGCGCGTCTACTGGTGGCAGTTGGCGGCCGCGGGTTACGGGTTGCTCGACCCGCGGGGCGGCGGTCCGCGGAAGCGCCCCGCCTGGCTCGCCCTGCGTCAACTCCAGCGCGAGCTGGCCGGAGCGGAAGTCGTGCGCCTGCGGATGCCGCCGGGGCTGCGCGGCTACCGGGCGGTCCGGGACGGCCGCGAGATCCGGGTCGTCTGGGCGCTGGACGACCGCGGTCGCTCCTACCGGCCTCGGAGCGACGTGCGCGCGGTGCGCGACCGGGACGGCCGGGAACTCGACCGGGTTCCCGCGGTGCTTGCCGGGGCGCCGGTGTACCTCGAGTGCGAGACCGGCTGCCCGGCCCGCGCACCCGCGTAAGATGCTCGCGGCAATGGTCGATTTGGCCCGAACGCTGGTCCGCTACCGCAGCCTGCTCTGGACCCTGGTCATGCGGGAGCTGCGGGCCCGCTACCGGGGAAGCGTCCTGGGGTTCCTTTGGTCCCTGCTCAATCCGCTCCTGCTGCTCGCCGTCTACTCGTTCGTCTTCGGCATGATTCTCGGGCCTCGCGGGTTGGTCGAGGTCAGGCCGTACGGTGTCTTCCTGGTCACCGGCCTCTTTCCGTGGATCTGGGTGTCGACATCGCTGCTGGAGGGCTGCACGTCCCTCACCGCCAACGGCGGCCTGATCCGCAAGGCCGTGTTTCCGGTCGAGGTGCTGCCCGCGGTGGCGGTGGTGGCGAACCTGATGCACTTCCTCCTGGCGCTGCCGATCGTCGGAGTCGCGCTGGTCGCCGGCCGGCTGCTCGGCTATCCGATCTCCGGCTGGACGGCTGTCCTGCTGCCTGCCGTTCTGGCGATCGAGGTGGTCATGGTCGCCGGTCTCGCCTTCGCGCTGTCGGCTGTCTGCGTTCACTTCAAGGACGTGCGGGATCTCCTCGGCAACCTGCTCGTCCTCGCCTTCTTCCTGGCGCCGATCATCTACACCCTGAGCGACCTGCCGCCGCGGTTCGCGGCGGTGGTGCGACTGAACCCGATGACTTCGTTCACCACCGCTACGCAGGATCTCCTGTTCTTCGGCCGGCTGCCCGAACTCCACGTGTGGGCGATCATGGCCGCGATCGCCACCGTGTCGTGGGTGGCGGGCGCCGGCCTCTTCTCGCGTCTCTCCGACACCCTCGCCGAGGCGGTCTGAGTTGAGCCCGCCGGCGGTCGCGGCGAGCGGCCTGTGCAAGCGCTACCGGCGCGCCGCCGGCGGATACCGGCTGCGGACGCTGAAGAGCGCGCTGCTCGAAGGCAGCCTGACCGGGGGCCTGGCCTCGGGTGAAGTCGTCGAGGCCCTGACCGACGTCAGCTTCGAGGTCGCGGCCGGCGAGGCGGTGGGGATCATCGGCGGCAACGGTTCGGGCAAGTCGACGCTGATCAAGCTCGTGGCCGGTCTGCTGCCGCCGACTTCCGGCGAACTCTCGGTGAAGGGACGGGTCGCGGCCCTGATCGAGCTCGGCGCGGGCTTTCATCCCGAGATCTCCGGCCGCGAGAACATCTTCATCAACGGAGCGCTGCTCGGACTGAGCCGGCGGCGGATCGAGCAGCGCTACGACGACATCGTGGAGTTCGCGGGTCTCGGCGACTTCATCGAAGAGCCGATCAAGTACTACTCCTCCGGCATGTACGTGCGGCTCGGCTTTTCGGTCGCCATTCACACCGACCCGGAAGTGCTCCTGGTCGACGAGGTCCTCGCCGTCGGCGACGAGGAGTTCGTTCACCGCTGCCTGGCGCGGATCGAGGAGCACCTGGCCGGGGGCGGCACCCTGCTCGTCGTCAGCCACACGATGACGCTGATCGACGAGATCTGCGACCGGGCGATGTGGCTGGACGGCGGGCGGGTCCGGGGCCTGGGGTCGACGCGGCGGGTCATCGACGCCTACCTGGAGTCGGTGGCGGCGCGCGAGGGCGAGGCCCACGACCGGCGCCGCCAGTCGGATGAAGGGGAGCACGCCGCGACCGCGCCCGCGGGCGCTGCGGAAGAGGTCGCGCGCTGGGGTTCGGGCCAGGCCGAGATCCTGGCGGCGCGCCTGCTGGCCGGCGAGGAGCGGCAGGAGCGCTACCACGTCCACTGCGGGGAAGCGGTGGCCTTCGAACTCGACGTCGAACCAAGAGAGGAACTGTCCGACTTCGTCTTCGGCGTCGGCGTCAAGACGCCGCGGGGCGTCGACTGCTGGGGCACGAACACCGATCTGGCCGGCTACGAGCCGCGCTCCCTCGCCGGGCCGGTGCGGGTCCGGCTCGTCTGTCCTGAGCTGCGGCTGGCGCCGGGCGAGTACACCGTGGACGTCGCGGTTCACGCCCGCGACGGCAGGGCGTACGATTACCGCCGCCGGGCGCTGCGGTTCACGGTGACGGAGAGCACGTCGCTCAGGAGCATCGGTCTCTACACCTGTTCAGCCTACGCGCTGGCTCTTCAGGTACATCGAGGCGATCACGTCGCGGTAGCGCTCGTTGACGATCTTCCTGCGCACCTTCAGCGTAGGCGTGATCTCGCCCTCCTCGAGCGTCAGTTCCCGCTTGAGCAGCCGGAAGCGGCGCACGCGCTCGTGGGTCGGCAGGCGCTCGTTCGCGCGGTCGAGCACGCCCTGGACGAGCTCCCGGAGACGCGGGTCCTGGCGGAGTTCCGAAGGTTCCATTTCGGTGAACGGCGCCGGCGGCTCCGCGTAGTTGGGCACGATCAGGGCGTTGAGGTACGGGTAGCCGTCGCCGACCACGACCACCTGGGCGATCGCGGGGTGCGTGATCATCATCTGCTCGATCGGCTGGGGCGCCACGTTCTTGCCTCCGCTCGTCACCAGGAGGTCCTTCTTGCGGTCCGTGATGTAGAGGTAGCCGTCGTCGTCAAGACGGCCGATGTCGCCGGTGTGGAACCAGCCGTCCGGGTCGATCGCCTCGGCGGTGGCCTCGGGCTTCTTCCAGTAGCCCTGCATCAGTCCCTCGGTGCGGGCGAGGATCTCGCCGTCGTCCGCGATGCGAAGCGAGACCCCGGGTGCTGCCTTGCCGACCGAGCCCCGGCGAGAGGCGCCGGGGTACTCCACGGCCAGAACCGGCGCCGTCTCGGTCAACCCGTAGCCCTGGTAGAGGCGGATGCCGATCGCGTCGAAGAACTCGGCGACCTCATTGGCGATCGCGGCGCCGCCTGAAATCGCGAACCGCAGGCGGCCCCCGAACCGCTGCTTGATCTTGCGGAACACGAGGCGGTCGGCGAGCAGGCCCTGGAGCGCCGCGCCGCCGCGCTCAGCGCGCCGCTTGCCGACCTTGAGCGCCCAGGCGATCAGCCGGCGTCGGGCCGGCGGCTGGCTCGCGAACAGGTTCTGGATGCGAAGGTAGGCGCTTTCGTAGAGCCTGGGCACCGAACAGAGGACGGTGGGCCGCACGTCCGGCATCAGGCCGGCGACGCGCTCGATCGCGGGGGAGTAGTGGATCGACACCCCGCGGTAGAAGAAGAGGTAGTCGACCGTGCGCTCGAAGACGTGGGAGAGCGGCAGGAAGGAGAGCGCCTGGTCGTCCTCTCCCAGGGGGTAGAGCTCCTGGCAGGCGAGGATGTTCGAGACGAAGTTCCGGTGCGACAGGACGACGCCCTTGGGGTCGCCGGTGGTGCCGGAGGTGTAGATGATGCTCGCCGTGTCGTCCCGGTCGACCCGTCCGCTGAACGTCGCGAGGTCGCCATCCGTGGCCGGCGGCGCGCCGGCGATCAGGGCGTCGAGATGGGTGCCGCCGGGGGCCGCCGCCTCGGCGTCCAGCGCCACCATCCGCGGACCGCGCTGCCCATCGCTGTCCCCGGCGCCTTCGTCGCCGTGTGGAACGATGCCGGAGAGCAGGTCCCGTTTCGCCTTGTCGTCGTAGAAGATCCAGCCGGCGCCGCTGTCGAGCAGGATGTAGGCGACCTGGGGCGCGTTGAGGGTCGGATAGATCGGCACGGACACGGCGCCCACCAGGTGGCAGGCGAAGTCGACGACGTGCCACTCCGGCCGGTTGGTCGCGAACAGCGCCACACGGTCGCCCTTGGCCACGCCACGCGACTCGAGCGCCCTGGCGGTCCGGCGGACGGCGTCGAGAAACTCCCGGGCGGAAAGCGAGTCCGTCCGGCGATGGCGCCGGATGGACAGCAAGGCCTCGCGTTCGCCGTAGCGTTCCGCTACGACCCGAAGCAGGTCGGACAGGGTCTCCAAGGTCCGAACGCTAGCACCGCCGCGGCCGCTCTCCGAACAACGCGGAACCGATCCGCACGTGCGTGGCGCCCTCGAGGACCGCGGCCTCGAAGTCGGCGCTCATGCCCATCGACAGCCACCCCTCCCGGTTTCCGAACAGGCCGCCGCGGGCCAGCCGGTCGCGCAGGCGTCTGAGAGCGGCGAAGTCGG